>JAPKGU010000011.1 GCA_026647565.1 Phycisphaerales bacterium | reverse complement strand
GCTGGTCCCACGGGACTCCGGCGAAATCCGCAAGGGACCTCGCGGTCGCTTCGGGGTCAGCGACGTGGTCCTCGTACACGACGCGCAGGCGGGGGAGCGTCAGGGTGCTTGTCCAGTGCGCATCTGCGCGCTCGGCGTCGGCGTAGAAGCGGCCGAGCCAGTCGAGTCGATCGCAGTACGGCACCGCGCCGCGCATCTGGAAGAGGCAGGAGAGGCACGTGTCGATCGGATCTCGCACGCACCGGACCACGCGGGCGCCGGGGAGGGCGGCGGCGGCGAGACCGAGGCAGAGCATGTTCAGCGGCATCTTGTCCACGACCCGTGTCGCGTCCATCGATGCCTGGAGAAGTGCCTTGGCGTACTCGCGGCCGATCGATTCGGCGGTCGGCTTTGTCAATGAGGCCGGGTCACCGGGAATGACGACGCCTCCGATGGTGTCCCGCGGCCAGATCGTCTTGGTGGCGTGCAGGAGCACGTTCAACTCGCCAGCGCCGGCGATGCGCGGGTTTGCAGCGAGGACCTGGTGTACAAGTGTCGTGCCCGATCGCCACATGCCGACCACGAGGATCGCGCGCGTGGCGGGGGTGCTGGGGGCGCCGAGGAGTGCCAGACGCTCGGGGGTCCACGTCGCGATGAGGCGGTCCACGGCGGCGCTGAACCGCTCGGGCGCGTATCCCTCGGGTGATCCGAGTGCGCGTGCCGCCATCAGGTCGACCCAAGCGCGGTCGAACTCGCCGACGGCGTCGAGGATCTCGGCGCGGGAGAAGAGCAGCTTCTTTCGGGTCGGCGCATCCAGGTCGGCGCGTTCCAACTCTCGGCGGAGGAGGTCCAGCCCCTGGTCGGGGCGACCGGCTCGCAAGAGCGAGGCCGCAAGGCGGGGGAGGTAGGTGTGTGGCGGGGCGTGGCCGACGAGCGGGGTGAGGGTCTCGACCGCACGCTCGTAGCGGCCGGCGATGGCGTGGGCGGCACCCCGGAGCGCCGCGACTTCGGTGGTTCGTGGGGCGAGACGTTCGAGCCGATCGATCAGGGGCATTGCTTCATCGGGCTGGCCGTGGTGGGTCAGGGCATACGCCAGTTCGAACAGCGTGGCGGCATCGAGTCCCTGGGCTGCGCTCGGCGCAGGGAGGATCTCGAGCGCTTCGCGATGCAACCGGAGGGTGTTGAGGGCGGCTGCGGCGATCTGGATGGCTGGGGCGTACCCCTTGCGGGCGGCGAGCGCATCAAGGGCCAGGCGGCTGGCCTCGGCGGCGTCTCCGGCCTTGAGACGCCGGGACGCCTGAGCGACCAGGGCTTCTGCGGCTTGTGCCGAGCTTTGCGGCGTGGGCATGTATGAAGGATACCGGAGTTGGGGTTCGTCCTGTGTGGTCGTGCTGTCCGGGGGCGGGCGTTGTTCCCGTGTGCGGCGACCGTCGCATACGCTGGGTCCCATGGCACGACTCTTCATCCAGGGTGGGCGGGTGATCGATCCGGCATCGGGCTTTGACCAGGTGGCTGATGTGGTGATCCGGGGCGATCGGATCGCCGAGATCGGAACGGGCCTTGAGCGAGCCGCTTCGGACCGCGTGATCGAGGCCGAGGGGCGGCTGGTGGTCCCCGGCCTGATCGATCCTCACGTGCACCTGCGCGAGCCGGGCGGCGAGCACAAGGAGACGATCGAGTCGGGCACGCGGGCGGCGGTATCGGGGGGATTCACGACGCTCTGCTGCATGCCGAACACGACACCGGCGCTGGACACGCCGGAGATGATCACGTTCATTGAGGGGCGGGCGCGTTCGACGGGGCATTGCCGCGTGTATGCGGTCGGTGCGGGGACGAAGGGGCGGCGGGGTGATGAGCCGTCGGAGATCTCGCTGCTGGCGCGTGCGGGGGCGGTGGGCATCAGCGACGATGGGGACGCGATCGAGTCCGCGGGCGTGATGTCGCGGGTGCTGCGACTGACGCGTCACGCGGGGCTGACGTTCATGCAGCACTGCCAGGACTCGTCGCTGACGGCGGGGGCGTCGATGCACGCGGGGGATGTTGCGGTGCGTCTGGGGCTTTCCGGCTGGCCTCGCGTTGCGGAAGAAGTGATCGTCGAGCGTGACATTCGTCTGAACGCGGCGATCGGCTGTGCCTATCACGTGCAGCATCTGTCGTCGGCGGGGAGCGTCGAGATCGTGCGCCGAGCCCGTGCGGCAGGGCAGCCGGTGACGGCGGAGGCGTCGCCCCATCATCTGCTGCTGACGCACGAGGCGGTGGCGGGTCCGGACGGGTTCGGGTATGACACGAACGCGAAGATGAACCCGCCGCTGAGGGAGCTTTCGGACATCGTGGCGATCAAGGGCGGCATCGCGGACGGGACGATCACGGTTCTGGCGACGGACCATGCGCCGCACAGCGCGGAGGAGAAGGCGCGTCCGTTCGAGGAGGCGCCGTTCGGGATCATCGGGCTTGAGACGGCCCTGGCGCTGTACGCGGAGGCGCTGATCAAGCCGGGCGTGATCGACTGGCCGCGGATGATCGCGATGATGACGATCGAGCCGGCGCGTCTGTGCGGGCTGGACCGTCTGGGGCTGGGGGCGATCGCGGTGGGGGGGCCGGCGGATGTGACTGTGATCGACACGGAGGTCGAGTGGGCGGTGCGGCTGGAGGATCTGGCGGGGAAGAGCCGGAACACGCCGTTTCTGGGCCGGCGTCTGAAGGGTCGGAGCGTCGCAACGATCGCGGGCGGGCACGTGCGTCACGAGCGGCGGTGAGCGGGCCGGCGTCGCATTGGGGCGGCGTTGCGAACGGCGCACGAACTGTCCAGCGATTGCGCGGGCGCGGGTCCGATGGCGTGGACAATGCGCTCGGGCGCGACCTAGCGTTTTCCTCGGCGTCTTACGCTCGCACGACTCCGCATTCGCTCCGCGCCGGAGCGACGGCGGGACAACCCCTCGGGGAGTTTCCATGTCCATTCGCATCGGCATCAACGGTTTCGGTCGCATCGGACGCCTCGTGTATCGCCTGGCCTCGGAGCATCCGGAGATCGAGATCGTGGGTGTGAACGACCTTGTTCCTGCGGACAACCTCGCGTACTTGCTCAAGTACGACACCATGCACCGGCGTTTCACGATCGGGGGCAAGCCCGCGACCGTGGAGTCGACCGAGAGCTCGTTCACCGTCAACGGGCGCGTGACGAGGACGACTGCGGAGAAGGATCCCGCGAAGCTGCCCTGGAAGGACCTGGGGGTTCACTACGTGCTCGAGTCCACGGGTCTGTTCACGGACTTTGAGAAGGCGTCGGCGCACGTCGCGGCGGGCGCGAAGCGGGTTGTGATCTCCGCTCCGACCAAGAGCGAGCCGGCGCAGGTGCCGACGCTGGTGCTCGGCGTGAACCACGAGTCGTACGACGCATCGAGGCACACGGTGGTCAGCAACGCCTCGTGCACGACGAACTGCCTGGCGCCGATTGCGAAGGTGATCAACGACGCTTTCGGGCTCGAAGAGGGTTTGATGACCACGATCCACGCGGTCACGGCGACGCAGCCGACGCAGGATGGCCCCTCGAAGAAGGACTGGCGGGGCGGGCGGAACGGTTACCAGAACATCATCCCGGCGAGCACGGGCGCGGCCAAGGCGGTCACGCTGGCGATTCCGGCGCTGAAGGGCAAGTTGACGGGCATGTCGTTCCGTGTGCCGACGGCGGACGTCTCGGCCGTCGACCTGACGTTCAGGACCGCCAAGGACACGTCGCTCGCGGACATCAACGCGGCCATGAAGTCCGCTGCGGGCGGCACGATGAAGAACGTGCTGGCCTACACGGATGAGGAGGTCGTCTCGAGCGACTTCATCGGGGACCGCCACTCCTCGATCTTCGACGCCAAGGCGGGGATCGAGCTGAACAAGCGGTTCTTCAAGGTGGTTTCGTGGTACGACAACGAGGCGGGTTACTCGGCTCGTTGCGTGGACCTTATCAAGCTCATGGCGTCCAAGGACGGTGTGAAGTAAGATCCGCCTGTGAGCACTGCGACACCGCCGCCCCATTTCGTAGACGACGGCAGGACGCTCCGCACGGAGCGTCTTGTCTTGCGCCCGTGGCGCGAGTCGGATATCGAGGCGCTCGTCCGTCTGAACGATGATCCGGAGATCGAACGGAACACAAGCTCCGTCACGCTGCCGTACACGCGCGAGAAGGGGCTGGAGGCGCTGGAGAAGTTCGCCAGGATGGCCGCCGAGGGCACGGGCGTCGTCCGCGCGTGGTGCGTTGCGGGGAGCGATGAGCCCGTGGGCGGCGTCGCCTTGATGCTCAATGCCAAGGACAACAACGCGGAGCTTGGGTACTCGACGCGGCGTGACCATCGCGGTGGCGGCTACACCACGGAGGCGTGTGGCGCGATGCTCGAGTGGGGATTCGGCGATCTGGGGCTCCATCGTGTGTTTGCCCGCCACTTCACGTGGAACCCCGCGAGCGAGCGGATCATGGACAAGCTGGGCATGGTGTTCGAGGGCGTGCAGCGCGAGCACGGGAGGAAGGGCGAGCGGTACATCGATCTTTGCTGTCACGCGATCCTCGCGCGTGAATGGAGTGCGAGGAGGGCTCGATGAGTGACGAATCCGGAGCGGGCGATGCCCGGCCGGACGCGGGCGAGGAGCCGGCATCGGCCGCGGTGTCTCGTGCGTGGCCGAGGCACGGCGTTTCGTTCGGGGAGGCGTTGCGGACATGGGCGTACGTCGGGCTGGCATCATTCGGCGGACCCGCGGCGCAGATCGCGGTCATGCACCGCGTCGTGGTCGACGAGAAGCGATGGATCGGTGAGCAGCGGTTCCTGCACGCCCTCAACTACTGCATGCTGCTTCCCGGCCCTGAGGCGATGCAGCTGGCGACGTACATCGGCTGGCTGATGCACCGGACCCGCGGGGCGCTCGCGGCGGGGCTGCTGTTCATTCTGCCCGGGTTCTTCGCGATGATGGCGTTGAGCGTGCTGTACGCCACCAGCAATCGGGTCGCGACGCAGCTGATTTTCTACGGCATCAAGGCGGCGGTGCTCGCGATTGTGATCCAGGCGGTGGTGCGGATCGGCAAGCGGGCGCTGCCGAACCGCGCGATGGTCACGATTGCGGCGGCATCGTTCGTTGCGATCTTCTTCTTCAAGGTTCCGTTCCCCGTGATCATCGCGGGGGCGATCCTGCTCGGGCTTTTCGGATCGGCGAGGTGGCCGGATGTGTTCAAGCCGGGCAAGGGGCACGGTGGCGGCACGCACGCGGACCATGTGCCGCCGCTGCTGCCGGACGATGCGGTGCTGCCGGTGTCGCGATCGCCGATCCGTGCGTTGGGCGTGGTGGGGTTGTGGGTCGCGATCTGGTTCGCGCCGGTGGTTGTTGCGTCGTGGCTTTTCGGCCCTCGGAGCGTGCACACGGAGATCGGTGTCTTTTTCAGCAAGGCGGCGATGGTGACGTTCGGGGGCGCGTACGCGGTGCTCGGCTATGTGGCGCAGCATGCGCCCAACGTCGGATGGCTCATGCCCGGCGAGATGCTGGATGGGCTGGGAATGGCGGAGACGACGCCGGGACCCTTGATTCTCGTTCTTCAGTTCGTCGGGTTCATGGCGTGCTTCAGGCGGCCGCCCACGGAGTTCCATGGTGCGCTGGTTGAGTTGGACCCGATGTCGTCCGGGGTGTTTGGTGCGACGCTGGCGACCTGGGTGACTTTCGCGCCTTGTTTCATGTGGATCTTCCTGGGCGCACCGTACATGGAGAGTCTGCGTCACAGCAGGCGCATCGGTGCGGCGCTCTCGACCGTGACCGCGGCGGTGGTGGGCGTGGTCCTCTCGCTGGCGGCGTGGTTTGCCGTGCACACGGTGTTCATGGATCCGGCGCCGTTTGTGAAGCTTGGCGCGGTGAGCGTTCCGGCGCCTGCGCTGGGTTCATTCGATCTGGGCGCGGCGATGCTGGCGATCCTGGCGCTGTACCTGGTGTTCAGATTGAAGTGGGGGATGCTCTCGGTCATCCTGGCCTGTGCCGTGTCCGGCGCGGCGGTGATGTGCCTGCGTTGGGCGGTTGGCTGGTCGGCCGGCTGAGATGTAAGGAAAGTGTACGGCACTTTTCTTCGTGGCGGGCCGATATTTCTGCACAATTTGAGTGATGACCCTCGCTTTTGGGTTGCCGTTTCGACATACTTCATTCCAGAGAGACCGGCGCATCGAGGGCTTCCTCGGGGTGTGTGACCCCCACTTCATGCGACGTTGGAGAGAGAGAGAAGAGCAGATTCCGTGGAATCGAGGAGAAGAGACATGGCATTTGTTTCGGCCCGCGTGATGGGAGGGGCTGTGGTTGCGCTTGCAATCGCGGCTGGGTCGGCGACGGCAGACGTCATCGCCACATTCGGCTACACCGATCTGAACGGTCGGTACGTGAAGTCCAGCGCGACGACCGGCACGTTCACGGCTCGCGCCGACGGCGGCGTGCTGAACACCGGCGGCGACGTGACTCGCCTTGCGGCTCCCGGCGGGACTGCACAGTTCGATACCGGGTTCATGGATCTGGGTACGTTCGCCGACGTGCTGATCACGCTTTCGGTGACGGTGACCGGCGTGGGCGAGGCAACGGGCGCGGGCACGGTTGTGCTGACCGACGTTGATGGCGACACGCTGACCGCGGACATCGGCGGCATCTGGCAGTCTCCTGGCGGCGGTGTGGTGTTCTACAGCGGTCTGCTCAGCAACGTCTTCTTCAACGACAACGGCGCGGCCGATGGCACGTTCGACGGCATCAGCGGCTCCTTCGACATGGACCTGCCTGGCGATCCGCCCTACACCGGCGCGTTCAGCCAGCTGTATATCCGCTTCACTGGCGGCTTCTTCACCAACAACTTCAACAACCAGACTGTCTCTGCGGACGGTCAGATCATCCCGGCTCCCGGCGCCTTGGCGCTGCTCGGCGTCGCGGGCCTGGCGGCTCGTCGTCGGCGCGCGTAAACGCGTCCGTGGGGCCTTGTCGGCCGGCGGATCCGAGCCGGTTGTTTGAGTGAATCTGCTCTCATCGGGGCCATTGGCACTAGCCAGTGGCCCCGATGATTTTTCGACGGCACGGGGCTGATGTCCGCTCGATCCGCTGTCGAGGTTAATGGTCGAGGCGGAACGGTTGCGGCGTCGATCTTGCGGGCGAGATGGTCCTGGTCAGGGAATCGATTCCCGGCGGGAGGTCGAATCTCTCGCGCGTGGTGCAATAGGTTTGGCCACCCATTCGGCCGCAGAGGTCGAGGGCGTCGGCGCTGGCGTGGAGGCGATCGTTCAGGACGTCGTCGCGTGCGTGGACGCGGAGGACGTGGCCGATGACGACGTTCCCGCCGGAGGGCGCGCCGGGACTGGTGCGGAGGACGTGGAGCGTGCGGCACTCAAAGGAGACGGGGGACTCGGCGACGCGCGGGGGCGTCACGGCGACGCTCGGGCAGGGCGTCAGTCCGGTGAGGTCGAACTCGCTCTGGCGGAATGGGAGGGGTTCGGCGGCGGCGCTGACCTGCTTGATGATGCTGAACGGAGCGACGTTGACGACGAACTCGCCGGTGCCGCCTTCGGAGACGGGCTTGCAGTTGCGGAGCGTGTCCTTCTCGGAGCCATCGGCGTTGTTTGCCGGGCAGAAGAGGAGCGTCATGGGATTCGATCCGAGGCCGCTGAAGAAGGAGAAGGGCGCGAGATTGAGCGAGCCGTCGCTGGCGCATGTGGAGACGAGGGCGATGGGGCGAGGAAGGATGCAGCCGATGAGCAGTTTGTAGCGGGACGGGATGTCGAGGGCGGCGGGATCGAGTTCCATGTCGGGATCGTGGAATCGCGCGGGGCAAAAAGCAAGATCGCCCGGCGCGGGGCCGGGCGATCTGGGGAGCACATCTTCGAGGGCTCTCGTCGTGCCGGATCAGCGACGGCGACGAGCGACGAGCAGTCCGGCGAGCGCGATCGACGCGATCGTGGAGGGCGTGGGGACGACGACCATGCCGACGACGCCGGGCGTGTAGAGGTTCTCAAGGGTCATCAGGAAGGAGTAGGAGCCGTCGATGGTGCTGATCGTGCCAACTTCGAAGGCGCCGTTGTCGTTCCGCTGCACGGCGGTGTAGAGGATGCCGCCGACAAAGTCGGCGTCGTGATTCTGGAAGTCGAATCCGAGCGCACCGACGAGCGTGCCGGCGGGGGTTGGGCCGCCGGAGAGTGCGTAGTCGATTGTGTAGAGGGCGTTGGTGTTGCTGCTCATGCCGTAGAAGGTGTCGGTTGCGGCGTCGTGCGCGGCGGCGCCGTTGCTGAAGGTACCGGTGGGGCCGACGCTCGAGACGGCGAAGGTTCCGGGGTCGATTCGATCGAGATGCTGCGAGCCGTCGGCGAAGCCGTAGAGGAACCCATTGGCGTAGGTCATGCCGGGGTAGGTTGCCTGGAAGCCATCGTGGAGGAGCGTGAGGGAGGGGGCAGCGGAGAGGGCGCCGTCGAGGCGATAGATCTCATAGGTGCCGTTCACGCTGGTTGTCGCGCTGACGCCCCAGATTTCGCCGTTGGGCATGCGGAACATGGAGACCAAGTCGTCGGAGAGGGCGAACGTTGCGACGCCACCTCCGGAGGAGGCGCGGAAGAGCGTTGAACCGGAAGTCGCGAGGAACACGGGGTTTGCGGCGGCGGCACCGGCGAAAAGGGCCGCGGCGGCTGCGATGGACATGACTCTCTTCATTGCTTGTCTCCTCTTTACTGAACCCGCTCGCACACGGGCGATGCAAGGAAGTACACACGGGCGATGCAAGGAAGTATGTGTAGGGCGGTACGCCAATCCGAAGCCGCCAGAGCGGGCTTCACGGGACATTGTCTGATGTCGCTTTGAGGTGCATGTCTTGCTTCCGTCAATGAAACCTGAGGATTGAGAGGGTGCGTGCGTGCGGCCTATCATTGCGACCCGCGGGATGTTTCTCGCGAGCGATATCGTTTTAACCAATGTATTGACAAGGACTTACGCACATGCGTCGGGCAAAGATCAGCATCATCGGAGCGGGCAATGTCGGGGCGACCTGTGCGCACTGGGCGGCGGCGAAGGAGCTTGGGGACATTGTCCTCCTGGACATCCCGAACAAGGACAAGCCCGAGCAGCACATGCCGAAGGGGAAGGCGCTGGACCTTGCGTGCTGTGCGCCGATTGAGCGATTCGACACGCGGATCATGGGCACGTTCGATTACAAGGACATCGCGGGCTCGGACGTGGTTGTGATCACGGCGGGGCTGCCTCGGAAGCCGGGGATGAGCCGCGACGATCTGCTGGCGGTGAACGTGCCGATCGTGAAGAGCGTAAGCGAGAAGGTGAAGGAGTTTGCGCCGGATTCGATCGTGATTGTGGTGGCGAATCCGCTGGATGCGATGGTGTACACGGCGTGGAAGACGACGGGCTTCCCGACGAACCGGATCATGGGGCAGGCGGGCGCTCTGGACGTTGCGCGGTTCCGCGAGTTCATCGCGATGGAGTTGGGCGTGAGCGTTGAGGACATCTCGGCCCTGCTGCTCGGCGGGCACGGTGATGACATGGTGCCTCTGCCCCGGCTCACGAGCGTGAGCGGCATTCCGCTGACGGACCTGATGGCGCCGGAGAAGATCAACGCGTGCGTCGAGCGTGCGAAGGTCGGCGGGGGCGAGATCGTCAAGCTGATGGGCACGAGCGCGTACTACGCGCCGGCGAGCGGCACGATCCAGATGGTCGAGGCGATCATCAAGGACAAGAAGCGGATCATCCCTTCGGCGGCGTACTGCGAGAACGAGTTCGGCGTCGCGACGGGCCAGAAGGGCAAGGGCTACTTTGTCGGGGTCCCGGCGCTCCTCGGCTCGGGCGGCGTTGAGCGGATCGTGACGTTCAAGCTGACTGCGGACGAGCAGAAGCTGATGGACGAGTCCGTGAGCCACGTGAAGGACCTCGTCGGCGCCGTGGTGAAGTTGTTCCCGGAGCTCGGTTGAGATCGGTGTTCGAGGGCTTGTGCGTCTTTCGGGGCGCCTGGTGAGCGAGCGAAGCACAGGAGTGTGAATCATGAAGATGGGCACGCCATTGGTCGCTGCGGCGGTCTTGGGGCTTCTTGGGTCTGCGGCGGCGGCGCAGGAGTCCGCTCCTGCGGCGGCCGAGGCGGTTCAGGTCTGGACGCCCTCCTGGACAACTCCCGAGATCGAGTCGATCGCGTCGATGTTGACCGGAACGTGGGCTTCGTCGTCCGAGGTTGCGCAGACAGACGGCGCCGGGACGATCAAGATCATGATGACGATGGTGCCCGCTCCTGTCGACGGCATCCCGAACACACTCTATGTGGAGGCGGCCCGAGAGGACGCGCTCTTCGAGCCGTACCGGCAGGCGGTGTTTGCGCTGTACGCCTACAAGGGCGGGGTTCGCCTGCGCACGTACGAGTTCCGCAACACACCGGGGCTCAAGGGCGCGCTGGTCGGGCTGGTGTTCGCGCCGGACCTGATCCGGCCGATCCCTGCTTCGGACCTGATCGCCACGCTGGACATTGATCTGGCCAAGTCCGGGAACGGGTATGCGGGCAAGACGCCGTATCCGTATCCGACCGGCGTGTCGGGCGCCGTCGAGATGACGAGCGAGATCTCCATCGACGCCGCGACGCTCGTGTCTGTGGATCGCGGGATCGCTGCGGACGGCTCGGTCGCATGGGGATCGGCGCCCGGAGATCGGTACGAGTTCACGAAGGTTCAGGCGCCGGTCTCGGTCACCCGGTCGCCGGAGGGGGTCGTGTCGATCGTGTTGAAGTCGGGCGAGGGCGAGGAGATCCAGTCGGGGCAGCTGGCGACTGTGCAGTACACGGGTTTCCTGGATGATGGTCGCATTTTCGACAGTTCGCGCCAGCGGCCGCAGCCCCTGACGTTCCGGTGGCCTGGTCAGATGGTCCCGGGCTGGAACATCGGCATGTCCGGTCTGAAGAACGGCGAGCGCCGACGCATCGTGATTCCCAGCGACCAGGGATACGGACCGCAGGGTCGGGCCGGAGTGATTCCGCCGAACGCCCGTCTGACCTTTGACGTTGAGTGCCTGTCGATCCGCGGCGTTGAGGGACAGAACGTCGCTCCCGAAACGCCGGGCGCGGCTTCCGGCGGACATTGACCACGGCGCGCGGCGAGTTGGAGGCGGTGGGCGAGGAATCCGTCGGCGGGTGGCGTCGTAGCCGTGGAATGAGTCGTCCGTCATGGGCAAACGGGATTACTACGAGGTTCTGGGGCTGAAGCGGGGTGCGAGCGCGGATGAGATCCGGCGCGCGTATCGCGGGTTGGCGCGCGAGCTGCATCCGGACGTGAACAAGGCGCCGGATGCCGCGAAGAAGTTCGCCGAGGTGCAGGAGGCGTACGAGACGCTCTCCGATGAGGCCAAGCGAGGTCAGTACGACCGATTCGGCCACGCGGCGCCCCAGGCCTCGCGCTCCCAGGCTGGGGCAGAGGGGCCGTTCCGCTGGAGCGGCGGCACACCGGCTTCCGAGTTCGACATGGACGAGATCGGATCGGTGTTCGATGCGTTCTTCGGTTCGAGGTACAGCCCAGGGAGCGAGGGCGCCGGCTCATCGCGGGGACAGCGGGGACGACGCGCGCAGCGCCAGCAGTCGGTCGAGGTGTCGGTTCCGTTCGTGCTGGCGGCGAAGGGCGGGACGCAGACGGTTCGTCTGCGTCACGGGGCTTCGGGGGCGGAGCGAACGAGCACGCTCGAGGTCCAGATTCCGCCGGCCACCGCCGACGGGACCAAGCTGCGTGTGAAGCCGCCGGGCGCGGACGTTGCTGTCGTTCTGGTGGTGCGGGTCCAGCCGCACGGCCTGCTCGAGCGAGTGGAGGGGAGTGATCTTGATCTGAAGATCGAGGTGCCGCTCAGCGTGTCGGAGGCGGTGATGGGCGCGAGCGTTCGGGTGCCGACGCTCGACGGATCTGCGGCGCTGTCCGTGCCTCCCGGTTCGAGTTCCGGGCGCAAGCTGAGGTTGCGGGGCATGGGACTGAAGGATGAGTCCGGCAAGCAGGGCGATCTTTACGCGATCATCCGCGTGGTCGTGCCGGACGGTTCGACGCTGGGGGAGGCGGAGCGAGAGGCGATGCGTGCGATCGGGTTGAAACAGGGCTCGCCCCGAACGGGCGCGGCGTGGCCCGCGTAAATCGTTTCGGCGCGCGGGTCGGGTGGAGTTTGGGGTTTCGGGTTGACAGGAGCGGGACGACGGGCGAAAGTGTTGTCGTCCGTCAGGATTTCGGGCAGGGGATTGCGGGGCGGGACCGGAGAACGTTCGAGCGTGCTGAAGCAGCAGCATCAACTCTTTGTGGCCTTGCTCGGCGTTGCGGATGCCGCGGTGGTTGCGGGCGCGTGCCTGGGCGCATGGGGCGTGCGTCACGTGCTGCTGAAGAGTGAGTTCCCGCCGGACTGGGAGTCATACTTCAAGGAGCCGCTGATCCTGTTCGCGGTTCCGATCACGATCGGGATGCTGTGGGCTTGCCGGCTGTATCGGCCTCGTCGCGACCGATCGCTGACGCACGAGTTGGTGCAGACGGGGAAGGCGAGCGTCGGCGCGATCGGTGCGATGATCGTCGTGCTCTGGGCGGTGGGGAACGAGGCGATCGGGCACGACCCGGCGCGAATCGGTGAGGGCGTGGCGTCGGTGACGATCGCGGGGCGTGCGCTGGACGCGGGACGCGTTCAGTTGCTCGCGCTTGCGGTGCTGCTGCCGACGCTGCTGGGTGTGCACCGCGCGCTGTCGCGTCTGCTGCTGCGAATGCTGCGTCGGCGGGGGTTCAACCTGCGTCACGTGGCGATCATCGGCGACGGGCGGCTGGGGGCGATCGTCTGCCGCACGCTGGACAGGAACTCGTGGACGGGCCTTCACGTGGCGTACTTCATCTCGCACCACGATCAGCGGTCGAGGCCTGAGTGCGCGAAGCGTCCGGTGGCGGGTGGGATGTCGGAGCTGGAGTCGGTGCTGGAGCGGTATCCGGTGGACGCGGTGTATCTGGCGATCCCGACGGCGCGGTCGGCGATGATCCCGCGGGTGCTGCAGCGTCTTGAGAAGTTCGCGGTGGACGTGCGGATCGTGCCGGACGTGCAGGCGCGGTACCTGCCGCAGAGCATGGCGGTGGCGGAGCTGGACGGGATGCCTGTGCTCAGCTATCGCGAGAGTCCGCTGCACGGATTGGGCGGCGTGCAGAAGCGGATCATCGATATCGCCGGATCGCTCTCGTGCATCGTGGTGTTCGGTCCTTTGATGCTGCTGATCGCGACGCTGGTGCGATTCGGCTCGCCGGGGCCGGTGATTTTCCGTCAGCGGCGGGTGGGCCTTGGGGGAGAGGTGTTCAGCATCTACAAGTTCCGCACGATGTACCACGTGCAGGACGAGGGCGAGGGGGCGATCGGTTGGACGCAGAGGGCCGATCCTCGCGTCACGCCGGTCGGCCGCTGGCTGCGTCGCACGTCGCTGGATGAGCTGCCCCAGTTGTTCAACGTGCTTCGGGGCGAGATGTCGCTCGTCGGGCCGCGGCCGGAGCGGCCGGAGCTGGCCGAGCAGTTCAGGGAGAACTGGCGCGGCTACATGATTCGCCAACACGTGAAGGCGGGGATGACGGGTTGGGCGCAGGTGAACGGGCTGCGCGGGGACACGAGTCTGCGGAAGCGGCTGCAGTACGACTTGTACTACGTCAAGCACTGGTCGCTGGGGTTTGACATCCGGATCCTGTGGATGACGCTGTTCAAGGGGTTTGTGCACCCGAACGCGCACTGATCTGCCCCGCGTCGAGCCGCGTCGGACTCGGTCGCTCTGCTACCCTGAGCTTGTGAACAGGCGGTTTCATGTCATCGTGATCGGGGGTGGGCACGCGGGCGTTGAGGCCGCGTGGGCGGCTGCCAATCTGCTGCCGATTCGCGGCGGCGAAGCGCCGACCGTTGCGCTGGTCACGGCGGATCCGACCAAGATCGGCGTCATGTCGTGCAATCCGGCGATCGGGGGCCTGGCCAAAGGCCAGATCGTGCGCGAGATCGACGCCCTGGGCGGCTTGATGGGGCTCGCGACCGATGCGACGGGGATCCAGTTCAAGGTGCTGAACACGTCCAAGGGCGAGGCGGTGCACGGGCCTCGGGCGCAGTGCGACAAGCACGCGTATGCGCGAGCGGTGCAGGCGATGATCCGTGCCCGCCCGGAGATCGAGGTGATCGGCGCCAGTGTCGAGCGGATCGTCGTTGAGGGCGGTCGCGTGCGTGGCGTCGAGATCAGCGGCGTGCGCGGCGCGGAGCGGATCGAGGCCGAGACGGTCGTGCTGACGACGGGCACGTTCATGCGCGGGCTGATGCACTGCGGCGAGCGGAAGAGCGAGGGAGGGCGATACGGCGAGCACGCGGCGGTCGGGATCGCGGCGTCGTTGCGCGAGATGGGCTTCGAGCTCGGGCGGCTCAAGACGGGCACGCCTCCACGGCTGCGCCGGGGGTCGATCCGATGGGATGAGTTGCAGCCGCAGCATGGTGATGCGGAGCCGACACCTTTCAGCGATCTGACGGATGAACGCGATGGCTCGGGGGCGCGTGTGCCTTGGGCGGTTGGTGATGTGAAGTTGGGTCGGTTTCCGTATCTGGAGCAGGTGGAGTGCCGCCAGACGTGGACGAGCGCGGCGTCGCACGAGTTGATCCGGGAGAATCTTCACCGGGCGCCGATGTTCAGCGGGCAGATCGAGTCGGTGGGACCGCGGTACTGTCCGTCGATCGAGGACAAGGTGATGCGGTTCGCGGAGCGCGACTCGCACGGGGTGTTTCTCGAGCCGGAATCGCTGTCGGACGACTGGGTGTACTGCAACGGGATCTCGACGAGTCTGCCGGCGGACGTGCAGGACGCGATCGTGCGTTCGATGCCGGGGTGCGATGGGGCGGAGATCCTGCGGTACGGGTACGCGGTCGAGTACGACATGGTGAAGCCCCACCAGATCTACGCGACGGGCATGACGCGCGTGGTTGAGGGGCTCTTTCTCGCGGGACAGATCAACGGCACGAGCGGGTACGAGGAGGCGGCGGGGCAGGGGCTGGTGGCGGGGGTGAACGCGGCGCTGCGTGTTCTTGACGGCGCGGGCGGGTCAGAGTTCGTGCTCGGGCGGGACGAGGCGTACATCGGCGTGATGATGGATGACCTGGTGACAAAGACGCCGACGGAGCCGTATCGGATGTTCACGAGTCGCGCGGAGCATCGGCTGATGCTCCGGTCGGACAACGCGTGCGAGCGGTTGACGGGGAGAGCGGCGCGTCTGGGATTGCTCGCGTCGACGGAACTGGGCAGGCGGCGCGAGGCGATGGCGGCGAGACGCGCCAGCGCGATCGCCGAGATCGAGCGTCGGATCGACGGCATCGTGCTGGACGGGCGTTCGCTGGATCATGTGATCCGCGCGGCCGAGATGGACGCGATGACGCTTCTCTCGCACGTTGAGCGGGCGACGGGGCGGGTGCCGGGCGCCACGGGATCGGTGTGGCGAACGGTGGCGGCGGATCGCCGGTATCGGCCGCTCCTAGAGCGGCAGCGGGCGGATATCCGCCGGCGCGCGGAGATGGAGCACAAGCGGTTGCCGCGCGACATGGACTATCGTTCGTGCCCGGCGCTTCGGAACGAGGCGAAGAGCGCGCTGGAGCGGTATCGTCCGGAGACGTTCGGCCAGGCCTCTCGGCTGGAGGGCATCACGCCGGCGGACATGACGCTGCTGGCGGTGCTTGTGGGTCGGCGTGGGGGCGATGGCGCCCGAGTGTCGGGTGCGAGGTGAGAGGATTGGGGGCCACATGCTGACGCTGGCGTCGCAGGCGCAAGGGAGCTCACAGGTTCTTGTTGCGTTTGTCGTGATACTCATCGCGGCGGCGGTGTTCTCCATGCTGATGACGCGTCTGCGGCAGGCGACCATTCCGGGCTACCTGCTGGCCGGAGCGATTGTCGGTCCGGGCGTGCTGGGACTGGTCGCGGACTCAGGAAGCGTCGACACGATCTCGCATCTGGCCACGATCCTCCTGATGTTCGGCATCGGGCTTCACATGGAGATGGGCGGGAACAAGCGAGACGTGATACCTGTCACGGCGGTGGGCGTGGTGTCGACGCTGGTCTCGGGCGCGATGCTCGCGATCGTTGGCAAGGCGCTCGGTCTGATGTGGCCTGAGGCGATCACGGTGGGGCTGGGGCTGTCGATGTCCTCGACGGCGGTGGTTGCGAGGATCCTGACGGAGCGTCGCGAGATTCGCCAGCTGGCGGGACGGATCTCGTTCACCATCCTGCTCGTGCAGGACATTGTCGCCGTGGCGATTCTCGCGATCATCCCGCTGCTGGCGAACTGGGCGGCGCGTGAGTCGGGAGCGGGCGGAGCGATTGAGTCGGTGTCGGCACGTCGAGACGAGCTGCTGCTGGTGCTCGGCCAGGGATCGCTCAAGGTCGGGATGGTGATTCTGTTTCTGCTGTTCGGGCGGTTCGTGCTTCCTCGCATCATGCGTGAGGCGGCGCGTGTTGCCAACGGCGAGGTGATGGTGGTGGTGTCGGGTGCGGTGGCGCTGGGGGCGGCGGGCGTGGCGACGCTGGCGGGGCTGAGCGCCGAGCTGGGCGCGTTCGTTGCGGGGATGCTGCTCGCATCGACGCCCTTCCGGCACCAGATCGCGGGCCAGCTCGAGCCGATGCGCGACCTGTTTCTCGCGATCTTCTTTGCGTCGGTCGGCCTTCGGGTGGATCCCTCGCTCCTGGCGGATCGCTGGTGGCAGATCGCGATCGGCACCATCGGCCTGATCGGGCTGAAATCGGTCGTGATCGGCGTGAGCGCGTGGGCTGCGGGCGCACCGCCGGCCATTGCAGCGACGGTGGGGCTCACACTCTCTCAGGCGGGCGAGTTCACGCTCATCGTTCTGGGCGTTGCCTCGGGGGCTGGCGTGGTGCAGCCGGACACGGTGGGTCCGACGCTGATCACAGTCGTGCTGTCGCTGGTGTGCACGCCGTGGCTGATGGCGCTGGCGCGTCGAGTTTCGCCTCGCCTGGCGCCGGCGCCGCTTGCGCCCTGGCGGTCGAGCCCCGCGATGCGCGAGGAGAGACAGGCGAAGGAGGTCGCGGGCGCGGAGCGGTGCCGCGCGATCATCGCCGGCTTCGGCCCGGTGGGTCGCGCGATCGCGGATCGACTGGACCTGATCGGCGTGCCCTACACGATCATCGAGTTGAACCCCGATACGGTGGTGAAGCAGCGGTCGATCGGGCGATCGGTGGTGTATGGTGACGCGACGAATCCCGAGGTTCTGGAGGCGGTCAATGTGCGAGGGGCGTCGATCGTCGTGCTGGCGATCCCCGACGATGACGCGACGGTCAGAGCGTGCCGCGCGATCCGCTCGCGAGCTCCCGGCGTGTTCGTCGCGGCGCGCGTGAACGTTCTCCGCAAGGGGCTTGCGGTGAAGGAGGCGGGCGCGAGCATGGTGACGGTGGAAGAGATCGCGGCGGCCGAGGCCATGACCCGCGACGTTCTGCTCGAGGTGGAGCGGATGTCCAAGGGCGCGGGTGGGCGCGAGAAGGACATGGCCAGCGAGTGGGGCCACCACTGAGGGTGTGACGGCGCACGCGGGCACGTCTCATTCGGTCTTGAGCTGGCGGATCTCGTCCCTGAGTATGGCGGCGAGCTCGTAGTTCTCGTCCTCGATGGCCTTGGCGAGGCGTGCGTTCAGTTCCGAGGTCTGGCTGACCGGGAGCTGAGGAACCAGCGCCTCACGCATCGCGCGGAGGGCGCGGACCTCTCCGGAGGATTCGTAGTGCTCGGGCGGCTGGTCCTCGAAGACGCGTCGGAGCGCCTCCAGTCCCTCATCGATCGCGACGAGTGCGGCTCTCGGCTCATTGTCGCGGAGCGCGAGCCCCGCGGCGGCCCGGGCGCGGATCATGGTGACGTACGGGCGGAACTGTTCGAGCGCAACTCTGTCGGGCGGCGCGACGGCGTGGGCGGAACAGAAGTCGAGCAACCGAAGGTTCCTGGTCGTGTCCCTGATCACCCGGTCGAAGTCCTCGACGGCGAGGAGCGCGATGTAGCGGTGGTAGTACTGGACGGCCTCGTCGCGCAGGAGGCGGCAGTCATCGGGCGTGAGGAATCTCGGGGCGTGCCGGGCGCCCGGAGGTCCATACTCGGCGTGCTCTTCGTCGGGCTGCCCGAGATCTTCTGATTCCGCGTGTGCCGCGGCCTGATCCTCGAAGTACTCAAGGTACGACTCGAACCCGTTGGGACGCTCTCCATCCGGACGCCCGTCGAGTTTCATCTGCAGGATGCCGAGATCGACGCGGAGTTGAAGAACTTCCTCATCTTCCTGGGTGCGGACGATCCTCGCGATGATGTGGCCCGCCTCGTACGGCCATGCTTTGAGATGCTCTGTCAGGTCGTTGTTCATGCGTGCTCAGCCGGTGTTCTTCAAGTCCCTGAACTTGTGCGCGCGAGTCGGTGTCTGCGGATGCGACCTGTGTCTCACTCTGGAGTGGAGTGTAGAGGGAGTGGTGCCCTTGGCGGTCTTCCGGCGGTGATTTTTGGGGGTTGATTGGGTGATGTTGCCGTGCCCAACCCGCTCAGACGGACGGGTGGAAGGGCGATAACCATGTATGACACCACAAACTTCAAGCGAGTCCTTGACCCCGACGATGCAACCGGAAGAATTTTGCGGCGAATCTTGAAAGTGAGTGGCGTTCTTGAGAATCCGTGGCATGTTGCAAGGTGAGAGAGACTCGGCCCCGCGGTCGAGTCGTACGCGGAAGGTGGGATGAGACGTGAGCGGTAAGAGTGATCTGTCGGGCTTTGCCCGGCGGGAGTTGCAGTCTGACCTCCAGCTCTACTTGAAGAGCATCCACGAGGTTCCGCTGCTGACCGCCGAGGAAGAGCGTGAACTCGGATGGGCGATCATCAACGAGAACTGCGCGCACGCACGCGAGCGCATGGTTCGGGCGAATCTTCGCCTGGTGGTTTCCATCTCGAAGAACTACATGAACCGCGGCCTGCCGCTCCCCGATCTGATCGAGGAGGGCAACATCGGCCTTCTCCGGGCGGTTGAGGGCTTCGATCCGGCTCAGGGCGCGAGGTTCAGCACGTACGCTTCCTGGTGGATCAAGCAGGCGATCAAGCGAGCGCTGATCAACGCGACGCAGCAGATCCATGTGCCCGCGTACATGGTTGAGTTGATCGCGAAGTGGAAGGTGGCGCAGCGGAAGCTGGAGGCCGAGCTCGGCTACACGCCGACGGTCCAGCAGCTCGCGGATGCGATGAACCTTCCGCTGAAGAAGGTGAAGATCATCAAGCGGGCGGTCAAGGCTCTGAACTCGACGGTTCGCGAGCCGCAGGGGCGCGACGGCGAGATGATCTCGCTCGCCGACGTGGTTGCCGACACGCGCGTGAACACGCCCGACGACAACGTCCTCCGTGGCGATGAGCTTGGCGTGCTGCGTCGCCTGCTCGAGGCCATCGACGAGCGCGAGGCCGTGATTCTGCGGCTTCGTTTCGGCCTGGACGGCCAGGAGCCGCTGACGCTGAAGCAGATCGCCGAGGAAGTCGGGATCAGCCGCGAGCGTGTCCGCCAGATTGTGGACGAGGCGCTGACCCGCCTGAACCAGCAGTTGACGGACGATCGGCCGAGCCGGTTTTTCCGGGGCGCGACCGAGGTCACGCCCGGACGGGACGAGGAGGAGTCGCCGGCGCGGACGAGCGAGCGTCAGCCGGGATCCAGCCGCCAGACGGTCGGCTGAGTCGGATCGTTTCGCCGAGATCGTTGGATGAATACTGAATGGTCGCGGGCACGCCACAGAGCGTGCCCGCTTTGTTTCACGGTCGAGCGGGTGTTGCGAACGTGCGGGTGCCGGGGCCTCGTGCTACGATCCGCGGCTATGCCAATCCGAACCAGAACAGGGCGTGTGATTCGAGCGATTTCAGGCCTCGGCGTGCGTGCGGCGCTGTGCGCGGCTGTTGCGGCGGGCGGCGTCGGCGCTGCGTCGGCGGACGAGTTCGTGGACCGGGCGAACGAGCCGTACAAGGCGATCCGCGCGGAGCTGCGATCGGACACGATCTTGCTGCCGCTGCTGGCGAAGGTGGAAGCTCCGCCGAAGTTTCTTGAGGCAGCGGGTCGGGCGCGTCTGCTGCCGGCGGGTTCGTCGCAATGGAGCGAGGCGGAGGCATGGGCGCTCGGCGAGAGCCAGCAGGCGCTGCTGAAGGCGATCCACCAGGTCACGCAGGAAGAGGACTATCGCGTCGCGTTCGGCTTTGGGCAGAACTACGGGACGCAGGGGGTTCCGGTCGCGCAGATCCGGGACAAGATGTACACAGAGCTTGGAGATCCGCCGTTGCTGGCGGCCAAGAAGTTTCTCTGGGGCGAGGCGCTCCAGCGGGCGAGCGTTCTGGTGCAAGTCGAGGCGACGCGACTGGCGGCGGCGGGGAAGCCGGCGGACGCGATCGATCTGCTGGTGGACTGGACTTTCGTCGGACGGCAGCTGGCGGACCGGGAGTTTGCGCATGAGATGCGGTTTGGATTGGGGATCATGCTGGTCTCGCTCGAGCGCATCCGCGACATCGCGTACGAGGATTCGCGCGGCTCGGCGCAGCTGTCGGCCGACCGACTGAAGGCGGTGATCGATCGCCTGGATGAGAAGAAGTTCATCGGGCTTTCACGCCTGACGCTGCCGGGCGCGGACCTGATCGCGGCCGAGCAGGTGATCGCACGGGTCTACGTCGAGCGGAACGGCGTGAACAAGGCGACGTTCGGCCAGACGCTCGCCCGGCTCAAGAGCTCGAATCGGCCTCTGCGGCTGCTCGGGGAGGCGGCCAAGTGGGACGCGATCGCCGATCGTCAGCAGAACTGGTTTGACATCAAGGAGACGCTGAGCCGGGTTGGCAACGATTGGACGAGCCGCTGGACGCTGGAGTGGTTCGACCCGCGGATGTCGCAGGCGTTTGAGTACGGCAAGCTGGGGTCGAACGCGAGCGCGGTGCGCGAGGTCGTGGCCGATCTCGGGGAGCTGTTCGATTTGCGGCAGGTGGTCTGGGCGGAGGCGGTCGGCACGCGGCATGCGCTGGCGTTGTACTGCGCGAAGCTGGACGGCGGGCAGTGGCCTCCGACGCTCGCGTCGGTGCGTCCGATCTGGATCGCGCAGCTCGAGGCGGATCCTTTCAATCCGAGGCGAGAGCGGGGGGCGAAGCCGCCGCTGGAGTACTTTGTGCCGATCCGCGACACCAAGTCGCAGTTCGGGGAGCGCGAGGATCCTCGGCCGCACGAGATGAGCATCGTGACGCCCGAGAGCAACTTCTCGCGTCGGATCGGCGAGGATCAGTGCGTGCTGTACTCGGTGGGCGGGAACGGCGGCAAGGACTGGGCGCGGCGGATCCAGAACTCGTCGAGCAACGTGGCGAATGCGGACTACCTGATCTGGCCGCCGGTGCTCTCGCTCCAGCGTCAGCACCTGGTCGAGTCCGGTCAGCTGAAGTGACGGCGGCGAACTCGCGGCATCGAAGAGAACGGCCCTGTGCGCACCACGGTCGACCGTGAGCGGGCGTGGCGTGAGGAGGATCGGCGTTGGCATCCACCACCGGCGTTGAGAAGCTTGTGATCATCGGCTCGGGTCCGGCGGGATGGACCGCGGCGATCTATGCGGCGCGTGCGAACCTTTCGCCCCTGTCGATTGTCGGCGTGCCGAAACAGGATCCGGGGCCTGTGCTGCCGGGTGGGCAGCTGATGCTGACGACGGAGGTCGAGAACTACCCCGGTTTCGAGCACGGGGTGATGGGCCCGGAGATGATGGGGAAGTTTCAGGCCCAGGCCGAGCGGTTCGGCACGCGGATCATGGGCGACGACGTGGTGCGTTGCGACTTCTCGAAGAGGCCGTTCGAGCTTCACACGCAGTCCAACGGGATCGTGCGAGCGCATGCGGTGATCATCGCCACTGGCGCGACGGCGAACTGGATCGGGCTGCCGAACGAGATGCGCCTGGCGACGATGGGCGGGGGCGTGTCGGCGTGCGCCGTGTGCGACGGGGCGTTGCCGGTGTTCCGCAACCAGCCGCTTGCGGTGGTGGGGGGCGGCGACACGGCGATGGAGGAGGCGTCGTACCTGACGAAGTTTGCGAGCACGGTGTACGTCATCCACCGGCGGGACTCGTTCCGAGCGAGCAAGATCATGCAGGAGCGGTTCCTGAGCCGCCCGAACGCCAAGGTGCTCTGGAACAAGGTCGTGGTGGACGTGCTGGGTCAGGACAAGATCAGCGGCGTGCGGCTGAAGGACACGGTTACGGGCGAGGAGTCGACGCTGGACGTCAAGGGTCTCTTTGTCGCGATCGGGCACACGCCCGCGACGAGGTTCCTGAAGGGCTCTGGCATCGAGCTTGATGATGCCGGGTATGTCGCGCTCCGGACGCGGAGCAGCAAGACGAACATCGAGGGCGTCTTCGCGGGCGGGGACGTGGCGGACAGCACCTATCGCCAGGCGGTCACAGCGGCGGGGATGGGGTGCCAGGCGGCGCTGGATGCCGAACGCTGGCTCGCGGCGACGGGCGTGCACTGAGCGGCGTGCCCCGCTTGAACGGGTTAGTGCGGATCGCTGATGTCGGCCTCGCCGAAGAGCCGGAACTCCTTGCGGCGGAGGACCTGTCCCGCGAGGTCCGTGTCGTCCACGGAGAGGGCGATGGTGGGAGTGCCGTTGGGGCGGAGCATGAGGGCGTAGGCGAAGTGGATGTTGATCTCCGCGCCCAGGAGCGAGAGGCAGAGACTGGAGATCGTGTGGCCCCGGGAGAGCTCGACGACGAGCACGTCGCGCTCGGAGAAGGTGGCGTTCGACTGCTTGAGGATCTGGCGTGCGGCCTTCGAGTTGCTGGTGATCAGACGGATGACGGCGTGGTCGCTGGCCTCGGCGACGGAGAGAGCGCAGATCGCGCAGCCTGAGGTGCCGTCGAAGGCCCGCACGAGGTCGAAGAGGCGACCGACCCGGTTGTCCAGGAAGATGCTGAACTGCGTCACACGCGGCGGGGCGTAGCCGATCGTCGTCTCGGCAGGCATGGATGCCTGGCTCATACGCGTCCTCTCGACCGACTCGATCCGTCCGGCCTGCGTCGTGCAGGCGCGGCCGTTGAGCATTGTTTCAAGGTAGGTCCCAAGGTTCGCCCCGAACAGATGCCCACGAAGGTGGGGCGAGGACTCACCCGAACTCCAAGGAGGATAACAGGACGGAGGCCCCTTTACAAGGGGATTCCAGCGCCGGAACCGGCACGGGTTGACGATCAGACGGCGAAGCTGGACCCGCAGCCGCAGGAGGTGGTGGCGTTGGGGTTGGTGAAGACAAAGCCGCGGCCCATGATCTCGTCCTTGAAATCAACGGTGGTGCCGTTCAAGTACAGAAGACTCTTGGGGTCGCAGATGATTTTGACGCCGTGCTGCTCGAAGACCTCGTCGGTCTCCTTCTGGGTCTCGGTGAGGTCGAGCACGTAGGAGAAGCCGGAGCAGCCGCCGCCCTTGACGCCGACGCGGAGGCGGACCTTCTCGGCGTCGAGCTCCTGCTGCTGGACGATGGTCTTGATCTCTCGGGCGGCGGTCTCGGTGAGGATGACGCCCTGAACCTGCGCGTCGTTGCTGGACTGGGGGAGGGTTGTCGAACCTGCCATGGCTTTGGCGCTCCGTTCTGCTGAGGGCTTCGATGCCGTCTCTGGCTGGGTCACTATATGCGAGGCCCCGGTCGATTCGTCGGCCTCAGGGTCTTTGATGCCTTGAGGAGGCGAACATCACAGCGATTGCGGGTCCGGGAACTCGCCGGGGGCGTTAGTGGGCGCCGGCCTTCTCCGGGGCGGAAGCGATGCCGTTCTTCTGCTTGTAGTCGGCGATGGCGGCGCGGATCGCGTCTTCGGCGAGGACGGAGCAGTGGATCTTGACGGGGGGAAGAGAGAGTTCCTCGACGATCTCGGTGTTCTTGATCGCGAGGCCCTCATCGAGGGTGCGTCCCTTGAGCCACTCGGTGGCGAGGGAGGAGGAGGCGATCGCGGAGCCGCAGCCGAAGCACTTGAACCTGGCGTCCTCGATGACGCCGGTGCTCTGGTTGACCTTGATCTGGAGCTGCATGACGTCGCCGCACTCGGGCGCGCCGACGAGGCCGACGCCGACGTCGCTGCGCTTCCTGACTTCGGCGGTGGTGCCGAAGTTGCCGACGTTTCGGGGCTTCTCGTAGTGGTCGATGATCTTCTCGCCGTATGCCATGGTTCACCTCGCCTTGCGGCGTTTGTGTGCTGTGTGCGCGATCAGTGATGTGCCCACTCGACCTTTGAGAGGTCGATGCCTTCCTTGTGCATGTCGTAGAGCGGTGAGAGTTCGCGGAGCTTGCGGACGGACTTGATGATTGCCTCGGCGGCGTAGTCGGTCTGCTCGGGCGTGGTCCAGCGGCCGAGCGACAGGCGGAGGGAGGAGTGCGCGAGTTCGTCGCCGACGCCGAGGGCCTTGAGGACGTAGGAGGGTTCGAGGGAGGCGCTCGTGCAGGCGGAGCCGGAGGAGCAGGCGATCTCCTTGACGGCCATCATGAGACTCTCGCCCTCGACGAAGCCGAAGGAGATGTTGGTGATGTGGGGGAGGCGCTTCTCGCGATGGCCGTTGACCTGGACGACGTCGAGCGCGCCGGCGACCGTGTTCTCAAGCTTCGTGCGGAGCGCGAGGAGGCGGCGGCCTTCTGATTCCATCTCGGCGAGGGCGATCTCGGCGGCCTTTCCGAGGCCGACGATTCCGGTGACGTTGAGCGTGCCGGAGCGGAAGCCGCGCTCCTGGCCACCACCGTCGACGAGGGACTGGAGTCGGACGCGGGGCTTGCGACGCCGGACGTAGAGGGCGCCGACGCCCTTGGGACCATAGAGCTTGTGCCCGCTCATGGAGAGCAGATCGACGTTGTCACGGTTGACGTCGGTCGGCATCTTTCCGACCCATTGGGTGGCGTCGGTGTGGAAGATGATCTCGTGTTCATGACAGAGAGCGCCGATCTGTCGGATCTCGTTGATGGTGCCGATCTCGTTGTTGGCCCACATGATGGTGACGAGGATGGTGTCGTCACGGAGCGCAGACCGGATCATGTCGGCGGTGATGAGGCCGTCGGCGCCCGGCTCGAGGAATGTGACGTCGAAGCCCTCTTTCTGGAGGCGCTTGCAGGGGTCGAGAACGGCCTTGTGCTCGTGGATCGCGGTGATGATGTGGCCCCGGGGCTTGCCGGCGCCGGCGGGGGCGCGCTCGTACATGTATGCCGCGCCCTTGATGGCGATGTTGTTGGACTCGGTGGAGCCAGACGTGAAGATGATCTCTTTCTCGTCGGCGCCGATCAGCGAGGCGACCTGATGGCGAGCGGTGTCGACGGCCTCTTCCGCCTGCCATCCGAACTGGTGGTTGCGGCTGCCGGGGTTTCCGAACTTCTCGGTGAAGTAGGGGAGCATCGCTTCGACAACGCGCGGATCGCATGGGGTGGTCGCGGCGTGGTCGAGGTAGATGGGGAACTTGAGGGTCATGTGTGGGTCCTGTCGCGAGCGAAAGCGGATACGACTATCCTGATATTTAGAATCATTCTATTGTAGCCATATGTGGCCGTGGCGTCATTCGTGGGGGAGGGTTGGATGCCGCGAGAGGGGCTGGTCCGGTTACGGCTCGGTGGCGCGGATGAAGGTCATTTCAACGCGGTTTCCGGAGGGATTGAAGGTGAGGGCGGACATGTAGGCGCGGATGAGCATGAGTCCGCGGCCGCAGGGGCGTTCGAGATTCTCATCCAGCGTTGGGTCGGGTACGTCTGAGGGGTTGAATCCCGGTCCCTGGTCCTCAACGGCGATGACAGCGCGATCGACGGCGACGACGAAGTCCAGACGAACGGGTGTCTCGCGTGGAAGCCCCTTGTGCCCGTGCTTGAACGCGTTGGTCACGGCCTCCTCGATGGCGAGGCGGATCGCGAAGCGGGCGGCCTTGGGGTAGTCGAAGACGTTGAGGGCGTCGAGCACGCGGCTCTCGGCGTGGTGGATGGACGCCCGATCGTTGACCAGGTCGATCTGCTCTGAAATGGGAGCGGGATCGGGGTTCGTGGGCATGCGATCGTGCTCGCGTCAGCGGCAGGAGGCGGCGATCGCCGGCTCAGGAGAAGCTCTTGATGGCGTCGTCGGTGGTGGAGTGGATCTTGAAGATGTTGTTGAGGCGCGTGATGACGAAGACCTCGTAGATCTGGGGATCGATGTTCGCAAGCCGCAGCTGGCCCTTGGGCCGGAGCTTGTTGTTGATCGTGATGAGCGTGCCGAGTGCCGCCGAGGAGAGGTGGTCGACGTTTGCGAAGCTGATGAGCAGGCGAAGGGCGGGGTTCGATTCGATCAGCCCGGTGATCTCATCGCCGATCATCTGGATATTTGCCTCGTCGAGGATGTTCCGATCGACGAACTCGACGATCGTGACGTTGGAGTCTTTGCGGATGCGAAGGCGGGAGTCCGACGCGGCCATGGGAGGGTCTCCAGAGGATCTGGTACAGACAGAGTCCCCATCATAGTGCGCCGATGGGGGTGTGTGTGGGCAGTCTCGAGGAGCAATGCACGAAAGGCGGTTCGCGGGCGCGGGGTGCGATGGGAAAAATGACAGGGGCGGGCATTGGATTGCCCGCCCCGCGTGGTGCCGCGTGGATGGGTTCGGATCAGCCGGTGAAGCCGCTGCGGGTCGCGTCGCCCAGGCCGGGGAAGTTCCGCTCTTCCTCCTCGTTCTGGATAAGGATGGTGGGCTTCATCAGGATGAGGAGACTCTGTTCCTCGGTGGTCTCGATGCGATTGGTGAAGAAGCGGTTGAGGATCGGGATCTTTGAGAGGACCGGCACGCCGGTCTCGACCTCGACCTCGGTGACGAGTCGCTGTCCGCCGAGGAGGATCGTTCCCTGATCGGGGATGACGACCGTGGTGTTGACGGACGTGGTGGTGATCGTGGGGAGCTGGACGAAGGACTGGGCCTGAGCGGAGGTGACGAGCTGGCCGCCGGCGACAGCGGTCACGGCGCTCTGAGAGAACCCGTCGATCTTCGCGAGGTTGGCCGTGACGTTGAGGGTCACGTAGCGACGATCGGCCGAGACGGTGCCATCAACCTCAAGGCCCACACCCTCGGTCGCTGTGTTGACGGTCGGGTCGAAGCCGACGGCCGAGTCGCTGGTGACGGGTGTCAGGTCGCCGACGAACGCGACCTGTGTCGCGACCGAGATGTTCGCCCGCTGGCCGTTCATAAAGGTCAGGCGGGGGGCCGTGAGCTGCACCGAGCGGCGATCGGCCTGGGTCGCGCGTACGAGGAAGTCGACCTGGATGTCGTCCAGGAACTGTCCCGCGACGCCCAAGGCGGGGGCCGCGGTCAGCGCCGCCAGACCGACGCTTCCGTCGGGCAGGGAGCCAGTCAGGAGACTGTTGGCCAGGCCGAGGGAGTTCTGGCCTGCGCCGATGGGGGACCATGCGGTGGGATTGACGACGTTCTGGGTGATGGGCGTGGTGCCGGGGCCGGTGATGGTGCGCTGGAGACCGCCCTGCGTGAAGTCGAAGAAGTCACTTGCCTGGACCGCCGGGTCGGTGGCTTGAGCGGTGCGGACCTGGTTGTTGTCGGAGTTGAAGTAGACGTCGAGGTCGAAGCCGATCTGCTCGAAGAAGCCGGTGGCGACGAGGAGGAATCGCGCCTCGACGTTGATCTGGAGCGCTCGCTGCTCGCGGAGCTTGCTGAGAAGGCCGCCGATCTCTCGGTGGTTCCGGGCGGTGTTCGTGATGATGAGGGACCCTGCGAGGGGCTGGATGCGGCCGGTGTCGCCGCCGTTGTCGGTCCAGCCCTCGGGATCGATGTTCTGAACGATGATGTCGATGATCTGCTGGCGTCGCTCGTCGAGGGGGAGGCGGTCCTCGTCCTCGTTGTTCTCCTGATTCTGGAAGGGGCTCTGGCCGCCGCCGCCGCCGCCGCCGCCACCGCTCTGCTGGAGGACCTGGGAGAGGTCGAACTCGGGGGCGTTGTCGTAGTCGGGGATCTCGATCAGGAGGTCTCGCACGTCGTAGATGGCGAGGATCGTGTTCTTGCGGAGGGACTCATCGGAGGCGATCTGGAGGATTCCGTCGTTGACGGCCCAGGCGGCGCGGCTGAGACGGTCGGGGCTTGCCTTGTCCAGGAGTCGATCGAGCACGGTTCGGAGCGGGACCTGGGAGAGGTTCAGCGTGACGGGCGTGGACCGATCGACGCCGATCTCCTCGAGGGACGCCCAATCGATGTCGATGTTCATCTCGGCGACGGTCTCGATGAACGTGACGGCCTGCTCGAGCGTGGTTCCCTCCGGGAATCGCGCGGTCGGGATGGGCTTGTCGAGCCGGGTGAGGACGGCCTGATTCTCCGGGGGCTCGCGGAACGCGGCGGTCTCTCCTCGATCGAAGGAGATCTTGGGCCAGTCCGAGGGGTAGTCCATGAGATTCATGGGAGCGACGCTCGCCTCACGATTCGACAGGACCATGCGGGCATGATCGTTGTCGAGGCGTGCGCCGATGGCGTGATACTTGCGATAGATCACGACCGCCGTGAGGGAATCCTTGAGAACGAGCCCTGAGGGGTTGATGGGATCGAGGAAGAGGATCTGGTCAACGACCTGGAGCGCCTCTTCGTACTTCATCTCCTGCTGGAGGGCGCGAACGCGGTCGATGTTCTCGTTGATCCGCCGCTCCTTGTCGCGGGCACGCTCGAGGGCGGCGCTGCGTGCGGCGTCGGCGATCCGCTTCTCGTTGTCGGCGATGGACTGAGAACGGATACGGTCCTCGGCGGCTTCGATCTGGGTGAGGGTGTCGGTGGTCTGCTTGAGAAGACCCTCGTACTCGCTCTCGGCGAAGTACTGGCGGGCTCCCTTGAGGGTGAGCTGGGCCTTGAGCGCGTTCAGGCGAGCGTCGGAGACGTTGCCGGAGGCGAGGCCGGACTTCGATTGATTGAGGAGGTTGTTGAACTCGGCGATCGTGGCGTCTTTGGCGAACTTGTTCTGCTCGATGACACCCCGGACGATGTCGCCCTCGGGGCCGACGTTGCCGCGGAGGAGCAGGCGGGATTCGGTGAGGCGAGCGTCGACGTGAGCGGCCTGTTCGGCGGAGAGCATGTCGCGATAGACGCCTTGGAGCTGGGCGTACTTGTTCGCGGCCTCGTTCAGCCGGCGCTCGGTGAACGCCAGATCGGCCTCTGCCAGGAGACTCTGGGCCTCGAAGGTGCGGGCCTGCTTGATGAGGTCGTCGTGTGAGGGGGCCGGCGGGGGCTCGGGAGCGGCGGCGGGCGCCGGCTCCGGCGCTGCTTGGGGCGTCGCTTCGGGAGCGGGCTGCGACTCGGGCTGCGACTCGGGCTGCCCGGATCCGTTGGAGGGGGCGGGGATGTCGTCGCGGCGCTTGACCACGCCGGGCTGGAGCATTCCGAGTGCGATCGGTTCCGCGTCGAGGAGTTCGCCGACGCGATCCTCGTGGGCGATGACGCCCGCCATGACGCCGTCGACAAGCGCCTGCTGCTCGGCGTCGAGCGGGATGCCGCTGCGCACGATGGACTCGACGAGCGACTTGGCCCTGGCGGCGTCGCCGGCGTTGAGAGAGGCCTGTGCCTCTTCGATGGCAGTGGGGACGCGGTCAAGGACGTTCTGGCGCTGCTGACGCACGCGTTCGAGGATTACGATGGCTTCGGCGACCTGCTGGTCGGTGGCGCCGGTCTTCGACGCGACCGACGCCGCGTGGCGCTCGGCGGAGGCGAGGTCGTCGGACGCGAGGGCGGCATACGCCTTCTCGACGGCGAGAGCCGCCGGGGGAAGGGCGATGATCTCGCGCTGGAGCGACGCGAGCAACTGGAACGCTCGGGAACGCTCGGCGTCAGAGACGCCGACGCCGGCGTCTGACTGGACGAGCGAGAGCAGCACGTCGCGTGCGACGATCAGGCGTCCTTCGGACCGCAGCGTGGTCGCGCGATCGATCGCGTCCATCGAGGCCTGCGCCGTGACCGGCTCGGAGGCGAATACGGGCGAGGGGATCAGAAGGCCGGAGCAGGTGGCGAAGGCGCCTGCGGCGGCGATGAGTGACCGAACGGAACGATGCTTGACGTGCATGCCGATCTCCAAGCCAACGCGAGAGTGAAGGGCTGTTGACCCGAGGGGAAGAACTCCCGCCTCGAGACCGCCCGGAAGAACCTGTCAGACAATCGCCGAGCCGGTTCCTCCGGCACGACGGGGCCAGCGCGCATCGGCTGCCACCCGGGCAAGGCCCATTCCCGAGGGACGGGAAAGATAACCGGGGTCCTTAGCGAACGCAAACCGGCTGGCGTCGGAATCCTGCATTGATCACCTTGGGGTCAAGTGGGCACGGGTGGTTGGGACCTTCGCGGGGTGATGCGGAGCGGTTCCCCTCAAGAGGGCCGAGTAGGGAATGAACCCGACCAGAAATGAAACAAACGGGCGGTCGCCTCAGGGTGAACGGCGACGCATCAGGGGAGCCACCGGAAGAAGTAGACCGCCGCGACGTCGGTGGCAGAGGGGTCCATCCGATCGACCTGGAGTTCGGCGAGCAACTGGTCGAGATCGTGCTCGCTGAGGCGATCGGCGAAGACCAGAGAGGTCTCCCGATCGATGGTCTCGGGGTCCTGAAGGTGGCGGGAGAGTTCCTCGGTGGCCAGTTCCTCGACGTGGGCCAGGCAATCTGCCCGCAGGACCAGGTCGGCGTAGGTCCATGGGGTGTCGATGGCCGGTGAGGTTCGGACCAGGCATCGCCAGGGGCACATGCCGATGTCCTTGCCCGATTCGTCGGTATTGGACTCGGGGTCGATGTTGAGCGTGAGCCGCCACTCGTCCTTGAGGTGCTCGACGACCTCGTCCGAGGTGAGGTACTCGGGTCGGTCGTCCGGAGCGAAGAGGACGCCCCTGTGCTCGTGGGCGACGGCGTCGGCGCCGGCGGGGTTCTCGATCTCGGCCAGGTCGAAGGCGGCGAGGATGCGCTCGACGCGCTCGCGCATGTCCGGCTCGGCACGGACGGTGACGACCTTGTGCTCGTCGACAAGCACGTAGAAAAACGGGTCCTCGGACATGGCTCCGAAGCCGCACAGGCCATCCTCGTAGAGGAAGTCTCCGTAGCGGCGAACGGCGTCCACAAACACGTCGAGCGGGACGAGTTCATAGGCGACGTACGGGTCGATCTCGCGGTACGCGTCGTGTCCGAGGATGTCGACGATCGGGAAGACCCTCGGCGGCAGCAGCATGAAGAGACTGGCACAGAGCGGTCGCAGGCGGTCCGCGCCGACCACGATGTCCCACACGTACCGATCCGGCCACTCTTCCCATTCCTGCGCCACGTCGTCGGAGTCTGCGGCCTCAAAGAGGACCTTGTATCCGGCGCGCGGCTGAACCGGATCGATCGGGTACACGCCCAGAGGGAAACGCATCCCTTCGACGACGGGACGCTCGATCGACTCGTCAACCTTCGCCATTGGGGGTTTGGACACCTGCCGCTCTCTCCGGTGCGGGTGCGGCCGGCGCACCCTGCGGCAACTGTACGGCGCAGGGTCGGTTGGTCGAGTGGTGCGGCATACGCTGAGGCCTGCATGGACCAGGACACGAGTCTGCTCACCATCGCCGTCGGGAACACTCGGGCCAGGATCGGGCTGTTCCGAGGCGGCGACCTTGTGGCGGCGCAGTCGTACGCGACCGCTGACGACGCTGGTGTTCGAGCGTGGATCGAGTCCAACGGCCATTCGTTGTCGCGGGTTCCACTGCTGGTCGCGTCGGTCAATCCTGCGGGTTCTGAGCGGCTCGTCGAGGCGTGCCGCGATGTGCCGGTCGTGGGGACCGTGCTTCGGATCGGGCGCGACGTGCCGATTCCCATGCGTGCGGACGTGCGGGAGCCTGAAAGGGTCGGTCAGGATCGTCTTCTGTGCGCGATGGCGGCCTGGATCAGCACGGAGGGGCCGTGCGTTGTCGTGGATTGCGGAACGGCAACGACGGTGGACTTTGTGAACGCGGAAGGCGTGTTCGAGGGCGGGGCGATCGCGCCGGGCGTGGCGATGATGATGGAGGCGATGCACCGGGGCACGGCGGCGCTGCCGCGCGTGTCCTTTGATCCGGCGCGTGTGGACGCCGAGCCGATCGGCAAGGACACGGAGTCTGCGATGCACGTTGGGGTTGGCGAGGCGATCCGGGGTCTGGTGACTCGCCTTGTCGAGCGTTACGCGGAGGTGGCGAGGGTGTACCCGCGCGTTGTGGCCACGGGTGGGGATGCGGGGACGCTCTTCGGCTCGGACTCGGTGGTGGAGCACGTCGTGCCCGATCTTCAACTGATCGGGATGCACCTGGCGTTCCAGTCGCTGATCGCCGACGACGATGCCGAGTGAGGGATTCACGGTGGACGCCCTGTACCGCGTTCAATCTCCCACGGTGGCTGCCGGAGCGATCGGGCTGATCGAGATCATCGGGGACGTGGATGCGGCGCTGTCGCGCCTGGGCGTGCGTGACGTTGAGGTCGGAGGGGTCGGCCTTCGGAAAGTCCACGGCGGTGACGAGAGCGTGATGGAGATGGTGGTGGCGCGCCGGTCTTACGCGAGCGCACACCTGATGCCGCACGCGGGTCTGGAGATCATGCGCGGCGTGGTCCGGCTGCTTCGAGAAGCCGGGATCGGGGAGTGGGGGGAGCTGGCATGGAGCGACTCTCGGGTCGCGAGTGAGGGCATCGACGCGGCTCTGGAAGCGGCGCTTTCGAGGGCTGCAAGCCCGTTGGCGGTTGATGTGCTGGTCGAGCACGCGAGCCGGTGGCGCCGGGGCGTTCGGGAGTGTGATCCGACGCACGCGGCCGCGTTGTCGAGGTTGATCGAGGAGCCGCTGGTCGCGGCGTGGGGGCCGCCGAATGTCGGCAAGTCCACGCTCTTGAACGCGCTGGCGAATGAGCGCGTGTCGATCGTGGCGGACGAGCCGGGGACGACGCGTGATCACGTGGGAGCGCAGCTCGATCTCTCGGGCCTCATCGTGCGCTACGTGGACACGCCGGGCGTTCGACCGGGAGCCGACACCGTCGAATCCGATGCCGTTCGCGTCGCGCAAGGGGTCCTGGCGATGGCGGATCTGGTGCTTTGGCTCCGGGATGCCTCGTCGGAGCGGCCGGATCTGCCACCCGTCCGGGGGCGGGTTCTGTGCGTGGATTCGCGGGCCGACCTCGGTGTGCGTGCCGATGCCGGACTCTCGGTAACCTCGCGCGATCCGGCGTCGGTTCGGGCGCTCGGTTTGGCGATCCGAGAGGCGCTCGTGCCCAGGGAGGCGCTCGAGATCGCCGGTCTCTGGGCGTTCTGGCGATCGCTTGGGTGATCGGACGGCAAGCGGGCTTGGGCAGGTCGGGTCTCGGTCGGGCACCTATCGTTCAGGCCCGACCCATCTGGTCGAGACAGCGAGGAACCTGCCGTGTCGATGGAACAACGCCACAGAGAGATCCGCGAGCGTGCCGGACGTGAAGAGGCGCGGCTGAATCAGGAGTTCATCGACTTCCTGAAGCGATGGGGCACTCCCATCCTCATGGTTGCGGCGGCGCTCTCGCTCGGTTACGTCGGGCTGGACTATCTCAAGAAGCAACGCGCTGCCGGCGTCGATGCGGCCTTTACGGACTTGCAGGGGGTCTCGCCGGGTGGATTCCTCGCGGCAAGCCCCGATTCACTCATCAACGTCGCGAACTCTCACGGCAATGTCGTGGGGGTCTCGTACATGGCCCGTCTCGGCGCCGGGGACGCCTGGCTCCAGGCGATTCGCACGGGGCTTCGCCCCGGTGCGGTGCTGGCTTCGGACGGCACCCCCGAGACGCCGGAGGACCTTCTGTCGGACGCGGATCGGTCGGCCTTCCTCGATCGCGCCGCGGAGGCTTACGGATCCGTGCTTCGCGAGGCCGAGGGGCGAAAGGGGCATGAGATCCACGCGATCGGAGCGCTCTATGGACTTGCGGCGGTCGAGGAGGCGCGCGGAAACAAGGACGCTGCTCGGGGGCACCTCAACGCGGTGAAGGCCATCTCAGAGAGGTGCAAGTTTGATCTGCACCTGATGATCGTTGAGCAGCGCATCGCGGCGCTGGAAGCTTCGAACGCGGTCCCGCCGCTCGTGAGCAGGGCTGAACTGCCGGTGATCGCGCCGCCCGCGGAGCCGGTGCCCTCGCCGGTCGAGGGCGAGATGCCGAGCGAGCCGTCGGATGGCTCTGGTGCGGCACCCGAGCCGGCGGCGCAGGACCCGGCGGGGCAGGAGCCGGCAGGCGACGAGGTGCCGACTTCGGTGCCGCCGAGCGAGCCAAAGGACGAATCGGCTCCGGCTGCGGACCCTGAATGAGCGCTCCGAGGTCCCCCGCTCCGGCGCCCGACGGGGACGAGATCATTTCGACGGGATCTGGGCTGATCCTTCCGGGTGGGAAGGTCGATCCGGAGGCGATCCAGCGAGCCATCGAACAGTCCGAGTCTGGTGAGGACGACGCGGAGCTGCGTCGGGTGTCGTTCTCGCTGCGCCGCGATCTGAAGTCACGGCTCGACAGGTACCTGACGACGCGCATCGCGTTCATGTCGCGGAACCAGCTGCAGAAGCTGATCGACGGGGGCGGGGTGACGGTGAACGGGCGCCAGCCGAAGGCGTCGACTGTGTTGCGTGCGGGGGATGTTGTCGAGGTGGTTGTGCCGGCTCCTTCCACGGGAGTGATCCGAGCGGAGGAGATCGAGATTGACGTGCTGTTCGAGGACGAGCACCTGATCGTGCTCAACAAGCGGCCGGACATCATCGTGCACCCCGCGCGATCGGAGAACTCGGGCACGCTTGTGAACGCGCTCGCGTGGCACTTCAAACACCGTTCGTCGATGGGAGGGGCGTTGTCCGCCGTCGGCAACGAGTTCGCGAGGCCCGGTGTGGTGCACCGGCTCGACCGGCACACGTCCGGGTGCATCGTGTTCGCGAAGAGCGAGGAGGCCCACTGGAAGCTCGGGCACCAGTTCGAGCACAGGCGGGTCGACAAGCGGTACCTGGCGGTCGTTCAGGGGCACATCGAGCCGCTGGTTGACGTGATCGAAGCGCCGATCGGCCCGCACCCCTCGCGCGAGAAGGGATATCGCGAGAAGTACGTCGTGCGTCACGACGAGCTGGGGAAGCCCTCGGTGACGATCGCCCGCGTGAGGGAGCGATACCGTCTGAACGATCGCGTCGTGGGCGATCAGGATTTCACGCTGGTTGAGCTGGAGCTCAAGACGGGAAGGACCCACCAGATTCGTGTGCATCTCTCGCACACCGGCTACCCGATCGTGGGTGACGACATGTACGGCGGGCGGGCGTTCGTTGATCGCACGGGGCACACCGTCATTGCGCGTCAGGCGCTGCATGCCGCGATGCTCGGATTCACCCATCCGATCACCGGCCAGCCCATGTGTTTCACATCGCCGATGCGTGGCGACATGGGCGAGCTGATCGCCTCGCTCCGGGCGGGAGATCGGGTCGAATCGATGGAAACACCGGGGGCGACGGTCGAGATCAGGATCTGATCGGAAGGGGCATCACGGGAACGCGATCACCACGCGGGCGCCGCCTGCAGCGCGTCGCTGTAGATCGAGTACCCCCAGGCGATCGCGCCGAGGCATCCGGCCATGATCGCGATCCAGGAAGCGATGCGTCGCGTGCGAGTCGCGCCGAAGCGAACGAGGAAGGGGATCGCGACGGGGAGCAGGACCACGATCGCAAGGGCGCCGATCGCCGGATTGCGCGACAGCTGCCACGCGCCGACGACGAAGTATGCGAGAATCGAGAGGACAACGCCGTATCCCGAGACGCCGAGGACCGGGACCCGCTTCCACAGCGAGATCAGGGCAACGCTCGTCGTGATCGCGACGAGGGCGCCGACCTGCTGGGCGAACGTGCCGATCGCGGAGAAGAGCATGACGAGACTCGCGGCAAAGAGCGTGAGGGCGAGCATGAGGGGAGTTGAGAGTCCGGGGCGAGCGGCCTCGGCGCGTGCGAGCGTGACCGCCGCGAGCGAGGTCCACAGGCCCGCTGCTGCGCAGACGCCGACGAGAAGGCCGGTCGAGACCGCGTGCGGATGGAGCGCGATGAGCACGGCGAGGGCCGCGAACGCGCCGGAGCCGATCGCGGCGATCGCGGGGGCATGGCCCTTTCGTGCAAGGGCGCGGCCGACGGCGCCGAGGGCTCCCGCGGCAAGGGCGATGGCGATGGCCCTCTCCGCCGCGTTCAACGGCCAGAGGTCGTGCTTGCCGTTCACAACGATCGGCGCGGGCAGAAAGGCAAGGGCGACGAAGAGTGGAGCCAGCAGGGCGGAGAGCGCGACGATCCGCTGGTGTCCGGAGAGGCGCGGCAGTCCGAGGAGCGCGAGCGCGATCAGCCCCGGCAGCACGCCGCCGATGAGCAGACCTGTGAGGGAGGGCATGCGAGGCTCCGAGTTCGGCGCGCCGGGTGCGCGCTTCGGGTGGGAGCGGAAGTCGGCGATTGAATCGGGGCGCGTCGCTGTGGGCGGCGTCCCCGGTTGGTCTCATGCAGGCGGGGGACTTATTGCTTGATGGTCTCGAGCGAGATCGTCAGGCGGACACCGTCGCCGATGGCGGTGGGGAGGTACTTGGTGATCCCGAAGTCGCTGCGCTTGAGGGTGAAGGTGCCCTCGAAGCCCGCGAGGTCTGCGCCCTGCATGGACTTCCCGTTTCCGGTGTGCTCGAGCGCGACGGTGATGGTCTTCGTCACGCCCATGAGGGTGAACTCGCCGGTGACGTCGTACGTGTGATCGCCCGACTTCTTGACGCCGCTGCTCTTGAAGGTCGCCTTCGGGAACTGCTTGGTGTTGAAGAAGTCGGGATTGCGAAGGTGCTCGTCGCGAGCGCTGTTGGCGGTGTCGACCGAATCGACGTCGACGTTGATCTTCAGGCCGGTCAGCCCGCCGGCTGCGTCGTAGTTTGCGACGCCGTCGATCTTGTTGAAGCGCCCGTACGAGTACGAGGCGTCCATGTGCTTGATGCGGAAGATGATGGTCGAGTGCACCGCGTCGATCACGTAGTCCGACGACGCGGCGGTCACGGCGCTCGTCGAGGTGCGCTGTGCGCTGGTGGAGGCGATCGCAAGTCCTGAGGCGAGCGTCAGGGCGGAGATCGCGATGGCGCCGGTGAGCAGACGAGAACGGGATGCGTGCATGTGGTTTCTCCGAAGGGTTGGTACGGGACAGACTGTGTTGGGGATTCGATGTACTTGTTCGAACAGGCGTTACGGGTGAAACGCGGATCGGGTTCGGGTCCGTGAGGCGAAGGCCGGGGGACCGAACGGTTAGCCCTTGCCGGGGATGGGCTTACGTGCGATTGGCCGTGGGGTGGCGGTCGGCGCCCGATCGGACCAGTTCTCCCTCGTGACGGCCCACCGTTCATGGTCCCGCCAGCGACCCCGGATGCAGAGGTACTTTGGTGAGAAGCCCTCCTGGCAGAAGCCGTTCTTTCGGACGACGGCGCGCGAGGCGTGGTTGTGGGGTTGCATGTTGGCTTCGACTCGGTGGAGCGCGAGCGTTGCGAACGCGTAGCGGGTCGCCAGCGCGACTGCCTCGGTCATGAGGCCGTGGCCGCAGAACTCGCGGCCCAACCAGTATCCAAGCCGGCATTCCTGGAGCGGTCCGCGGAAGATTCCGGAGATCGAGATCTTTCCCACGATGGCACCTGAGGTGACGAGGCAGATCAGGAATCGCTCGTCGGACTTCGTGCGTCGGAGTCGCAGTTCGCGATCGAAGGCCTTGTCGAGCTCGGAGGGCGTGAAGGCGTCGTGGCCGCGCGGGATCGGCTCCCAGCGTTCGAGGTGGCGTCGGTTTCTGGCTCGCAGCGCGACGAACTCAGCGCGATCGGACTGGGTGGGGCGCCGGAGGTAGACGCGCGGGCCTGTCTCGACGGCGCGTCGGATGGGCGTGCGCAACATGGGCCTACTCCCACTCGATGGTCGCAGGCGGCTTGCTCGAGATGTCGTAGACGACGCGATTGACGCCACGGACCTCGTTGATGATGCGGTTCGAGATCGTTGCGAGCACGTCGAAGGGAATGCGAGCCCAATCAGCGGTCATGAAGTCCTGGGTCTCGACGGCCCGGATCGCGACCACGCTGTCGTAGGTGCGGCCGTCCCCCATCACGCCGACGCTCTTGACAGGGAGAAGGACGGCGAAGACCTGGCTCGTCCGCCGGTACAGCTCGTTCGCGACGATCTCTTCCAGGAGGATCTCGTCGCAGTCGCGGAGGAGGTCGAGCTTGGGCCGTGTGATCTCGCCGAGCACGCGAACGGCGAGGCCCGGTCCGGGGAAGGGGTGCCTCCAGACGATCTGCGCGGGGATTCCGAGCACCTCGCCGAGCTGGCGAACCTCGTCCTTGAAGAGATCGCGGAGCGGTTCGATCAGCTCGAACTTCATGTCGGCCGGCAGGCCGCCGACGTTGTGGTGCAGCTTGATGTTGGCCGACTGACCGGCGTGCCCGTGACCGGACTCGATGACGTCGGGATAGAGCGTGCCCTGTGCAAGAAACCTCGCGTTCCCGATGCTGGCGGCGGCCTCGTCGAAGACCCTGATGAACCGGGCGCCGATGCGACGACGCTTCTCCTGCGGGTCGGTGATGCCGGCGAGATCGCTGAGGAAGGCGGCTTCGGCGTCCGCGACACGCAGATCGATCTTGAAGTGGTCGCGGAACGTTGCCTGAACAAGCTCGCGTTCGTTCTTGCGCAAGAGGCCGTTGTCGACGAAGACGCAGGTGAGCTGATCGCCGATTGCCTCGTGGATCAGCACGGCGGCGACGGACGAGTCAACGCCTCCGGAAAGCCCGCAGATGACCCTCTCCTTGCCGACGATCGTGCGGATGCGTTCGATCTCGTGCTTTGCGAAGTCGGCCATCTTCCAGGTGCCGCTGCAGCGGCAGATCTCGAACAGGAAGTTGCGGATGATGTCTGCCCCGTGGGGCGTGTGCGTGACTTCGGGGTGGAACTGCACACCGTAGAAGGTTCGTCCGGCACTCGCGAGGCGGACGGCGGCCTGTGGACATGTCGGGGTCGAGGCGAGCGTCTCGAATCCGGCTTCGCCAAGCCCGGTGACCTGATCGCCGTGCGACATCCACACACTGGTCCTCTCGGGGATCGCGCTGAGGAGGTCGGAGCGGTCCTGGACGTGGAGGTTTGCGCGTCCGAACTCGCGGTGCGATCCCCCCGACACTCTGCCGCCGAGGGTCTGGCAGGCCAGTTGCATCCCGTAGCAGATGCCCAGAACCGGAATGCCAAGGTCGAAGACGGCGGGATCGCAGCGGGGTGCACCGGCCTCGTAGACGCTGGACGGTCCTCCTGAGAGCACGATGCCCTTCGGATTGAGAGCCCGGATCTCATGGGCGGGGAGGTCGGGCCTGACCATCATGGAGAAGACGCCGGCTTCGCGGATTCGACGCGCGATGAGCTGGGCGGTCTGGGAGCCGAAGTCGAGCACCACCACGAGTTCGTCGTGCACGCGCCTGGTCATCGCTGTGTGCTCCTGACCCGCCCGGCCGGGGCGAGGAAGGGCCAAGCGTAGGAGGGCGACGGAGCGGAATCGGTGATGTTCTCGGACGTTCGCTTGTGGATCGGGCGAATCCCTTTCCGGGTTGGTACCATCCAAGACTTGGACGTGGTCTCTTCCATCGCGAGAACGGTCGCATTGGTCGCTCTGGCCGGCGTGGCCGGCTGTACGAAGCCGATCCCTCGGGGATATGGCTCACACGATCCGACCGGTCGGATTGAGGCGATGCTGGAGACGGCGGCGAGAGGGGACCGCTCGAAGATTCCTGAGTTGATCGGCGAGCTGGATTCTGATGACAGTGCGGTTCGATTCACGGCGATCCGGACGTTGGAACGCCTGACAGGACAGACACTTGGGTATGATTTTGCGGGAACGGAGCAGGAACGGCGGGAGGCAACGGACCGTTGGGTGGAGTGGTGGGAGTCGGGTGTGAGCACGGTCGAGGGATCCGCTCGCGTGACGGATGGCAGGTCCGAGGTCTCTCCCGGAGATGCCGAATGAACGAGAAGCCGCATGTTCGACTGGAGATCCTGAGCAACCCGCTCTATCTCTGCGGGGCGAGGGAGCTGGTCTCGGCGGTGGCCAAGCGTTTGTCGTTCGACGAGATGGCGTGCTGCCAGATCGCCCTTGCGGTGGACGAGGCGCTGTGCAACGTGATCCGCCATGGGTACGACCGGCAGCCGGACCGGCCGATCTGGCTCAGCATCTTCCCGGAGGGCACGCCCGATCGCCCGGACATGCTTCGGATCGTGATCGAGGACGAGGCGAGGCAGGTCGAACCGAATGTGATCAAGAGCCGTGATCTGGACGACGTGCGTCCGGGCGGTCTTGGTGTCCACATCATCAACGAGGTGATGGACGACGTACGATACGAGAAGCGAGGCCCGGTCGGGATGCGCCTGACGATGGTCAAGCGGGTGGCGACCGAAAGCGCGTCTGGTGGCCCCGCGTCCTGCGGGGGAAGCGAGTCGTCGCCGTGTCCGGGGTGCAATCATGGCTGATGCGTCTGCGATTGACATTCAGATTGAAAGGCGGGAGAGGGCTGTCGTGGTGTCTCCGAAAGGGGACCTCGACATGAGCCGCTCACCGGCGCTTCGGAACTCGCTGCGATCGGTCCAGGGGGACAAGCCGGTCACGCTGATCGTGAATCTTGCGAGCGTTGAGTACATGGACTCCTCGGGACTTGCGACACTGGTCGAGGCGATGAAGAACGCGAAGAGCAACAGCACGAAGCTCGTGCTGTGCGCGATGAATCAGAAGGTGAAGGCGCTGTTCGAGATCGCGCGGCTGCACCATTACTTCAACATCGTCGCGTCGCTTGACGACGCGATCGGTGCGTGAGTCGGGAACATGCCCCCACCCGAGTCCGATCAAGCCCCCGGCGTCCCGTCCCGCCTGCTCGGCCATCTGGTTGGAGCGGTCGCGCAGATCGGCGAGAGGGCCTTTGCGCTGCTCGCGCATGTCGGGGATCTGGTAATCCTCTTCGGCGCGGCGATCCGTTGGATCGCCCACGGCCTGGTCAATCCGAAGGTCCGCAAGGGGAACTCCGCGCTGATCTTCCAGATTGTGCGCGTCGGCGTTCGCTCGATTTTCATCGTGGGGCTGGTGTCCGGCTGCGTCGGGCTGATTCTTGCGCTTCAGCTGGCGCCGCCGCTCGACGGATTCGGGCAGCGGGAGCTTATTGCCAACATCGTCGGGGTTGCGGTGCTGCGCGAGCTGGGCCCGCTGATCGGGGCGATCGTGCTGACGGGCTTTGCGGGCGCATCGATCGCGGCCGAGATCGGCACGATGGTGGTGAGCGAGGAGGTCGAGGCCCTTGAGGCGCACGCGCTGAACCCGGTGCGTTTCCTCGTGGTGCCGCGCGTGTTCGCGACGATCCTCAGCATGACCGCGCTGGGTGTGATCGCAAGCACGGTCTCGATCGCTTCTTCGATGGCGGTCTCGATCACGATCCTCGACATCCCCCTGACGACGTATGTGCGGAACACGCTGCTGCAGGCGAAGTTCGTTGACTTTGCGACGGGAACCATGAAGGCGACCGTTTTCGGCGCCCTGATCGGTCTGATCGCGTGCGGGAACGGGCTGAAGGTCACCGGGGGCGCGGCCGGGGTCGGCAACGCCACCACGTCGACGGTCGTGCAGTCCGTGGTGGCGATCGTCATCGCGGACCTGGTCTTCACGGCGATCTTCTATGCGTTGAAGCTTGTGTAGTCTCTCCGCGATCGC
>JAPKGU010000109.1 GCA_026647565.1 Phycisphaerales bacterium | reverse complement strand
GATGAATCGGAGTGTGGGCCGATGCGGGTTCACCTGCCGTAGCCCTCCGGGTTCCGGCGCATCCACTCCCACGCGGTGGAGATGATCCTCTCGAGGTCGGTCCACGAGGCGGACCATCCGAGTTCGGCGCGGATCTTTGCGGGGTCGGCGAAGAGGACGGGGGGATCGCCGGCGCGGCGCTGCCCGATCCTGACGGGGATGGGCTTCGCGGTGACGCGTTCGACGGCGGCGATCACTTCCTTGACGGAGTAGCCGCGGCCGATGCCGAGGTTGTAGGCGACGCACGTGCCGGTGGTCATTTTCTGCATGACGGTCACGTGGGCGTCGGCGAGGTCCTCGACGTGGACGTAGTCTCGAACGCAGGTGCCGTCGGACGTGGGGTAGTCTTCGCCGAAGATCGTCATGCCGGGGCGTTTGCCCATGGCGGCCTGGATCGCGATCGGGATGAGGTGGGTCTCGGGGTCGTGGTCTTCGCCGATCAGTCCGGTGTGATCGGCGCCGGCGACGTTGAAGTATCGGAGGCAGGCGGCGGCGAAGTCGCTGCCGGAGCGAGCGGCGGCGGCGACGGAGTCGCGGAGCATGCGCTCGACCATGAGCTTCGACGCGCCGTAGGGATTGATGGGGTTCTGGGGGCAGTCCTCGCGGATCGGGACGCGATCGGCGGGCGGCTCGCCGTATGTGGCGGCGGTGGACGAGAAGACAAAGCGTCTCACGCCGCCGTGGGCGTGCGACCAGCTTCGCTCGCAGGCGCGGAGGAGCGAGAGGGAGCCGGCGGTGTTGTTCTCGTAGTAGTCGAGGGGCTTCTCGACGGACTCGCCGACGTAGGTGAGCGCGGCGAAGTGCATGACGGTGTCGATGCGGTGCTCACGGATGAGTGTTTCGATGGTGTCGGTGGCGCGGATGTCGAGGTGCTGGAAGCCGAGCCGATCTCCGTTGCGGGCGTGCTCGCGGAGTCGTTGGACGGCGCGGGCGTGTCCTCGGGAGAGGTTGTCGACGACGACGACGCTGTGGCCGTCGGCGAGGAGCCGCTGGGCCGCGTGCGAGCCGATGTATCCTGCGCCTCCCGTGACCAGCACCTTCATCCGCGGGCTCCCTTCTGCATCCAACCGCCGAGCTTTGCGGTGTTCTTTGCGTTCGCGAAGTGGGCGAGCAGGGCGACGCCGCACAGGACCATGATGACGCTGAGCCATTGTCCGCGGCTGAGTCCAAGGATGTGCTGGACGGTGAGGTGGGCGTCGGGGAGTCTCCAGAACTCCGTCACGACGCGCAGCACGCCGTATGTGATGAGGAACCAGCACCCGACGACGCCGGGGTTCCTGGGCTTGCGCCAGATCCACCAGAGGACCAGGCCGAGGACGACGCCCTCGGCGAGGAACTGGTAGATCTGCGAGGGATGACGGGCGGAGATGAGGGGAGCGAGCTCCTGCTTGAGCTCCGCGGCGTGGCGGCCACCCCGCCAGACCGCGTCGAGCACGCGCTGGTACTGCTGGTCGAAGAACTCGTCCTGGGGCATGGCGTTGCGAGCGGCGAGCGCGGCCAGATCGAGTCGCTGCTGGTCGGTGAGCGCGGGCGCGTGCTGGTCGAGGACCTCCTGCGGGAACTTCACGGCCCACCACGGCCCGCCGCGAGTGCCGCCCTCGCCGGGCATGGCGACGACCTTGCCGAGCAGCTCGCCGTTGACGAAGTTCGCGAGGCGTCCGAGGCCAAGGCCGACGGGGCAGACCGCGGCGATCGCGTCCAGGACGTGCGGGGCGGGGCACTTTCCGACGCGGGCGCCGTCGGGACCCTTGAACCCGCGGGCGATGACAAGGCTGGCGATGATGACTCCTGCGATCCCGCCGTGGCTGGCCATGCCGCCCTTGTTGATCTCGAGCAGTCCCCAGAAGGGAAAGGACTTCTCGAATGTTATGAAGAGCGCGGGGTCGTAGAGGATGGCATAGCCGAGGCGTCCGCCGAGGACGACGCCCGCGACGAAGATCATCGCGGCATCGGCGACGCGTTCGCGCGGGATGAGGATGAGTCCCTTCGCGGCGAGGCGCGTCAGCCACCACCAGCCGATGACGAATCCGAGCACGTAGGAGAGTCCGTACCAGCGGATCGCGAGCGGGCCCGCGTGGAACGCGATGGGGCCGAGGTCGTGAAGCCAGGCGGCGAGGGTGTTCACGAGACAGCCTCCCTCGCCGCGGCGGCGCCGACGGGGAGTCCGAAGAAGGCCTCGGCGTTGCGGTTGATGGCGTCGTGGAATGCGTTCCACGGCTCGCCCCGCGTCTGTGCGAGTGACCTTGCGGTGATCGAGGCCATCCACGGCTCGCAGGGTCGCTGGCCTCGATTTGGTTCGGGCGAGAGATAAGGGGCGTCGGTTTCGACCATGATCCGGTCGAGCGGCATCAGTTTCGCGGCGTCGCGCACGTCGGTCGCGTTGCGGTAGGTTGCGACACCTGTGAAGCTGGCCCAGGCGCCGATGTCCAGGACCTTGCGCATCTGGGAGGGGCCGCCGGTGAAGCAGTGGAAGACCATTCGCGAGGTGTTGAGTCCGCTGCGGACGAGCACGGGGATGAGCTCGTCGAAGGCCTCGCGGCAGTGGATGACGACGGGCTTCTCGATGCCTTCGGCTCGCCATGCGGCGAGGTGTGCGAGCTGCTCTTCGAGCACGCTCATCTGGAGATCGAAGGCCGGCTCGCTGTAGTGCCGGTCAAGCCCGAGCTCTCCCCAGGCCACGCACTTTGGATCACGGCCGACTTCCCTGATGCGGCTCCAGACGTGGGGCAACGCGGCGGGATCGTCGCTGTACAAGGGATGGACGCCGGCGGAGCACCAGACACCCGCGTGCGCCTTCGCGACGGCGAGGCACTCCGGGGCGTTCACGGTGGAGGTTGAGATGGTGATCGCGCCGGCGACTCCGTGCTCGCGGGCGCGGGCGAGGACCTCGGGGACTCGACCCAGAAACTCGGGGAAGGTGAGATGGCAGTGGGTGTCGATCATCTGGGCGACGGCGGGCGTGCCGGGTGGAACGTGTGTCAACAGAATAGCCCGAGGCGCGGGCCGCGGGCGGGGTGCGTGAGTCCGATGGGTCGGTCCCGCGGGCCTGGGTGTGTGAAACCGTACAATCCGACGAACCAAGGGAGTGTGTGAATGATCAGCAGCCGTCGAGTCTTTGCGTTCGTGATGCCCGCACCGTTGGCCGGGGCGGCGTCGCTCGTTGTCGCGCTCCTTGCGGTGTTGCTGCTCCCGGTCAGGGCGTTTGCGGGCGAGCCGATCGATCTGTGGTACACGCTCTGGATCGACGGGGTCCGGAGCGGTCACGCGCGCCAGACGGTTTCAGTCTCGGACGATCGGATCACGACGACGGGCCTGACGTCGATGACGATCCGGCGCGGCCCGATCACGCTCGACGTGCTGATGACATCGACGTTCGTGGAGACGCCGACGGGCGAGCCGATCTGGGCGACGAGCGAGCAGAAGATGGGCGCGATTCCGTCGACGACAACGATTGACTTCAAGGGGGAGACGCTCGGCGTGACGCGTTCTCAGGGGGGTGCGACCTCGACGGAGAGCGTGCCGTCTCCGACGACGCCGTGGCTTCCTCCTGCGGCGGCGCGTCGGATGCTCGCGGAGCGGCTGCGGGCGGGTGCTTCGGAGATCAGCATCGCGACGCTCGATCCGACGACGGGGGTGACGCCGGTGGTGGTGACGCGGCGCGACATCCGGCCCGACACCGAGGCGGTCGGCGATCGCTCGATCGAGACGCGGGTGGCGCGTTCTTCGATGTCGAACATGCCCGAGATCGAGTTCACCGAGGAGTTCGACCTGAACGCGGAGATCGTGCGCACGGAGACGGTTCTCGGCGGGATCCGTATCGAGACGCGGCTTGCTGACCAGGCATCGGCGCTGGCGCCGATCGAGGGCGGCGCGGAGATCATGGTGAGCACGCTGGTGCGTCCGGACAAGCCCATCACGAACGCGCGGAGCGCGACGCGGGCGTCGTTTCTGCTGTCGGTGTCGCGGGGGGCGTTGCCGGATCTGCCCGAGACGGGCGTGCAGCGATTCGAACGGCTGTCGCCGACGTCGGGGCGGTTGACGGTGCAGATGGCCGGGCCGGCGGGCGCGCCGGAGGAGGAGGCGGGGGACGGGCGGTATGGGGCGAGCACGCTGTTCTGCCGCGCCGATGACGAGGAGATCCGTCGGCTGACGGTGCGTGCGACGCGGGACTGCGGTCCTGACAAGTCGGAGCGGGCTGAGGCGATCCGTCGGTTCGTGCACACGTACCTGAACCGGAAGTCTCTGGATGTCGGGTTTGCGACGGCGTCGGAGACGGCGCGGTCGCGGGCGGGCGATTGCTCGGAGCACGCGGTGCTGCTGGCGGCGATGCTGCGTGCGGACGGGATTCCGGCGCGGGGCGTGTCGGGCCTGGTGTACGTGGACGAGTTTGCGGGTGAGGAGGGGATCTTCGGGTACCACATGTGGACGCAGGCGTTGCTGGAGATTGACGGGGTTCGGACGTGGGTGGACCTGGACGCGGCGATCGACGGGGAGCGTGCGAGTGACGCGACGCACATCGCCTGCTCGCTGGTGGCGTACGCGGACGACGAGACGGTCGAGGCGTTTCAGTCGCTGGTGCCGCTGATGGGCGTGCTGGACATCGCGGTCGAGTCCGTCGAGTGAAGGGATCGATGAGCCAATCGAAGCCGAACCAGTTGCCGAAGCTGCCCGCCCGCGACCCATTGGGTCACAAGGGGACGTTCGGCACCGTGTCGATCGTCGGCGGGTGCTCCACGGCGGATCGGATCATGGCGGGCGCACCGGCGCTGGCGGCGCTTGGCGCGCTGCGTGCGGGGTGCGGCCTTGCGCGTCTGCTCGTGCCGGCGGCGATCGCCCCGACGGTGCTTGCGGTGTGCCCGTCGGCGACGTGCACGCCCCTTCCGACGGGGGCCGACGGTCGTCTTGCGGCGTCTGACTGCTGCGCGATCCTGGATGAGGCGGCCTCGTCGTCGCAGTGCCTCGTGGTCGGCCCCGGCATGGGGAATGATGCGGCGGTTGGGAGTCTGACGCTGCGAACGCTGCAGCAGGACCGGACGCCGGTGGTGGTCGACGCGGACGCGTTGAATGCGCTCGCGACGATCCCGGACCTGCATCTTGATCTTCGTGCGGGGGCGATCCTGACGCCCCATCCCGGCGAGTTCCGGCGGCTGGCGACGGCGCTGCGGGTCAGCGGCGATCCGACGGACGCGGCATCGCGTCCGGGTGCGGCGGAGGCGATGGCGCAGCGACTGGGAGCGATCGTGGTCCTGAAGGGATCGGGAACGGTCGTGACGAACGGGCACGACACCTGGGTCTGCCCTTCGGGGCACGCGTGCCTGGCGACGGCCGGGAGCGGGGACGTGCTGGCGGGCGTGATCGCGGGGCTGGTGGCGCAGCACGCGCCGCGCGGTCGGGGGGCGGGCTCGGGTCTGTCGCTGCTGGACTGCGTTCGGCTGGCGGTGCTTGGCCACGCCATGGCGGGGGAGCGTTGGGCGTCTTCGCGGCACGCGGACGCGGGGCTGATTGCGACGGAACTGGCCGCGGAGCTGCCGAGCGTGCTCGGCGAGCTTGGGGGGTAGGGGCGAAGGGGACGGTGCGACAGCGAGAGTTGATCACGCGGTCACTGGGTGATTCGCTCTCACTCGTTCCTGGGGCTGGCGCTTGCGACCATGCGGATGGAGGGTGTCTCGAGATCGGCGGCGATCGCGGCGTCCTGGAGGTCGTTGGGTCGGACGGTGAGATCGACGGTGGCGCGGAGGAGCGTGGGGCCGACGTCGTACTCGAGGTTGAAGACGGCATCGACAACGCCGACCATGAGCGGACGTTCCTGCTCGTCGACGGCGGTGCCGTCGCGAACTGTCGTGAGCACGAGCCAGAGTTCGTAGGGTCCTTCGGTGGATCCCTCGGGCGCGTCGCGACGCTCGATGCGGACGATCTGCGACTCGTTGGCGGCCTCATCGGTGGTGACAACGAACTCGATCTCGTTCGTCGTGATCTCGGGGAGCTCGATGGGGTTGTCGGGGAAGGGTCCGAAGCTGGTGGCGCTTCCGGTCCGGATCATGGTCATGATGCGGTGCATGACGATGCGTGTGACGACGTGTGTCGACGCGGACTCGGTGGTTCGCTTGTAGCTCTTGAAGGACGCGTTGAGCGCGGCGAAGGTGGCGGCGAGGAGGGTCGCCGAGATGGTGAGCGCGACGAGCATCTCGATGAGACTGAACGCGCGGGCCGGGGTCTTCATCGCTTGCCCTCCTTGTAGGTGCCGATGCTCGTGCGAATCTGGAGCGGGAGCATGATCCCGTCGGGGAGGTCCATGTCCGGATTGAATCGCAGCTGGACGCGTCCGAGTCCGTAGAAGGGCACCGCCACGGCGCCGTTCTCGAGCTCTTCGGCGGTCGGGGTGTCGGTGGGGCCGAGGTCGGCGAGTCCGTCGCCGTCGAGGTCCCAGCCGACGATCCTGACGCCGTCGACTTCGGGGAGGGAGTTGGGATCGAGCGACTCGCTGTCGCCGTCGTCGGGTCCGAAGTACCCGATGGTTGCGTTGAAGCCGGCCGGGTTGCCGACGGGGTTGCCCCGCGCGTCAACCATCGGGCCCTCACCGAGCACCGGGTTGAAGGTGAGCACCAGCGCGCCGTCGATGGTGGCCGTGCCCCGGACGTCGAGCACGCCCGCGATGACCGCGCCCTTGAGCTGGACGTTCTGCGTCGGGGGGCTGTTGAAGTTCCCGACGTCCACGGAGTAGTTCGGCAGCATCATGCTGCTCTTGGCGATCTCGGCCAGGTCCGCGGAGTCGGGGTTGTACTGGGAGTCGTCGGGGTGCTCGGGGTGATTCTCGAGGAAGCGGGTGGCACCCGTGAACTGGAGCTTGTTTCGGACCTGCGTGTACTGGGTGGGTGTGTCGCTGACAATGGAGCCGACGAAGGTGCAGTCGTGGAAGCGGATGTTGTTGGAGTGCTCGCGGGTGTCGGTGACGCGCTTGCCGCCGATGACGAGGGGATCGGGGAGGAGCGCGTATCCGGTGGCTTCGGTGACGGCGATCTGGCTCTCGAGGATGTCGCCCTTGTCGAGGGGCTCGGTGGCGAGGAGCACCCACTGGTTTGGCGGGATGGCGGAGGAGGGGAGCATGGGCGGGGCGTCGCTGCCGTCCTCGCCGGCGGAGTCGCCGTAGACGGTGCGGACCCGCTCGGGCTTGGGCTTTCCGGTTGCTTCGTCGATGACCATCTTGCCGTAGAGGGTCCAGTTCGGGTGGGTGTTCGAGGTCTCTGTCTGGACGTAGGTGACGCCTGCGAACGTGCAGTTCCTGAAGAGCGCGTTGTTGCCCTTGGGGATGACGACGTCCTTGAAGACCATGTTCTCGTAGACGGGCCTGAAGTAGACGTCGCTGTACGCGGGGCTGTTGAAGGGGACTTTCTCGAAGTAGGCGGTCTCCCAGTTGTCGGGGCGTCCGTCGCCATCGGCGTCGGGCGCGAGGCGGTAGTAGCGTGGCGAGCCGGCGGAGCCGGACTCGTTGTAGGTGGCGAGGGCGTCGACGGAGACGCCGAGGTTGTCTGCGACCTGGTCGGCGAAGCTCTGGCCGTTGGCGGCGGAGCGGAGTCCGGACTCGGTGTCGGTGAAGCTGCTGGCGGAGATCCCGGGGAGTTCGGCGTCGCTCTGTCCGAAGGCGAGATGGGATCGGTCGCCGGCGGAGATGCCGCCTTCGATCTGGGTGCGCCAGTCGCCCTGCTGCTCTGTCCACGCGCCGGACTCGACCTTGAACGCGAGCCGGCCGCGGATCTTGGTGTAGCGATCGAGTTTGTCGATGACGCCGTCTCGGTACCCGAGGACCTGATCGCGGTAGACGGCGCGAGCGGCGTCGTAATCGAGCAGTGTCTCGTCGTCGGCGTCCCACTGCCCGTTGCCGTTCTCGTCGATGAATCCGTAGATGCCGTTGCGGTTGCGGTCTGGGTTGGACATGTCGATGAGCAGTGCGAGCTCGTCGTTGATGGGCTGACCGTCGGACCTGACGAACTCGGGTGTCTCGCCCTCGGCGGGGGTGCCGACGGTGAGGGTTGTGGAGAGCACGACGCGGCCGTTCCCGTCGGCGTCGAAGTAGCGGATGAAGATGTCGAACTCGTCGACGTATCCGTCGCCGGTGGCGTCGGCGAAGGCGCCGTCCGGGACGGTGTCGCCGTTGGTGTCGACGTCTGCGGGGATGCCCTGGCCCTCGACGGGGTGGCCGACGCGGAGTCGGTTGTCGCCGTCGACATCATGGGCGTAGACGCCCGCGTAGAACGATTCGAGGCGCGAGTCGAGTCCGGTCTCCAGGCCGTAGAAGTCGGAGCGAGTGACGAGCGGGTGGCCGTTGGTGTGCTCGACCCCGGTGAAGCGTGCGCCGAGGTCGCCCTCGACGTGGACGTTGCGTCCGATCATGATCCGGCTGTTGCTGACGATCGCGTGGTTGATCCGCTTGACGATCGCGAAGTCCTTGCTGATGGTGCGCGTGATCGGCCTGCCCTGCCTGGCGTTGTCGAAGTCGTATCCGGTGACGATCGCGCGGACGGTGTCGCCGTCGGCGAGGGGCGCGTAGACGATCTGGAAGGAGACGGGGTTCTCTCCCTCGGGTCGCGTCTCGAGGGCGACGAGGGGCGTGTAGACCCAGTGATCGGAGCGGTAGACGGACTCGTCGGCACCGGCGGCGGCCGAGCCGATCACGGGCGCGGAGAGACCGTCGATGACCACGATGCCGACGTCTGCGGCGTGGCGGCTCGCGAGGGCTTCGGCGAGACCGCTCGGCGTGCCGTTCTCTGCGTACCCGCTCGCGGGGTCGAGCACTTCGACGGTGCCCAGGTCGGAGAGGTCTCCGGTCCAGAGGCCCCAGGCGGCGTCGGCGTCGATCTGGCCGCGCGAGACGACGAACCGGGCGGCGGCTTCCTGCAGGCGCTGCTCGGCGACGGCGAGGCCGGTCTCGGCGGCGCCGAGGGCACGCATGACGTGGAGCTGTGTGTCGGCGGTGCGGATGTTGCCCTTGCTTGCGATGGCCATGGCGGTGACGAGCGATCCGAAGAGGATCAGCAGCATCATCGCGAGCACGGAGGCGACGCCGCGGCGTCTGCGGGCGCGACGGAGGAGGGGCCTGAGGGCGATCCGACGGACTCGGGCGTGCAGACTGTTCATGGTCGATCCCTCATCGCCTCACCAACCGTTCCGATGACCGAATGCTCTCGTGCCGCGCTCAGATGCGAGGTTGTCCAACGTTCATTCCGGTACGACCCATGAGACACGGGCGACCTCGACCGGCTCGGGGTCGAAGGCGGCCTGGTAGAGAACGGTGACGGTGACCTTCAGCGGGTATCCGTCGACCGTGCGACCGGGCCAGTCGCCGCTGGCCGCCTCGTTGAATGCCAGCGGGAGCGAGGTGGAGTAGTCGAAGGGCGAGACCTTCTCGACGGTGATCCGCTGGCTCCAGCCGGTCATGGAGAGGGGCTGGCCGTCCTCGTCCGTGAGCACGGCCCCGTCGTCTCCGATCTCGGGGATCAGTTCGCCGTAGGCGTTGATGGGGCCTGGGAAGTCTCCCCCGGCGCCGAAGGTCAGCCCGTCGAAGTCGTCGAGGTCGTCGAAGGTGGCGACGGAGACTTCACCGCCTTCAGGCCCCCAGCCGAGGACGTCTTCACCGTCGATCCAGAGGCCGGTCACGGGGTCGTGGCGGGTCATGTGACGGGCCATCTCGCGGATCTCATTGGCGAGGAAGGTGCCAGTGGCGGCGTGGCTGGACCAGAGGGTGCTGCGTGTGAAGGCCTCCTGGGCATCGACCATGGCGACGACGCCGACACCGATGATGACGGTGGCCATGGCGGTCTCGATGAGGGTGAAGGCCTCGGATGGCTGCCGCGTGGCGACGCGGGCCTGGCCCGCGACTTTGCGGAGCCGGCGAAGCATCGGACGAACCATGTTCAGACCCTCCGTTCCCGGACGTCGCGCCGGGAGCGCTCCCACGGCGTCGGACATCGGTCACTTGACGATCTGGCTCATCTTGAAGATCGGAAGGATGATGGCCATGGCGATGAAGCCGACGACTGCGCCCATCACGAGGATCATGACGGGTTCGATAAGCGAAGTGACGGCCTTGATCTGGTCCTTGAGCGCCTTGGCGTAGTAGACCGAGATCTCGTCGAGGACCTCTCCGAGCTTACCGGACTCCTCGCCGGCGGCGAGCATCTGGACGACGGCCTTGGGCAGGAGGGCGTCCTTCTGGAGGGGCGCGGTGATCTTCTTTCCCTGCTTGACGCTGGTGTGGACGCGTCGCCACATGCCCTTGTAGAGCATGTTGCCGGCGATGTCGCCTGTGATGGCGAGGGTGTCGAGCATGGGGACGCCCGCGTTGATGAGCTGGCCCATGGTCTGGAGCGAGCGGCTGATGTAGAGCGAGCGGAACATGGCCTTGACGACGGGGACGGAGAGCTTGGTGCGGTCGAGCCAGAAGCGACCGACCTCGGTGCGGAGGAAGACGAAGCCGAGGACGGCGACACCAACGAGTGCTCCGAGGATGTAGGGCCAGTAGGCGACGATGCCCTTTGAGAGGTTCATCAGGAAGGTGGTGGCCCAGGGGAGGACCTCTTCCTTGCCCTCGAAGATGCCGTAGAACTTCGGGAGGACGAATGTGAGAAGGAAGACGGTGACGGTGACGGCCATGCCGCCGATGATGCCGGGGTAGATCGACGCGCCGACGACCATCTTGCGGGTCTCGATCTGCTGGCCGATGTATCCGGCGATCCGGTCGAGCATCTGGCTGAATGAGCCGGCCATCTCGGAGGCCTTGACCATGTTGACGTAGAGGGGCCCGAAGAGCTTTGGGTAGCGTGCGACGGCGTCGGAGAACTGCTTGCCTCCCTCGACATCGGCCTTGAGCTGGTTGATGACGCGCTTGAAGCCGAGGTGCGTGGTCTGGTCGGCGATGCCGTCGAGGGCGGCACGGAGGTTGATGCCGGCGCGGATCATGACGGCGAGCTGGGTGGTGAAGTCCAGGACGTGCTTCTGGTTGGGCTTGCCGGCGTTGAGCTTCTTGATCCTGGCGAGGAGGCCCTCGCCGGTGTCCTCGCTGCCCGCGGCATTGAGCGAGAGGATGTGGCAGCCCTGGTTGCGGAGGAGCGTGGCGGCGCTGGCGGCGGAGTCCGCGGCGAGGATGCCGTTCTGCACCTGACCGGACGCGTTACGGATCTGGTAGCGATAGTTACCCATGGGTCTCCACCATCACGAACCTGGGAGCTTGGATCATGCCACTCACGCCACCAGCTGACGCTCCAGCTTGTCGGGGAACGCGGCCTGCGCGATCGCGTCCTCGCGGCTGATGAACCCGTTGAAGTAGAGCTCCGCGATCGACGTGTCGAGCGAGCACATGCCGATCGAGCGGCTGGTCTCGATCACGTTCGGGATCTCGAAGGTGCGCGCCTCGCGGATGAGGTTGCGGACGGCGGGCGTGCACAGGAGCGTCTCGACCGCGGGGATCATGCCGGGCTTGTCGATGCGGCTGAAGAGCGTCTGGCTGATGACGGCCTGGAGGGTGTTGGAGAGCATCGAGCGGATCTGGTTCTGCTGGCCGCCGGGGTACATGTCGATGATTCGCTCGACGGTCTGCGACGCGTTGACGGTGTGCAGGGTCGAGAGGACGAGGTGGCCGGTCTCGGCGGCGGAGATCGCGAGGGCCGTGGTCTCCAGGTCTCGCATTTCGCCGACGAGCACGATGTCGGGGTCCTGACGCAGGGCGTGCTTCAGACCCGACGCGAACGTGGGCATGTCGTGGTTGAGCTCTCGCTGCTCGATGAGGCACTTGTCGCTCTGGAAGGTGTACTCGACGGGGTCCTCGAGCGTGATGATGTGCTTGCGGTAGCGCTCGTTCATCGCCTGGATCATGGCGGCGAGGGTCGTCGACTTTCCGGAGCCGGTGTCGCCGGTGACGAGCACGAGGCCGCGGGGGAGGTACGTGAGGCGGGCGATGACCTCGGGGAGCGAGAGGGCCGCGAGGGGCGGCACCTTCGTCTTGATCATTCGCATGGCCATGCCGACGGCGCCGCGCTGCCTGTGTGCGTTCACGCGGTAGCGGGCGAGCTTCGGGACTTCGTAGGAGAAGTCCGCGTCCTTCTGCTTCTCGAAGGTGTTGCGAGACTCCGGCGGGGCCATCTGCTCGAACATCGCCTGGGCGTCCTCCGGCGTGATGACCGGGAACTTCATGGGCGTGATGACCTGGTGGACGCGCATCACTGGCGGGTGCCCGGCGACAAGATGGATGTCGGACGCATCGGCCTCGTACGCGGCTTTCAGGATCGTGTGCAGGTCCACGCGGTGCCCTCCGGACGGTGAGTGAGTCCGAGAACCGCGGCTGTGCCGCGCCTTCCCGGTCCATCGTCCTGTGATCGGCCCGACGCCCTCACACCTTCACCCCGCGCCCCGCGCGGCACCTCTCCCCCACCTTCCCCCGACGCGCATCCCGCTACAGACGGCACAGACCCACCCGGCGACGCCGCCGGGTGGGTCGGGCCGATCACACGCGGCGCGCCGGTGCGCGCGGGCGGTCACCCGAGCGCATCGAGCGAGGCGCCAAAGTTAATGTGCAAGGGGCGCCCGTTCATCACGAGCGCAGGAACGGACTTGACGCCCGCCGCTCTGGCTTCCGCGACGCGGCCCTTTGCCTGGCCGAGGTGGACGACCTCGACTTCGTAGCGTGCTGGATCGAGCGCGCCCGCGAGCGAACGCTCCGCGTCGACGCACACCGGGCACCCCGCGTGATAGAACCGAACCCGCTCTTTCATTGCTATGCTCCT
>JAPKGU010000108.1 GCA_026647565.1 Phycisphaerales bacterium | reverse complement strand
GGTGCGGCGCGCGCACGGGAGCGCCGGAGCGGGGGAAGAGGGGCAGGAAGAAGAGAACGCGGCGAAGAAGGCAATGGGGAATGGGCAATAGGCAATGGCGGAGAAGAGGGCGATGGCGGGGAGAAGGGTGAGGGGGAGAGGCCGTTGAGGAGGGGCGTGATGGCTTTGTCGTCAGGGGATAGGGCCGGTGCCGAACTCATCGTCGATGGGCATGACGGGCTCGCCCTTCATGTTGGTCTGGATGACCTTGAACTGGTCGAGGAGGAAGAGGGGCTTTGCGGCGTCGCGCGAGAGCTCATCGATGCGGGCCTTCATCCGGTCGACGATGTCGGGGTGCTTGGGCGCGAGGTTGTTGGTCTCGGATGGGTCCTCGGCGAGGTTGTAGAGATCGACACTCTGGGGGAGCGTGGTCCGCCAGATGAGTTTCCAGTCGCCCTGTCGGATCGCTGCGCGGAACGGCTCGATGTTGTAGACGATCTCATCGCGGGGTGACGGGGCGTTGCGTGAGAGGGTTTCCCAGACGTTGAGGCCGTCCAGGGGCTTGCTTCTGGTCGTGGGCGCGCCGGCGAGTGCCGCGAGGGTGGGGAAGAGGTCGACGGCGTGGATCATCCCGTCCACGCGGCCCTTTGCGATCTTTCCGGGCCAGTTGACGAAGGCGCAGACGCGGCTTCCGCCTTCGAAGAGGGTGCCCTTGCCCTCGCGGTACGGGCCGTTGTCGCAGGGGAGGACGATCTTGCTCATGTCGGCCATGACGCCGCTGAACATGGCGTTGCGGGTGCCGCCGTTGTCGCTGTGGAAGATGATGATGGTGCGTTCGCGCATGCCGGCGCGTTCAAGCGCGTTGACGACGCGTCCGATCTCATCGTCGAGACAAGAGATCATGCCTGCGTAGATGCGTCGTGTAGGCTCCGCGATGTCGGGGTATCGGTCGATGTATTCCTGTGGGGCCTGGTACGGCGTGTGGGGAGCGTTGAAGGTGAGGTAGAGGTAGAGGGGCACGGCCGGGTTGTGGTTCTCGATGAGGCGTGCGGCGTCCTTGCCGATGAGCGTTGTGGTGTAGCCCTCTTCGACGACCGGTTGGTTGTCGCGGAACCAGTCGAGGACGCCGTGTTCTTCGTGCGTGAAGTAGTCGAGTTCGCCGATCATGGCGCCGTACTGGTAGTCGAAGCCGCGCTGGCGGGGCCACCACTTCTTGTCGGCGTGGCCAAGGTGCCACTTGCCGATGATGGCTGTGGTGTAGCCGGCTTCCTTGAGGGCCTGGGGCATGAGCCACTCGTCGGTGTCAAGCCCGTAGGCGGAGACGGAGGGGATGACGGCGGTCTGAAGCCCATATCGATAGGGGTAGCGCCCGGTCATCATGGCGGCGCGCGTGGGGGTGCACATCGACTGGGCGTAGAACTGCGAGAGCACGGCGCCTTCGGCGGCGAGCCGATCGATGTTCGGCGTCCTGATGTCGGTGCATCCGTTGAAGCCGACGTCCTTCCAGCCCAGATCGTCGGCGACGATGTGGAGGATGTGCGGGCGGGGCGGGGCGGCTCGGTCGCCCTGCGCCTGGGCACGCAGCGCGGACGAGCCGAGCAGAATGAGGCAGAGGGAGATCAGGGACATCGACCGAAGGGCCGAACGACGCGAACGAATGCCTGCGCGCATGCACGGTTCTCCGAAGGGGGCCGGATTGTACGATGCGGGAGCGCGTGGTGTGCGCGGCTCAGACCCAGACCTGAAGGATCAGGTTGGGTTCCTTGAGCTTGCCGGTCCACTCTCCGATGGTGGAGGAGACGAACTTCACTTCGTATTGCGGGTGGGCGTCGAGCCACTCGTTGACCTGCTGGTCGAGATAGTGGAGGGATTCTTCGGTGAGCTTGCAGTGGAAGCTCTTGACGTGGATGGCGCCGTGGCCCGTGGCGTTGGGGGTGCGCTGCCACTTGTCCTCGTGGCGGCCGCTGATGAGTTTCTGATCGAAGGTGCGGATCTTGGAGACGGGCTGCGGGCCTGTTGGCGGGCTGGGTTGGGGAGTGCTCGAAGAGCTCCCGGCGTTGGTGGCACCCGCACCGGCGCTGGAAGCGCCCGACGAACCGCTCGGTGGAAACTGGCTCATGCGTGACCCCTTGCACGTGGTTCCAGTGTCGTCCTCCGGCACGACGCACTGGCGATCAGCATACCACGATCCGGTGGAAGGGGGGGGTGTGTGCTACGAGAGGCGCGTCCAGATCCAGGGCTCGCCATCGGGGGCGGGCGGCGTCTCGGCGGGGAGCGGGTGGGCTTTCCATCGCTGCTCGGTACCGGACTCCCACCGAATCGAGAGCCAGATCAGCGGGGTGGAGTCGTCGAGGGCGAGGACGGTGGCGCGGGCGAGGCGGCGGACGGAGCCGCGCCCGTTTGAGACGGGGCCTTCGAATTCGAGGTATGTGGGGCGATGGTCGCCGATGCGTTCTGCGAGCATGTGGCTGCCGCCGGGCAGGAGATCGGGGCGCTGGAATGTCCGGTACGAGACGAGGGGACCGTCGGCGACGCCCGGTCGCTCGAACATCCAGTCGAAGTGCATCTCGCCGGAGGGGAGTGTGTGCTCCAGCAGGACCATGCGGGGGGGCATGAAGGAAGGTAGGGGCAAAGGGACTGAGGGGCAGAGGGACAGCGGGGAAGAGCGGTGGCTGGGTCGACCGATGCCGCTTTGGAGGGCGGAGGTGCGGAAGGCCGATCCTGAGTACCATGAGACCCTCGGTTTGGCCTTTGGCGGCGTGGCGCATGACGCGCTGACCCGTTGTGGCCCTTCTTGGAGTTACGCCCATGCATCGCTCTTTCCGTGCGACGACTCTCGCGGGACTCATTGCTGCTTCTGCGTTCGGCGCCTGGCTTGGTGGTTGCTCGAATCAGCGGGCGTTGCCGATGGTGCACGCCGCGGGGAATGAGGCGTACCAGCGCGGCAACTACCAGCAGGCGATCGTGGAGTACAAGGAGTACATCGAGCGGAAGCCGTACGACGCGCACGTGCGGCACAACCTTGCGAAGGCGTATCTTGCGGCGGGCGAGCCGCAGTTGGCGCGTGAGCACGCGACGGTGTGCCACGACATCGACCCGGAGAACACGGAGTATTCGGCGACGCTTGCGGAGGCGATGCTGAAGACCAACGACCTGGACGGGCTTTTCGCGTTCCTGCGTTCGGAGGCGGCGGAGCGCGGGCGGCCGGAGGATCACATCCTGCTCGGACGCTACCTGGCGCGCGTCGGAACGGCGGACGAGGCGGAGCAGGCGTTTCTCGCGGCGGCGCGGGTTGATCGCGGGCAGTCGGTCGGTCCGCAGTGGGAACTGGCGAACTTCTACAGGACGATCGGCGCGGCAGACAAGGAGACGGAGCGTCTGCGGATGATCATCTGGCTGCGTCCGGAGGACCCGGAGGCGACGGCGCGGCTGCGGGAGCTGGGGAAGGTGCCGGGTCCGTCGTATGCGCTGCCGCCGGCGGAGCGGGTGTGAGGCGGAGGTTCCCCTGATCGTGTGATGCGGTTCGGGATTGAGAATGAGTGAATCGCAGCCGCCGCGCCAGTTGGTGCGGCGGTTGTCGCTTTGGGGCAAGTCTCGTCACCGCTGTGGAGAGCGGTGCCACCTCGAATCGGAACACCTACACTGCGTCAGGTTTCCGCGCCCACACCTCACTCCGAGCTTTCCGCATGCACGACGCACCCGCCCGGCGAGTTCCGTTGACGGTCCTGTCGAGCGGCGGTCCGCGCGCCGGTGCTCCCGAGTTGAGCGAGTCGTTTCGAGAGATGGAGAAGAAGGAGAAGTGCGGTGTGTACGGGGTGTGGGGCGTGCCGGAGGGCGCGCGGCTGACGTACCTGGGGTTGTACGCGCAGCAGCATCGCGGGCAGGAGGCGGCGGGGATCGCGGTGACGGACGGGGTGCGGATCGACGGTACGGTGGGGATGGGTCTGGTTGCGGACGTGATCGGGCCGCAGGATCTGTCGGCGCTGTGCCGCGTGGGTGGGAAGGGCGCGATCGGGCACAATCGGTATTCGACGGCGGGGGGGTCGCTTGCCTGCAACAGCCAGCCGTTGATCGAGTCGTACATCGGCGGGCAGGTGGCGATCGCGCACAACGGGAACCTTGTGAACAGCGCGGCGCTGCGGCGGATGTTCGAGGAGCGTGGGCACCTGTTTCACACGACGAGCGACACGGAGGTGATCATTCATCTCCTGGCGTCGCCGGAGCAGCAGAGGGCGCCGGATCCCTTGGCGGCGACGCTGCGGCGGCTGCAGGGGGCGTTCAGTCTGGTGTTCCTGTTCACGGACCGGATCGAGGCGGCGCGGGACCCGTGGGGGTGGCGTCCCCTGGTGCTCGGTCGGTTGGCGAGCGGGCAGCACGTGGTGGCGAGCGAGACGGTTGCGCTGGATGTGGCGGCGGCGGAGTTCGTGCGGGAGATCGAGCCGGGCGAGATCGTGACGATCTCGGACGCGGGCGTGGAGTCGCGGAGGTTTGCGGAGCCGCACGCGAGGCCGGCGCACTGCGTGTTCGAGCACGTGTACTTTGCGAGCCCGGCGAGCGTGGTCTTCGGGCAGAACGTGCAGATCGTGCGTGAGCGGCTGGGTGAGATCCTCGCGACCGAGGCGCATGTGCCGGCGGACTTCGTGATGCCGATGCCGGACTCCGGGAGATCGGCGGCGGCGGGATACGCGCGGGCGTGCGGGCTGCCGTATCGCGAGGGGATCGTGCCGAACCGGTACGTGGGGCGGACGTTCATCAAGCCGACGCAGACGGAGCGGAACGCGGCGGTGCGGCTGAAGCTGAACGTGATCGCGGAGATCGTGCGGGGGAAGCGTGTGATCGTTGTCGATGACTCGATCGTGCGCGGGACGACGACGCGTGCGAAGATGGAGCAGATCCGGCAGGCGGGGGCGAAGGAGATCCACCTGCGGATCTCGTGCCCGCCGATCCGGCACCCGTGCTTCTTCGGCGTGGACTTTGCGGAGCGGAGCCAGCTGATCGCGACGGGGCGTTCGATCGACGAGATCAGGAAGTATCTCGGTGTGGACTCGCTGCACTATCTCTCGCAGGAGGGGATGCTCTCGGCGATGGATCATCCGGGGGAGCACTACTGCACGGCGTGCTACGACGGGGACTACCGGATCGACGTGGAGCACCCGGTGACGGATCGGGTCATCGAGTCGGAGCAGATGCGGATCTTCGAGGGGGCGTGAGAGGGCGTGCACGGGCCGCTCGCGGCGGCTGCTCTCGCGTGGTACGCTCAACCGGAACGCCCCGGGCGGCACGCACGGGCGCGACACCGGAGTGCGCTCATGAATCGAATCGCGTTGCTTGCGACGTCCATCTTCGGCGCCTTGACCATGACGGGATGCCAATCGCTCTCTCAGCCACAGACGTTCGACCGTGACGCGGCGTTCCTCTCGCGGCACGCGGAGACGATCGTGCTGCGTTCCGAGGACGGCCTGAGCCGGATCGCGGTGGTGCCTCGCTACCAGGGGCGCGTGATGACGTCGACGGCCGGCGGGGAGACCGGCGATTCCTACGGGTACTTGAACTACGACCTGATCAGGTCGGGAGAGCCGGTGCCGAAGATCAGCGTGTGGGGTGGGGAGGACCGGTTCTGGATGGGGCCGGAGGGGGGGCAGTTCGCGATCTTCTTCGAGAAGGGTGACGAGTTCACGCTGGATGACTGGCAGACGCCGGCGCCGATCGACTCCGCGGCGTACGACGTGGTGTCGCAGACGGATCGGTCGGTGACGCTGACGCACACGTGCTCGCTGACGAACTACTCCGGCACGCAACTGGACGTGAGGGTCGATCGCGTGGTGCGGCTGGTGGATCGGGATGCGGTCGCGCGGGACCTGGGCGTTGACCTTGGCCCGAGCGCGATGGTGGCGTTCGAGTCGGACAACACGATCACGAACGTGGGCGCCCAGCCGTGGCGACGCGAGACGGGGCTGTTGTCGATCTGGATCCTCGGGATGTTCCGTCCGTCGGACGACTGCACGGTGGTGATCCCGTTCAGGCAGGGGAGCGAAGAGGTGCTGGGTCCGATCGTGAAGGACGATTACTTCGGAAAGGTGCCGGCGGATCGCCTGCAGGTGTCGGAGCGGGCGATCTTCTTCAAGGCGGACAGCCGCATGAGGACGAAGATCGGCGTGGGTCCGGGGCGGTCGCTGCCGGTGTGCGGGAGTTGGAACCCGTCGATGAATGTGCTGACGATCGTGTCGTACACGCTGCCGGCGGGGACGACGCGGACGAGTGAGTACATCAACAGCATGTGGGAGATGCAGAGGGACCCTTACGCGGGTGACGTGATCAACAGCTACAACGATGCGCCGGGGAAGCACGGTCCGACGTTCTACGAGCTGGAGACGTCGTCGCCGGCGCTGGCGCTGGCGCCGGGTCAGTCGGCGTCGCACCTGCATCGGACGATCCACTTGACCGGAGATCGCGCGGACCTGGATCGCGTGGCGCGGCAGGTGCTGGGCGCGGGGCTGGACGAGATCGAGCGGGCGATACCATGACGGCGTGCTCGGCTGGCGGCCGGCGAATCGGGAGTGCGACGCATGTCTGACGGCTCATCTGGGGGCGCATCGGGGGGCGCATCTGGGGGCGCATCTGGGGGCGCATCTGGGGGCGCATCGGGAGGCGCATCTGGGGGCGGGGCGACCGGGGAGCGGCTCCGGCTCCACATCGGCGGCGAAGAGGTTCGGGAGGGATGGAAGATCCTGAACATCCAGGCGAAGCCGGGTGTGGACTATCTCGGGACGGCGGACGACCTGAGCCAGTTCGCGGACGACTCGGTGACGGAGATCTATGCCTCGCACGTGTACGAGCACCTGAAGTACATGGGGCAGTTGCGGCGAGCGCTGAAGGAGGCGTACAGGGTGCTGGTGCCGGGCGGGACGCTTCGGGCGGGGGTTCCGGACCTGGAGGTGCTGTGCAAGCTGCTGCTTCATCCGCAGTTGAACACGGACCAGAAGTTCCATGTGCAGCGGATGATGTTCGGCGGGCAGATTGACGACTACGACATCCACTATGTGGGGCTCACGTTTGAGTTCTTCAGGAACTACCTGATGGGGGTCGGGTTCAAGAGCGTGACGCGGGTGAAGTCGTTCGGCCTGTTCAACGACACGAGCGATTACTCGTTCGCGGGTGTTCCGATCAGTCTGAACGTGGTCGCGACCAAGTGACGCGGGCCATGTTCGGCTCTTGATTGGATTTGTCTCTTGACCGGATGGTGTGGTTGGCCTTCAATAGAGGCTCACAACCAGTGCCGGGTTTGCCCGGATCGCACCAAGCCGGACCGCAGCCGCGGGACCCCGGCGCAGATCGCCGCTCGACCTCCGCACAGACGGGGCGGCACCCAGGCGGGAGCATTCCGACCTGAGGGCGGAAGGAGTTCTGATGGCTCGTTACACGGGTCCGAAGCTGAAGTTGTCTCGTCGGGTCGGCACGCCAGTGGCTGACATTCCGAAGCACACGTCCAAGCGGGCGTTGACGACGCCGGGCGTTCACGGGTTTCGCGGGCGTCGCCTGCGTGACTACGGCGTTCGTCTGAACGAGAAGCAGAAGGTCAAGTACCACTACTGCGTGCTGGAGAAGCAGTTCCGCCGTTACCTTGCGGAGGCGGCGCGTCGTCCGGGCAACTCGGGCGTGAACCTGATGAGTCTGCTGGAGCGTCGTCTGGACAACGTGATCCGTCGGGCGGGTCTGGCGCGGACGATCTGGGCGGCGCGTCAGATGGTGGCGCACGGGCACGTGTTCGTGAACGGGCGGAAGACGGACCGTCCGTCGTACTCGTCCGAGGTGGGGGACGTGATCACGCTGAAGCCCAAGGCGCAGAAGCTGGCGCGTGAGAGCATGGAGTCGCTGGCGGGCCATGAGACGCCGGGTTGGATCGACCTGAACCCTTCGGAGTTGACGCTGCGCGTGGTCGCGGTCCCGACGATGGACCAGATCCCGTATGACGTGAACCCGAACCTGATCATCGAGTTCTATCGCTGATTGATGGAGTCACGGCGGGGTCGCGAGAGCGGCCCCGCCGTCTTTGCACGCGCCGGCATCTCCGGCGTGGGCGGTGCGCCTACGGCGCTGAGGGCCGAAGATGCTCAAGTTCCTCCGCAAGTACCGGAAGATCATCCTCGCGGGTTTCATCGTGATCCTGATGGTGGCGTTCGTGGCGCCGCAGCTGGTGCAGCAGCTTGGCGCGAAGCCGACGGACATCAAGGTGGCGACGCTGGACGGCGAGCCGGTGCGCGCGGGGGAGGTGCAGCGTGCGGCGGCCGAGGTTCGGATGCTGGATTCGCTGAGCCCGCTGATCCTTCCCGGCATCCTGATGCTGGACACGACGAACCGGAGCGAGCACTGGCTGCTGCTCCGGCGCGAGGCCGAGCGTGGGGGCTTCGCGGGCGACGTGCAGGACGGGCGGGGGTTCATCGACGACGTGGCGTTCCAGACGGGGCGGCTGGCGCTGCAGCAGCAGTTCGGCCAGTTCGCGGACCAGGCGCTGCAGATGCCGCAGTACCAGGAGCGGATCAAGCAGATGGCCGAGGAGATGGCGGCCCGCCTGGCGCAGGAGGGCGCGGTCGTGGGGCTGACGCCGGACGATGCGCTTCGGACGCTCGCGGCGGCGCGGGGCGTGATGCGGATGAAGGAGGCGTACGTGACGGCGGCTCGCCCGTCTCCGGCGCTTGCGATCTCGACGGCGAGGCGGTACGGGGACTCGGCCACGATCAACTACGTGCTGTTGCGTTCCTCGTCGCTGGCGGACGAGGTGGAGGCGCCGACCGCCGACGAGCTGCGGGCGCACTTCGATCGATTCAAGGACGTTGAGCCGGGGGCCGGCGAGTTCGGCATCGGCTACCGGCAGCCGCAGCGGATCCGGCTCGAGTGGCTCGTCGTGGACCGTGCGTCGCTGGCGGGGGCGGTGGCTCCTGATCGCGTCGAGCTGCGGAAGATGTACGACGCGAATCGGGGGATGTACACGGGCGAGTACGAGGTGGAGCGTGAGCGGGTGCGTGCGGACTACATGGCACGGCAGGCGGACATGCTCTCGGAGGAGGTCGGGCGCGTGCTGCGGGCCGAGGTCCTGCGGGTCGTGCGCCGGCTTGAGCAGGATGGACCGTACCGGGTCCTTCCCGGCGACTGGGAGTCGCAGCGTCCGAAGCTTGATGCGGTCGCGGAGGCGATCGTGGAGGGTGTTGAGAAGTCCAAGGGCGTGCGGATTCCGCTGCCTCGCGTGGAGATCCGCGACGCGTCGTGGCTCGATCGCGAGTCGGTGGCGGCGCTTCCGGGGATCGGCTCGGCTGTCGTCCGATTCGGGAACAACCAGGCGCCGTTCTCGGAGTACGCGTTCCAGGTGAAGGAGCTGGGCGGGATGGCGGCGCTTGGCCTGCAGGCGGGGGTGACGGAGATCAATGCGCCGGCGGCGGATGCGTCGGGGAACCTGTATTTCTTCACGATTCTGTCGGCTCGCGAGGCGTCTGCGCCGGAGTCGATGGACGAGGTGCCGACGCTGGCGGACGACCTGAAGTCGATTCGCGCGTTTGAGCGTCTGGTCTCGGAGCTGCCGGTGTACGAGCAGCTTGCGAGGACGGATTCGCTGGAGGCGGTCGGGCAGCTTGTGGCGGGGGTCGGGGGCATCGCGCCGCTGCCGATGATCGGGGTGACGGTGAGCCGCGACAGGGTCGTGGGCGGGGACCCGGAGGTGGACACGGCCTCGCTGCGGGACGCGGTGTTGGACGCGGCGGAGCGTCTGGACCCGAGGACGCCGGTGGAGGAGCTTGTGAGGATGCCGGAGACGGCGTTGTCGCACGCGTTGCCGGCTTCTCGGAGCGTCGTGGTGGCGAGGATCAAGTCTCTCTCGCCGATGACGCTGGAGCAGTATCGCTCGCTGGCGGTGGGCGTGACGGTCCGCGCCACGATGTTTGAGGTTCAGGAGATCGTGGACTCGCACCCGGATGCGGTCAATCCGTTCGGCTTCGAGGCGATGCGCGATCGGCTGAAGTTCGCGGAGATCACCCGGAAGAGCGCGGAAGAGGCCAAGGACGATGCCGCTGCTTCCCCGAGCTCTCCGGCGTCGGAACCGGCTGCTGAAGCGCCAGCATCCGGCTCGTGAGCACCGGATTCAGATCCGCCCCCTGGTCCATGCGCCCTTGCGGAACCGCGCGCCGAACACGACGGCGCGGAAGAGAATCTCCACGCACAGCCCGACCCAGAGCCACGCGAGCGATGGTTCTCGCCCGCTGGGGTTGGGGATGACGCCGCCTCCCGGGAGCGGGATGTCCACGCCGGAGAGCAGGTACGCGAGCGGGAGGCGCACGGCGTAGGTGGTCCACCAGGTCAGGTGCATCACGGCCTTGACGTCGCCGACGCCGCGGAGGGCGGAGCGCCAGACGATGCTTGCGGCGAAGGGGATCTGCACGCAGCCGCTGATGATGAGGAGGGCGGGAACGACTTGGAGATGTGACTCGAGGGGTGTGAAGAGTGAGGCGATGGGCCGTGGGAAGAGGATGAACAGAAGGCCGGTGAGGCCCATGGTGGTGCAGGCGACGCCGGTGCAGATCCAGATGGCGCGCCGGGCCATTGCGGGGCTGCCGGCGCCGAGGTACTGGCCGGCGAGGGTTGCGGCGGCGGCGCCCATGGCAAAGCCTGGGAGGAAGCTGAAGGCCTCGATGCGGATGGCGACGATGTGGGCGCCCATCGCGCCGGCGACGCCCGCGGCGCCGATCAGTCCCACGAAGAGCATGACGGCGTAGTTGCCGATCCACATGCCGAACGTCTCGAAGAGGTTCGGCAGCCCGACGCGGACGATGCGGCGGATGGTGTGCCAATGGGGCTTGAGGCGTCGGGAGCGGAGCCGGATTCCCCATGTGCCCCGTGCGGCCATGGAGAGGACCATGGCGGCGCCGACGGCCTGGGAGAGGACGGTGCCCAGCGCGATGCCGGTGATGCCGAGGTTGAATCCGAACGGGTTGGCGAGGACGACGTTTCGTGAGCCGTCGCCGGACAGGGTGTTCCAGTCCACGCCCGACAAGGCCCAGCTGGCGACGATGTTGACGGCGTTGACGACGACCATGATCCACAGGGGCCTGATGGAGTCACCGACGCCGCGTGCGCACGCGATTCCGGTGAAGAGCGTGGACATGAGGGGCATGGCGCTGGCGACGATCGTGATGTAGGTGGTGAAGGCGCGGGCGCCGTCGCCGGAGAGGGACATCATGGAGGCGGTCAGCGGTGCGGTGGATGCGACGATCGCGCCGGTGATCGCGCCCGCGACCAGGGAGACGATGAGAGACTGACCGAGCACGGCGTTGGCAACGGCCATGCGCCTGGCGCCCACGGACCGGGCGATGAGGGCGGTCGCGCCCATCCCGACGGACATCACGACGAGGCCCATGAGCCAGAGCATGTATGCCGCGGCGCCGATGGCGTCGGTCTCCTGCTCCCCGAGTCCGGCTGCGAGGACGGTGTCGGTGAGCCCGACCATGGAGTTGAGGAAGGACTCTGCGAGGATGGGCCAGGAGAGCACCCAGATTGCTCGGCGCATCGTGAGACCGGCGAGCTTTCCTGCGCGGAGGCGTCCGTCGTGTGTGAGGCCGGAGGGGCGCGCGCGAGACGGGGACTCGACGAACTCCTCGGAGGGGTCGAGTGTTTCGGGGTTCATCTGCGGGTTCAGGGGTGCGCCGGTGTCGGGGCGTGTGAGATCGGATCGATTCGGGCTTGGCTCCGCGGGCACGCGTGGCTCCGGCTGATCGGGCGACGGGGCCGATCGTGTGAAGATGGTACACGGCGCGTGAGCGACGGATGCGTCAGGCGAGGGGCCAGACGGCCAGACCGTGGGGCGCGTTTCGGACGTCCTTGCCGAAGTTGATGGTCTTGAGGCGGGCGCCGGTGTCCGCGTCGAAGACGCTGACGGTCGAGGGGGAGGAGCCGCCGATCAGGATGCCGGGACGCTCCGGGTCGCCCTCCCAAGTTGTCAGCCCGCGCGCGAAGTTGGGGCGGGCGACGTCGCTCGGGAGGTTCATGTTGGAGAGGGTGGCGGGATCGTGGAGGAAGACGCCCATCGCGGCCTTGTGAACGCCCTCGCGCGAGGCGTAGACGACCTGTTCCTTGCCGGTGCTGTTGAAGATGACGCCGTCTCGCCATGGCCTTGCGTTGTGGGTCCAGGTCGGGATGCGGGCGAATGGGAGCACGCGGGAGCCGTCGAAGGCGAAGAGGATGGGGAGGCGGACACCGGAGATGAACGTCATCGCGTTGGCGCGGCTGACCATGTTGATGTGGATGGTGTCGCCCTTGTGGGGTCCGCCGGGGGCGAGGGGGTCGAAGGCGCGGATGGTCATGTGCTGCGGGCCGACGGGGGCGCCCTGCGGCACGTCGCCGAGCACGCGGATCGAGAGGCCTGAGACCCAGCGATCGGAGGCGAGGTCGTATTCGAGGATGGAGTCGAAGGCGGTGGAGGTGAGGAGGAGGCGGTCGCCGTCGACCCATATCTCATGGCAGAGGCCGAGGTAGGGGTTGCGGACGGAGCCGAGGCGGGAGAAGGACCTGTCGAAGAAGAAGATCTCGTCGCTTGCGGCGATGATGATGCGGTCACGCCAGAAGGCGATGCCGCGCAGGCCGCGATCGCCGCCGCGGCCCTCCCAATCGATGTCTCCGGCGTTCCAGTCGAGGACCTTGTCGGCGCGTTCGGATTCGAGGTCGATGAGATAGACGCCGCCGTGGCTGTCGCCCTGGTGGGTGGAGCGAACGACGTCGGTCATGAGGATCTTGGGAAGCGGAATCGGCATGCGTCCCTTCGGTGTGTGAGGGGGGTGGTGGGGCGCAGACATAAATCGCCGCCTCCTCGCCTTGCGCCGCCGCGGTGACC
>JAPKGU010000107.1 GCA_026647565.1 Phycisphaerales bacterium | reverse complement strand
GCCCACCCGGTCGAGTGAGTCCCGGACCGCGACCCTCCGGAATCGGACAAAGCAAGCATAGGGTGTTTTACCTAGTGGACGACGGGTGGGCTGGTGTGCGTTTCGTGGCCGCGGGCGAGTTGTGCCTTGACGGGGGAGCGCTTGGACGGGAGACTTGCCGGCCCGCGTGAGGCGGGCGGCTCCGGCGGTCAGGCCCGGAGCGTGAGGCGGAGTAGGGTGGAAGCCGCCCGAGCGGGAGGGATCCCCGGGGCGCGGCGTGTCGTACAGTGCGCCCACGGTTGGCGTGGGCGCGTCGTCGGGCTTTGATCGGCGGTGGTGGTTGGGGGGGCGTGTGATCCGGTGTCGGAGGCTTCTCCGGCGTGACATCTTTCGGAGTGAATGACGCATGGCAGGTCGAGGCGGCGCAGGCGTGGGCATGATCGTGACGGTCTCGGTGCTTGGCGTGCTGACGCTGGCCCTGTTCGTCTTCACGTTTGTTTTCTACGGGAAGTACCAGGGCGAGAAGCGCGACCACGAGTCCTACAAGGGGACGGTGTCGAGCTTTGTGCGCCCGGACGAGCAGCAGCGTGACGACGTTCGCGCGATCGCGGACGCGGCCCGTCAGTCCGGGAACAAGAGCGTCGTGGGATACCTGATCGACTCGATGCAGGGCACGATGCGGCGCGTCTCCGGTTCGCCGAACGAGACGGTCGCGTCGCTCGAGAACAAGCTGGCGCAGATCCCGGGTGCGGGCGGCTCGTCGCTGATGCAGGTCGTTCAGGATCTTCAGGGCAAGGCATCGCAGCTCGAGGCGCAGTTGACGCAGGCGGATTCGGACCGGCGCCGTGCGCTCGAGGATCTGGCCAACGAGTCCGATCGCGTGGCCAAGATGCAGGAAAGCCACAACGCGGCGGTCGCGGCGCTGAACGCCGAGATCGGCACATACAAGGGCGAGGTCGATCAGTACCGGGACGGCATCAACGACACACGCAAGGAGATGGACGCCCGCGTGGAGCGTCTTCTGGCCGACAGCCGCGACCAGGAGGCGAAACTGACGGAGCGGATCCGTCAGTTGCAGGACCAGAACCTCGTGCTGCAGAACCAGGTCTCGGTGCTGCGCGGGGAGAAGAACAAGGACATCCTGAAGCCGGAGGACGAGTTCGCGCTCGTTGACGGCCAGATCGCGGGCATCGACGGCGGCTCGGGCCAGGTGTTCATCGACATCGGTCGCGCGGACAAGGTCCGCCTGGGGATGACGTTCGCGGTCTACGGCTCGGCGCGGGAGATCCGTCCCGACGATTCTGGCGCATACCCGCGCGGCAAGGCGACGCTGGAGGTGATCGCGGTGGATCAGGATTCGGCGACGTGCCGCGTGCTGACGGAGACGCGCGGGAATCCGGTGGTAAAGGGCGACGTGATCGCAAACGCGGTGTACGACCCGACGAAGACGTACAAGTTCCTGGTCTGGGGCAACTTCGACGCCGATCGCGACGGTCGCGTGACGCCTCGGGAGAAGATGGATATCGAGGCGATGATCATGGCGTGGGGCGGCGAGGTGGTCGAGGAGCTGACGGGCGACGTGGACTTCCTGGTCCTCGGTGAGCGCCCGGTGCTGCCGCCGGCGCCGCGGGCGGGCAGCCCGATCGAGATCATGCAGGAGTACATCCGCCTGGACCGCGTCGTCCAGCGCTACAACGAGCTCTTCGGCCAGGCGGCGGCGACCGGCCTACCGGTTCTGAACGAGAACCGTCTTTACACGCTCATCGGGCGCAACTGAGTGCGACGTCGGACACGAATCTGATCAGGTCACGGACCCCGAGCGATCGGGGTCCGTCTGATTTTGGGGCGTGAACACCGGAGCGATACACTCGGCTCGAGACGTCGGGAGCTCGCATGGGAAAGAAGGGTCTGCCTGAGGCCCTGCACATTCCGCTCTATTACGCGATGCGTGGCGTCACGTCGCTGCCGCTGGTTGCCGGTGCGTCGAACGCGATGGGCGCGGCGCGGGCGCTCGGGGGCGGCTTTGCGCGGCTGCCCTCGAACCGGAAGCGCCTCAGGCGAGCGATCGAGAACCTGGAGCAGGCGTTCCCTTCCTGGACGGCGGCGCATCGCGAGCGCACCGCCGTGGACGCGTACCGGCATCTGTTCGAGCTGGCGGTTGAGGTGCTGTACACGCCCCGGCTGCTCTCGGAAGACGCCTGGGTGCGTCACGCGCGGATCGACGGCGTGTTCGGGGCGATCCGGGATCTGGTTTCCGGAAGGCCGACGCTGCTGCTGTGCGGGCACTGCGGGAACTGGGAGGCGCTCGGGTACATCATGGCGCTGCTCGGTTTCCCGATGCACGCGGTGTATCGGCCCCTGGACATGAAGCCGCTGGATCAGTGGGTGCGGGACGTGCGCGGGCGTCGAGGGCTGGTGCTGGTGGACAAGTTCGGCGCGATGGATTCGCTCGGCGGGATCGTGAGCGCGGGGGCGCCGGTGGGCTTTGTTGCGGACCAGAACGCGGGGGATCGCGGGCTTTTCGTGCCGTACTTCGGGCGACTGGCGAGCACGTATAAGTCGATCGGGCTGCTGGCGATCCACACCGGCGCGACGATCGTGGTCGGCTCGTGCATCCGCACGAAGCGCGAGGTTCGGGAGAGTGCGGCCATCGGCCTGGACCCGGAGCCGGGGCAGACGGGGGCGTCGGACCACGCGGGGACGCAACTCGGGGGCGAGGCGTGGTTCAGCCGCGACGGGCTGCGCTACGAGGTGCGGATCTCCGATGTGTTTGGTCCGGAGGCGTGGACGGGTGCCGAGGATCCGTTGTACTACATCACGGCGCGATACCGTCGAGCGATCGAGCAGACGGTCCGATGGGCGCCGGAGCAGTATCTCTGGATGCACCGTATCTGGAAGAGCCGCCCGGCGCACGAGCGCAACGACAAGCCGTTTCCCGAGGGCCTCCGCCGGAAGATCGCGTCGCTGCCCTGGATGAGCGGGGCGGATGTCGATGCGGTGGTGGATCGGTCGGAGCGGGATCGGGCGATCCTGCGCGGGTCGGACGTGAAGCGGTTCTGAGTGAGAGCATCGGGATCGGGTCGGGCGGCTCGGGTGGATCGGACGTCGTACCATGAGCGTCGAGCGCAGGCCGCGGGCCGGACAACACCCGCGATCGGGATGGACGGGGAGAGACGGAGAGGAACGATGTCCGCACGCCGGTTGGAGAACGCCAAGATCCTGATCGTGGACGACGACCCGGACGTGCTCGAGTCGATCGAGGCGGCGCTCGAGTCCGAGGGTGCGCTCACGATGACGGCGATGGACGGGAACGAGGGCGTGGACCTTTGCCTGGCGCACGGTCCGGACCTGGTCGTGCTGGACATGATGCTGCCGAGCCGGTCTGGGTTCCTGGTGCTCGAGCGGATCAAGGGGCGCGAGGACAGCCCGATGGTGATCATGGTCACGGCGAACTCCGGCAAGCGCCACCAGGCCTACGCCGAGTCGCTTGGCGTGGACGGGTACCTGCTCAAGCCGTTCCCGCTTGAGCATCTCCTCGACAAGGCGGCCGAACTGATGCGTCGGCGGGCGGAGGAGTTACGAGCGTGAGCACGAACCCGCGGCAAACCTGCCCGGCCCCGGAGCGGACGGACTGATCGTGGCCGCCAAGCGACTGCTGGTTCTGGTACCCGCTCCCGACGCCTCGGCGCCGGCGGGCGCACCGCGCCTGCTGGGAACGGCGCGGGAGATCAGGGAGTCGCTGGCGCGGTTCAACACGGCGCCGGATGGCGGCGCCAAGAAGTCACTGGGCACGGAGTTCTTCTACGGGCCGGGCATCCAGATCGAGCTGCCGAGCGGGCAGTCGGAGATCAATCAGGCGCTGGTGACGCTGATTGAGGAGGACATCGCGTGGCCGGTGCTGCTGCGGATGTGCCGCAGAATGAACTGGGCCTTGCAGGACCCAAGCTCTGGACGCGTGTTCGGAGCGGGGCCGGGGTAACGCACCAACGCACCAACCCGCGCCACTGGACCAGCCGCGCAGACCGCCGGCTTGCTGTGCGATGATTCGTTCGCGCGACTTCCCGCGTGCTTTGCCACCCGTCCGTGCCGGCCGATAGGATCCCCCATGCCCACGTACGTCTACGAGATCCTCGACAAGAAGGGCGAAGGCACCGGCAGGACCTTCGAGGTCGTGCAATCGATCAAGGAGGACGCGCTCACAAAGCACCCGGAGACCGGCGAGCCGGTGCGCCGCGTGCCGCAGGCGCCGATGATCGCGGGCAACTGGTCGGAGATGAAGTCGAAGGGGAAGCTGTCGAACAAGAACCTTGAGCGGCTGGGCTTCACGAAGTACGAGCGCAAGGGCAACGGCTACATGGAACGCGTCGCCGGAAAGGAAGGGCCCAGGACGATCGGCGGGGATGAGTGAGCCGGAGCATGCGCCGGCTCACACCGAGCCGAACGTCTCCCGCTGTCGTGCGTTTGGCCCTCTCTCCTGACTCGGCCTCGGCATCACGCAAAGGCCCATCAGCGCGCACAGGAGCGCGGTCGTGGGCATGTTGGTCACCAGCGGATCGAACATCGCGACCAGCGCAAGCCCGATCAACGCGAAGAGAGGCCCGGCGTCGTATGTTCCCGGGTCGATGCAGCGCGTGCGCCCGTCCGGATCGACTCCGGCCATTCGAGCGGCCATGAGCGCAGCGGCGAGCGTGAGGCACGCGACGCCGAGCCCGGGGAGCCCGAGTGCGGCGGGAATGTGGACATATGCGTTGTGCGCGTGCGCGTGGATGCTTCGGGACGCGGGGTCGATGCCCTGGCGCGTGAGGTCCTCCCTGCACCAGCGGTTGTAACCGCCGATGCCGACGCCCCGCAGCGGATGCGAGGCCGTCGCCTCGATCGCCTTCCAGGCCATGAGGAGGCGCGCGCCCGTGTCGGTGTTGAAGTCCTTCTGCTCGATCGCGCGATCGAGGTCGTTCCACGCGGCATCGAATCGTCGCGCAAGCCCCGGGCCTGTCATGACGCCCGCGAGCGCGACACCAAGCGTTCCCACGATGAGAGGCGCGGCGGCACGCGTGCGCGAGATCCCGCCCCGGCGCGCGGCGCGCGCGACCGCAAACAGGGCGGTCACGCCGAGCAGCCCGATGCTCGCGAGCATGGCGCCCCGTGTGCCGGTCGCGAGGATCGCGACCAGCGTGACCAGCGACCCCGCGGCTGCAAGGAGGCGCGTGCGTCCGTGCCCCATGAATGCAGCGGGCAGGTGCAGGCCGAGAGCCGCGGTCAGCATGCAGCCGGCGACGACGGGGTACCACCACGCGCTGTTGCGATCCGGGGCGCGCGGGAACCGGATCTCGGGGATGTCGAAGCGGACGCCTATCGCGTGGACAACCTGCGCGACGTTCGCGCACAGCATCCCGACGATGAGCGCCAAGATCAGTTTGCGGCGCTGGTCGAGGATGGGCCAGAGCATGCCGGGGAGGAGGACCCAGCGTGTGTTCAGCGCCTCATCCACGCCTTGCTTGAGGTCTTCGGTCCAGAGGAGTGAGAGCCACGCCCAGAGCGCGAACGCGATCAAGAGCAGCCCGACGGGCGAGAGCGCCGCGATCACCCAGCATCGCCAGACATTGAGCACGCGGATCGCGGAGTAGACCGTGAGCGGGATGAGCGCGAACTCGGCGACAACGGTCGGGCCGCAGATTCCGATCATGGTGGTGATCGCGATGATGGTGTGGATGCGGTGTCCGAGGGCGTCGCGCTTGAACTGGAACTCGAAGGCCTCGCGGACCCGTTCGGGGCCGAGGAGCGTGGGCGCGTACGAGCCGGACAGGAGGCCCAATGGCCGCGTCCACCATGGCGATGAACGCGAAGCCGATCCGGAGTCCTTCGCGGGCGCCGGGTGCGAAGGAGCGGTGTCGGGGGCGGAGTCCATGGGCAGAGTGTCCGGTCTTTGGAAGGTCATTGCAAGTTTGGAGGACGTGGGGTGTGTGCCCGGATCGTCACATGGAGGGTGTGGGGGCGAACCGATTGAATCGGGGAGCGTCCAAATCCGTATAGACTGGTGTTGGAGTGGCTTGGGCCGCGGGGCGATTGCCGGGCGTGTTTCGGAGGAACGTATGGACCAGGTCATGCGTGTCGTGCGTCAGGCGGGGCTGCGGCTGGCGTTGATCGGGGCGCTGCGGGCGCTGTGCGTCACCCTGACGGGTGCGATCGTGCTGCTGATGGTGCTTCGGATCGTGGAGCGGCTTGGCGGGTACGTGATCCCGTGGTCGGACGTGTCGCTCGGCGTGATCGTGGTGGCGGTGGTTGGGGCGATCGGCTGGTCGTTTGCGACCCGGACCCGTGCGCTGGATGCTGCGCGCGAGCTGGATGAGCGGGCCGATCTCCGCGAGGCGCTGTCGACGGCGATCTGTGTTCAGTCAGAGAGCGATCCCTGGGCGAAGCTGATCGTCCAGAAGGCGGGTGAGCGGGCGGACAAGGTGAACGTGGGGAAGGCGATCCCGGTGACGCTGCCTCGGCTGGCGCCGGTGCCGCTGTGCGCCGCGATGGCGCTGGCCCTCGTGTGGTTCACGGTGCCGCGCATGGACCTGTTCGGCATCGCGTCGAAGCGGGAGCAGGTGGAGCAGGACGAGCGGCGGATCGAGGAAGTGAAGACCGAGTTCGCGCAGGGCAAGAAGAAGATCGAGGAGATGCTGAGCCAGGCGAACATCAAGGTGGACGAGGGCGAGGGCGAGAAGCCGGGGATGGAGCGCGAGACGCCGAAGTCTCTGGAGGAGCTGCGACTCGAAGCGGTTCGGGAGCTGACCGACCTGACGGAGCGCCTCGAGCAGATGCGCGATGGTGAGAAGGGTCAGGCGATGGAGGCGATCAAGGACCGGATGGGCCGCCTGAAGCCCCCCGGCGATGAGATGAACGACATGTACCGCTCGATGGCGAGAGGGAACTTCGGGCAGGCGCAGAAGGACCTTGAGAGCGTCGCGAAGAAGCTGGGCGAGAACTCGGAGTTGACGCCGGAGCAGAAGGAGAAGCTGCGCAAGCAGCTCGAGAACATGTCCGGCCAGCTGTCGAAGCTGGCGCAGGATCGGGGCGAGCTCTCGAAGGCGCTCGAGAAGATGGGGATGGACGGGCGGCTCGCGGCGGACCCCGAGGCGCTCAAGAAGGCGATCGAGCAGGCCCAGAATCTCACGCCTGAGCAGCAGCAGAAACTGCAGGACATGCTCCAGCAGGCGGCGGCGCAGCAGGAGATGGGCGACAAGATGGGGAGCATGGCCGACGCCATGGCGAAGATGGCCAAGGGCGCGGCGGAGCAGGGAATGTCCGGAGAAGGGATGGAAGGGCTTGAGCAGCTCGCGGAGAGTCTCTCGAGCATGGAGCTGGCGCAGGCGGAACTGGACTCACTCGACGCGGCTCTGTCGGAGGCCCGCAACCAGTTGGCCGGTCAGTGCAAAGGGCTGGGCGAATGCCAGGGAAGCGGGCAAGGGGAGGGCATGGCCCGGACCGGCGAGTGGCGCGAGGGCGCGAGCGAGCGGATGGGCCTTGGCTCCGGCGGGCCGGGGCGCGGAAGCGGTGAGGGGCCGCAGGAAGAGGCGGCGGACATCATGTTCGAGAAGCAGAAGGCAAAGGTGCAGACTGGGTCCGGCCCGATCATCGGGACCAAGCTTGTGCAGGGCTCGCAGATCCGGGGCGAATCGGTCGCGGAGTTCTCGGCGGTTGTCGAGGCGAGCAGCCAGGCGGCAACCGAGGCCCTGGAGACCATGCAGGTGCGGCGCGAGTATCACGACGCGGTCAAGCACTACTTCGGCAAGCTCGATGAAAAAGTGAAGGCGGAGCGCGCGGGAGCCGGCGCTCCGGCCGCATCGGGCGGCGGGGGACAGTGAGCATGCAGGACATCACGCGGCGCGGCGCACTTGCTCGACTGGTCTCGATCGGCGCGGGCGCGCCGGTGATCGCGTCGGCATGTGTGCCGATCCTGAGCGCGTGCTCAAAGAGCGGGGCCGCGGCGCGGGCCGGTGAGGTCGTGCTCTACTCAAGCGTTGACGAGCCCCTGCTTCGCGAGATCGTGAGCGTCTACACGCGTGAGCACGCGGGTCGTGTGCTTGTGGTGGGCGACACGGAGGCGACCAAGACCACGGGGCTTCTGCAGCGACTGATCGCCGAGCGAGAGAGCCCGCGGTGCGACGTGTGGTGGTCCAACGAAGCCTTCAGCACGATCGGATTGGCGCGTCAGGGCCTGCTGGAGCCGCTGCCCATCGCTTCTGACCTTCGGGCGATCGGCTGGCCCGAGGAGCTGATCGGCGCTGGGGATCAGTGGATCGGTTTCGGCCAGCGGGCACGGGTTATCGTTTCGAATGTGCAGAGGGTGCCCGCGGAGCGAGCGCCAACGGCGCTGTCGGACCTCTTGAGGCCGGATCTGAAGGGACGGATCGGCATGGCTCGCCCGCAGTTCGGCACGACGCGCGGGCACGTGGCGGCGCTGGTCGCGGCGCACGGGGCGGGCCCGACCGAGGCGTTTCTCGGCGCGCTGAGGGCAAACGGCGTCCGCCTGTACGACGGCAACTCGCTGGTCGTCCGCGCCGTCGCGATGGGAGAGATCGATGTCGGGCTGACCGACACGGACGACGTCTTCGCCGGTCAGCGGAACGGGTGGCCCGTCGGGATGACGCTCGAGCGATTCGACGAGCCAGGACCCGGGAGTTCGGCGCCCGGCGAGTCCGGGTCGGGCGTGCTGCCGAGTATCGGGCCGCTGGTGATCCCGAACACGGTCGCGCGTGTGAAGAACGGTCCGGAGTCGCGCCGTGCGGGGCGCACCCGGCCGGACGCGTCGGACGCGCTCGTGGCGTTTCTCGTGTCGGAGCGTCTGGAGCGGCTGCTGGCCGAGAGCGAGGCGGGGAACATCCCGGTGCGGCCCGGGCTTGGGTCGGCGACGCGGGCGATCACGATCGAGCGTCCGATGCCGGTGCGCCTGGAGGACGTGGAGTCCCGGATCGACGAGGCCCTCGCCATCGCCTCGCGCACGCTCGGGGCCTGAGCGTCTGGTGCCAGCGCGCTCCGGGGCGGTACCATCACGCGCGTGAAGTCACTTGCGGCGCTCATCCAGCCCGAGATCGAGGAGATGATCCGCGCGGGTCAGTGGGGCGAGCTGCGCCAGACGCTCCACGAGCTTCCCGCGGCGGATGTCGCGGAGGTCTTCAGCGAGCTCGATGCCGCGGACGCGGCCGTCGCCTTCCGCTTTCTCTATCGCGACGACGCCGGCGAGGTCTTCGCGTACCTCGAGCCGGAGACCCAGGAGAAGCTGATCGCCAAGCTGGGCGATGAGGGATCGCGTCGCGTGATCGAGGCGATGAGCACGGACGACCGCGCGCGACTGCTCGACGAGCTGCCGTACACCGTCGCGCAGCGCCTGATCCAGTCCCTGGACCCCCAGGAGCGCCAGGCAACGCTTGCGATTCTCGGGTATCCGCCGGAGTCGGTCGGGCGACTGATGACGCCCGATTACGTCGCCGTCCGCGCGGCGTGGACGGTCGAGCAGGCGCTCGCGCACCTCCGCAAGCACGGGCGCGACGCGGAGACCATCAACGTCGTGTACATCACCGACGAGCAGGGCAAGCTGATCGACGACATCAGGATTCGCCAGCTGCTCCTGGCCGATCCCGACGCGACGCTCGAGTCGTTCCGGGACAGCAACTTTGTCGCGCTCACCGCCGACCAGGACCAGGAAGAGGCGGTGCGGCTGATGTCGCGCTACGACCGCGTGGCGCTTCCCGTCGTGGACTCCCGGGGCAAGCTGCTGGGAATCGTCACGCACGACGACGTCGCCGACGTGGCCCAGGCCGAGGCCACGGAGGACATGCAGCTGATGGGTGGCGTCGCCGCCCTCGAAGAGGCCTACATCGACACCGGCCACGTCGAGATGTACCGCAAGCGAGCCATCTGGCTCGCCGCCCTCTTCCTCGGCCAGACCATCACCATCGTGGTGCTCGGCTCGTTCCAGGACCAGCTCGAACGCGCCAAGGTCCTGGTTTTCTTCCTCCCTCTCGTCATCTCCTGTGGCGGCAACTCCGGCTCCCAGGCCGCGACGCTCATCACGCGCGCCCTCTCCCTCGGCGAGGTCGGCCCCGCCGACTGGCTCCGCATCGTCAAGAAAGAACTCATCACCGCGCTCCTGCTGAGCGTCTCCCTTGCCACCCTCGGCATGGGCGTCGTCTGGGCCTTCACCTCGATGGGCCACCCGCACACGGAGTTCCGCGCCAGTCTCGCCGCGATCGTCGCCGGCGCGATCATGCTCGTCGTCACCTGGGGCACGACGGTTGGCTCGCTTCTGCCGCTCGCGCTCAAACGCCTCGGCCTCGACCCCGCGACCGCGTCCACGCCTCTCGTCGCGACGCTGATGGACGCCTCGGGGACGCTTATCTACCTGGCGATCGCGATCGCGGTTCTGTCCGGCCGGATGATGTGAGATTGCTGGCGCGATCGCGGGATCACGACGCCGCCTTGCCCAGGATCGTCGCCGCGAGCTGGAGGCCTCTTCCGGTCGGGCTTACGAACCGCTCCGACAGAGAGTGGACGGTCTGGAAGAAGGAGAGCATCTCGTCCAGACGTCGGTTGTGCTCTTCGGTCGTGGCTTCGAGCGTCGGCGCCGACTCGTGCGCGTCCGATTTGGATCGCCTCGATTTCTTTCCTTGGGCGCGAGCCGCACCGCCCGCGGCATCGAGATGCGCCGTCATGTCGCGGATCTCATAGAGCGACGCCAGCGTCGGGTCCGCCTCGCGCTTCATCCGCTCGCGCACGATCGCGCGGAACATGGTCCACACGTCCTGCTCGGCGCCGAAGTACTCCTTGCGGTCGCCGCGCCGGTGTGTGCGCGAGACGACGCCCCAGTCCAGGAGCGAGCGGAGCGACATGGAGGCGTTGCCCCGCGAGATCTGGAGGCGCTCCATGATGTCGTCGGTGCACATCGGCTGGCCGGTGATGAACAGGAGGGCGTGGACCTCGGCCATGGTGCGTGAGATTCCCCACGCCGAACCCATCTTGCCCCATGTGGCAATGAAACGGTCCTGGGCCTGCCGGAGTGTCACGTCGGGCGGATCGCCCGCGCCGCGCGATGCCGCCCCGGTTGCCGATTCACTGGCCATGCCATGAGTATGAGTGGGGGGGCGAGCGGGTTCCAGCATTGTTTCAGAAAAGATTGAAATCAGCGGATTCGGCGCGACGGAAGAGGGCCGGGGGAAGCCGTCGGCGATGGGGCGGGGTTTGGTTCGGGACCTGTCTGCCGTATGATCTCATCTCAGCCCCGCCCTGTCGGGTCGGTGGGGGTGTGTTGTGGATGACTGGCCCGGCCTATGGGAGCATTCCATGCGCGGCTTGAACCGGACGGTTGGCATCGTGGGCGTCTGTGCGGCGGCAGGCCTTGGCGGAGTGGTCATGGGTCAGCGTCAGGCGATCGGTGCCTCGAACGGTGTCGCGTCCTCGCGGGCGTCGGCCACGGCGGTCGCGATCGTGGATCTTGAGCGTGTGATGCTCGGGCTCAAGGAGAAGGAGCGGCGCGAAGGAGAGATGAAGGACCGAATCAACACGTTTCAGGGCACCATGGACGAGCTGAAGAAGCAGCTTGAGGGGCTGACGAAGCAGCTCGAGCTGACCCCGAAGGATGATGTTGCCAAGGTCCGCGAGATCAAGCAGAAGCAGATCGAGCTGGCGGCGCAGGCGGAAGCACGCAAGCAGGCGTTGCAGACGCTGATCTCGATCGAGACGGGCGAGATCCTGCGTTCGATGTACCTCAAGATCAACAACGCCGTGGACCGGATCGCGCAGAAGGACGGCTGGGACATGGTGCTGCTGGACAACCGCTCGATCAAGATCCCGGAGACGGTGACCGACCGCGAGATCAACTTCATCATCCAGTCGCGGACGGTGCTGCATGCCGCGAACTCGGTCGACATCACCGACGACGTCATCACGCTGATGAACAACGAGTTCGGGAAGTAAGCGGGAGCGTGCTCTTGCACACGACGGGATCCATCGCCGAGGCGCTCGGAGCCGAGCTCATCGGGCCGCGGGACATCGAGGTCAAGCGCTTGGACACCCTCGGTCGGGCGGGCCCCGGCGAGATGACGTTCATCCGCGACGGGGAGAACGCGCGCCAGTGGAGGGGCACCAGGGCCTCTGCGGCACTGATCTCTCGCGGGCTTCAGGTGGAGGGGCATGATCCCGCGTGCAAGGCGCTGCTTGTCGTGGCGGACGCGGATCTGGCGCTGATCCGCGCGTTGGAGATCTTTGCGCCCCCGCCTCCGGCGCGCGCGCCCGGTGTTCACCCATCGGCCGTGGTCGACCCCGCAGCGCGAATCGATCCGACAGTGCACGTCGGTCCGCTTTGCGTGATCGAGGCAGGGGCCTCGATCGGCCCGGGGAGCGTGCTCATCGCGAGCGTGCACGTCGGCGCCGGCGCTTCGATCGGCGCCAAGTGCACTCTGTACCCGGGCGTCTCCGTGCTGGAGCGATGCGTGATCGGGAACGCGTGCATCCTGCACAGCGGGGCCGTGATCGGCGCGGATGGCTTCGGCTACCGTCCGGACGCCAGCACCGGGATGCCCGTCAAGGTGCCTCATATCGGCAATGTGCAGGTTGGCCACGGGGTCGAGATCGGAGCGAACTCGGCGATCGATCGCGCCAAGTTCGGCTCGACCGTGATTGGCGACGGGACCAAGATCGACAATCTTGTACAGATCGCCCACAACTGCCAGATCGGGCGTTGCTGCCTGCTCTGCGGGCAGGTGGGGATCGGCGGATCCGTCACACTCGGGGATGGCGTGATCATGGGCGGCGCCTCGTCGGTGCGCGACAACGTCAACATCGGCGCGCGCGCCCAGATCGCCGGGCGCGCCGGCGTCACGGCCGATGTTGAGCCCGGCGG
>JAPKGU010000106.1 GCA_026647565.1 Phycisphaerales bacterium | reverse complement strand
TGGTGATCTTTGGCTTGTTCGATCTTCCCCACGTCGTGAAGCGCCGCCGCAAGCGTCAGACGCTGGATGCTCCCATGATCCACGCCCAGTCGCTCCGCCAGCGCTCGGATGTACAACACAACCCGCCACGTGTGCGCGGCAGTCGAGCCATCCTTCACCTCAAGCACGCGCACGAACGCCGCGACTTCCTCCGGACCCATGACCCGATTGTACCGGCTTCCACGCCCGTTCCGATGCCAAACGTTGGAACAGGGGTCCGAGAACACGCCCAATCACACCCTCGCCGGCAACACCGTCCCGCGGCACTCGCCGAACCCGATCCTCCTGAACCCCTCGCGCTCGCAGTACGCCTTCATGATCACCGTGTCCCCATCCGCGAGGAATGTCCGCTTCTCGCCCGTGGGCAGCTCGATCGGCGTGCGCTGCGTGCCCGGAACCAGCTTCGGCGGATTCGCGAAGGGATCGCCATCCCAGGTCAGCTCGATCATGCTGCCGCGGCTGTCGCGCGTCGGCCCCGAGATCGTCCCGCTCGCCAGCAGATCCCCCGGCTGCAAGTTGCACCCGTTCACCGTGTGGTGCGCGACCATCTGCGCGAAGGTCCAGTACATGTGCCTGAAGTTGCCCTTCGAGAGACGCACCGGCGCCATGGAGCGTTTGGCCATCTCCGCAGATTGCAGGTGGACCTCGAGCGTGATGTCGAAGCCGCCGCGTGCGGTGTTGGCATCGCTCGTGAGATAGGGGAGCGGGCGCGGATCGGTGGCAGGGCGCTCGTACGCCGGAATGCGAAACGGCGCGAGCGCCTCCATCGTGACGATGTACGGCGAGATGGTGGTCGCAAAGTTCTTGGCGAGGAACGGGCCGAGCGGCACGTACTCCCACTTCTGGAGGTCGCGCGCCGACCAGTCGTTGACGATGCACAGCCCGAAGATGTGCGACTCGGCGTCGGCGATGGAGATCGGCGATCCGAGGTCGTTGCCGCGCCCGATGACGCACCCCATCTCCAGCTCGTAATCCATCAGCTTGCACGGCCCGAAACCGGGACCTGCTGAGGGATCCGAGTCCGGCGGCGATGTCTGGCCGACGGGACGATGGAACGACGTGCCGGAGGGAACAATCGACGACGCCCGCCCGTGATACCCGATCGGGATGTGCTTGTAGTTCGGGAGCAGCGCGTTGTCGGGGCGGAACATCGAACCGACGTTCGTGGCGTGGTGAATCGAGGCATAGAAGTCGGTGTAGTTTGGCACGCGATCCATAGGAAGCATGAGCTGTGTTTGGGACGCATTGATGAGGAGGCCAGCTTGCGCATTCCTCGCACTGGACGCAAGCTTGCCTGAATGCCCGAGTAGCGACTGCGCAAGCCAGCGAATCTCTTTCGACAGGCCAACATCATTCAGCATGGCGTGCGCGAAGTGCGAGCCGTTCCACAGCTTCAGAGCTTTCGTGAGCCCTCGCCGATGCACCTCTTCCAGATCCAGGATCGACTCGCCGATTCGAAGGCCAAAGGACCATGTGCCTTCGAGATCGTCGGAGGTAAACGCGCAGAACGGCAGATTCTGAATCGGAAAGTCCGTGTTCGGATCGTTCGCCGACTCAACCCACGACCTCAGGTTTGGATCGTGCGTCTCGTCGATGCCCCCGTTGGGACCCGGAAGATTCGTGTTGCCGCGCGTGGTCATGCCGCAGGGTAGGGCACACGGCGCCGAACTTCAGATCTGCGACTCTTCCCGCTTGTACAAATCGATCGCCGAGCCCGTGTCCACCAGGATCTCGTCCGCCTCGCCCAGGAACAGCCCGTGGTCGATCACGCCCGGAATGTCGTTCAGCGCCGCGGCAAGCTCCTCCAGATTCCGATCATCCAGCGTGACATCGAGAATCAGGTTCCCGTTGTCCGTCACGAACAGCTCGCCCTGGATCGTCCGGCGCCAGACGCCGTTGAGCCCGAGCGACCGGATCTCCGCGCGGGCCGCGGCCATGCCGAACATCATGATCGCAACGCCGAGCGTGTTCCGCGTGCCCAGCCGGGGAACGATCTTCGACGAGTCCACCATGTACACGCACTTATCCGAAGCCCACGCCACGATCCGCTCGCGCGTCATCGCCCCGCCCGCGCCCTTGAGCATCCGCAGCTCGCGATCGACCTCGTCCGCCCCGTCGAACAGGTAGTCGATCCGCTCCAGCAGCGAGAAGTCGACGATCTTCAGCCCGAGCTCCTTCCCGAGCCGCTCCGACGCCTCCGAGGTCGGCACACAGCGGATGTCCAGTCGCTCCTCCTTCACGCGCCGCGCCAGGGCCTTGATCCCGCGCGTCGCCGTCCGCCCCGTTCCAAGGCCGACGATCATGCCGGACTTGACGGGCGCGACTGCTGCCTCTGCGAGGGCGTCGACGGTCGTTTGCTGCTCGCTACTCAAAGCGGATCCCCTGTGCAAGGGCAAAGGTTGAGCCGAAGTTCACTGTGATTGTCTGCCGGCGCATGTACGCCTTCCACGAGTCCGACCCGGATTCGCGCCCGCCACCCGTCGATTTCTCGCCGCCGAACGCGCCGCCGATCTCCGCGCCCGAAGTCCCCGCGTTCACGTTCGCGATCCCGCAGTCCGACCCCGAACCATCCGGATCGAGGAACCTCCCCGATTCACGCATGTCGTTCGTGAAGATCGCAGAAGACAGCCCCTGCTCCACGCTGTTCTGCATCGCGATCGCCTCCTCCAGCGTGTCGTAGGCGAACACGTACAGAATCGGCGCAAACGTCTCTTCCTTCGCGATCGCCAGCTCGCCCGACTCCGGCGCACGAATGATCGTCGGTTCGACGTAGTGACCGCCCCCCGTCCCATCCCCCGCCACCCTCGCACGCACGCCCCCACCAGCACCTCGCCCCCCTGCGTCCTCGCCTGCGAGATCGCGCGCTCGAACTGCTCCACCGCGCGCCCATTGATCAGCGGGCCGACCAGCGTCCCCTCCGCGAGCGGATCGCCGATTCGTACCGTCTTGTACGCCCTCACCAGCGTCTCCGTGAACCTCGCCGCAATCGATCGGTGCACGATCAGACGCCGCGTCGTCGTGCACCGCTGCCCCGCCGTCCCCACCGCCCCGAACACCACCGCCTTCGCCGCAAGGTCCAGGTCCGCCGACGGCGTCACGATCAGCGCGTTGTTCCCGCCCAGCTCCAGCAGGCAGCGACCAAATCGCTCCGCGACCACCCGCCCCACCCGCTTCCCCATGCGGCAGGACCCCGTCGCCGAGATCAGCGGGAACCTCGCATCCGCGATCATCCGCTCCCCAACCACATCATCCGTCCCGATCACCAGCGCGAACACCCCCGGATGGCCCATCGCCGTCGCCACGCGATCCGCGATCGTGTTCGTCGCCACCGCCGTCAACGGCGCCAGTAGCGACGGCTTCCACACCGTCGTGTCCCCGCACACCGCCGCGAGCATCGCGTTCCATCCCCACACCGCGTTCGGAAAGTTGAACGCCGTGATCACGCCGATCGGCCCCAAGGGAAGCCACTGCTCCATCAGCCGGTGCTGCGCTCGCTCGCTCGGCATCGTCAGCCCATGCAACTGCCTCGACAACCCCACCGCAAAGTCCGCGATGTCGATCGTCTCCTGCACCTCGCCCAGCCCCTCGGACCGGATCTTCCCGACCTCGAGCGACACCAGAGCGCCAAGCGCATCCTTGTGCCTCCGGATCTCGTCTCCGATCGCCCTCACCACCTGCCCACGCACCGGCGCAGGCACCGAACGCCACCTCGTGAACGCCTCCGCCGATCGCCCCACCGTCCGCTCATACGACGACGCGTCATCCAGTCTCACGCCCGCGAGCGCCTCGCCCGTCGCCGGGTTCTCGCTCACCACCACGCCCTCGGATGCGCTCGCGCTCATCACAACACGCGGGTGCGCGTCAAGGCCGAGCGAGCGAAGGACCTCCGTGTGCGTTGCGCGTCCCATGGCGACAGGATGCTAGGCCGATCCCGGCCGTTCCCATTCGCGCGGGCGCCACGCTTGGTGGCGCCGCACTCCGGAGCGGTGCTCGCTCCACCATCGCCCGCGCCCACATCACACGCGCCTTCCGGCCCCCGCGTGCCTCCGACCCGCTTCGGGTCGGTGTCCACGCGTCTTCCCCACTCCCAAATGCGGTCCGCCCTCTCACTCCGGCTCCGGCAGGTCTCGCAGGAACGCACACAATCGCGCCAGGTCCGGACCACCGCCGTCACGCACATACGCCCCGCTCACCGCAGTCCCCGCCGCCAGCGACTGCTCCAGGTCCAGACCCGCGACGCGCGCCGCCGCGAACCCCGCGTTGAAATGATCCCCAGCCCCCGTCGAGATCTTCGGCGCACGCGTCAGCGGCCCGTCAAACCACGCCGCCTCACCCGTCGCCGTCGCCGCCCCCGCCCCCTCGCGCGGATGGATCACGACGCACGAAAGCCCAAGCACCGACAGCAGCCCCGTCGCCATCGCGACCACGCGCTCCGCCATCCTCGCGCCCCCCATCGACACCGCGCTCAACCCGCACAGCCGCTCGGCCTCCGCAAGGTTCAAGCCCAGCGTCACCGGCGCAGTCCCGTTCATCTCCCCGAGCAGCGCCAGCCCCTCACGAAGGTCCTCATCCGTCCGCTTCGCCGGATCCGAAAGATCGATGAACACGCTCGGCCGCGACGGCGCCCGCGCAAGCACGCCATCAATCAGCCCGCGCCAGATCCCGTTCACGCCGCCGAGCAGCGACCAGTTCACGATCCCCAGCAGATCCGCTCTCCCCACCGCCTCACGCATCGCGTCCAGCCCCACCACGCCCACAATCCGCTCCCACGTCACGTCCTGCACCGGGCCGCAGTGGTTCACCATCAGCTTCCCATCCGAGAACTCCATCGCGTCCGTCCGCCCCGGCGCCGCAATCGGCACCACCCGCTCGCACAGCGACGCGAACGGCTCGAACACCGGATCGAGCGTCCGATGGTCCCCCTCGCGTCCCACCGCGCCCACATACGTCGTCCGCATCCCCAGCCGCGCCACACCACCCGCAAGCAGCGGCCCGTTCCCTCCCCACCGCTTCTCACGCGTCACGCCCTCGATGTTCGTGCTCTTCCCCGATGCCGCCCCGATACGCCTCGACAGCGCCCCCAGCGTCTCGATCCTGCGGTACCCACGCAGCGTCATCTCCGTCCGCACGTCCACCAGATCCATGATCTGGTCCACAAACCCGTCGAATCCCACCAACGCCCGGCGCGATCCCAGGTCGGATCGCTCCAACGCTCGCGCGGCACATCTCGCGATCTCGGCCCGTCGACTCACACGACCCCCGATCTCAACGCGTCCACCACCGATTGTTGCCCCATCGCGCCGCCCCGCCTCACCGCGCCACCACCGCCCGCAGACGCCCCGCCCACGGCTCGCCACCGAGCGAAGCATCGATCAGCCCCAGCCGCGTCACGTGCCCGCGAACCTCATCCCGACGCGCCGGCTCCGCTCGCCACATCGTCTCCAGCGTCAGCGTCCACACCTCCCAGAACCGCTCCGCCGTCGCCGCCTCCGGCTCCGGCATCGACGACGCAAGCCCCACAAGCAGCTCCAAGGCGCCGCGATCGTCCCCACCTCCGATCAACGACCGACACAACAGCACCTCCACACCGAGCCGCCCGCCGGCAAGCGTCTCCACACCGGGGTGCTCGAGCGCCTCGCGGCACACCCCCGCCGCATCCGCATCGCCCATCTCGACCAACTCACGCGCAAACGCCTCCAGCGTCACGATCGCCGGACGCACGCCCAGCGCCCTCGATGCGTCGACGCTCGCCCTCATCGCGCCCAGGCGCAGGTCCGCCCGCGCCGAATCGCTCGAGGCCAGCGCCCGAAGTCTCGCGTCCAGCGCGCCCAGCAGCACGCCCGCACGCGCCCGCGACGCCGGATCCGTCACCGACGCAAGCACCCCGTACCCCCGCACATCGTCCCACGCCGGTTCACGCGCCCCATCCACCATCGAAGCAACCACGACCAGCCGTGCCTCGTCGAGAACCTCAGCGCCGAGTCCCGCCTCCTGCGCCCGCGCGATCGACGCAAGCAGCGCCTCCCGCGTCGCGTCCGACGGCGCGACCTCGACCAGGCGCGCACGAGCAAACAACATCACCCCGCACGCCTCAGCACGCTGCGCACCGCTCCTCGCCGAGTCCATCGCACGCTCCGCCAACCCCGCTGCAAGCCGAAGCGAACCCGTGCCCTCCACCTCGCCCGCCAACCCGATCGCCCGCTCGATCACCAGCGAAACGCCCAGCGAGACGCCCTCCGCCGGCAATCCGCCCAGACGCTCACCAACGGTCCCGAGCAACTCCGCCTCGCTCCCGCTCGCGCCCCCCGAAAGCGATCCGAGCAACCGGTCCAGCTCCTCCAGCGGCTCACCCCCACCGCGGACCGGCTCCAACGCCCGGACCTCCGCCAGCCGCGCACGAACGATCGCCTCGCGCTCCGACGCCGAGGGTGAGTCCACCGCGAGCGACAGGAACGCCGCGTACGTCGCGCCGTGCAACCCCGCGCCGAAACCCGCCCGATCCCCCGAGAATCGACGCATCGCATCGCACGCCAGCAGGAACGCCCCAGCGTCGATCCTCCCCGCCGAATCAACGAACGGCGGCGCCCCGACATCGAGCCGTGCACCACCCACTTCAGATCCCGAAACCCCGATGGCAAGTGCCAGCGCCAACTCCACGCTCGTCTCCCCCAACGCCGCGTGACGCTCGATCAGCCCCCGCTCACGAGGCGTCAACTCGCGCCCCGCGTCGCCACCCTCTTCCCCGCGCGCCCCAAGCACTCCCGACAACAGCCACGTCGAGAGCGCCGTCCCCCGCCCCCCACCCTCATCCTCACCCTCGTCTCCCAGCAACGCCACCGCGCGCCCCGCCCGCGCGAGCAGCGCATCTCTCCGGGACCCCGCGGGATCGCACGCCGCGATCAGGAGCGCCGCCCTCGCCGAAAGAAGCAGCACGCGCGGATCCATCGATGCCGGAGAACCGTCGTCCGACACACCCAGCGATGCCTCCGCGTTCTCCGCGAGCATCATCGCCTCCATCGCCGCGCTGCGCACACGGGTGATCTGCTCCCGCGTCGGAAACCCCAGCAGCACCGTCGCGTCAAGGCCTTCTGTCCCGAGCGATCCCAGGAGCTCCGCCGCCCGCTCCAGGTCCAGCGCGATCCGGCGCGCATCAGGCCCCGGCGAGTGGCTCGCCCGCACCATCTGATCCAGCGTCAGCACCGCGTACCCGGAACCGCCCCGCCCGTGCGCCCGCCCGATCGCCTGCATGATGCCGGTCGGATCCGGCTGCAGGAACTGGATCGCGTTGATCTGCGCCGGCCGAGTCGATCCACCTTCTCTCGACGCCACCAGCGGATTGAGCTTCTCGAGCGCCGCCAGGATCGCCTCCTCTCCATCGCCCCATGTGTCCTCCGTGCGCGGAATGCTCCGCGCCAGAAAGAACACCGCGTCCGGCGCCAGCGCCAGCGCCGGAACAAGCCCCGCCAGCGGATCGGACCTCCCCCCCGGTGAGAGGCCCCGCAAAAACGCCCGCGCCGCCGCCAGATTCTCGTCCGTCGCGGGCACGAGGCCCAGCGCCGCAGGAAACGTCCCCGGACTCTCTCCGACATCTCGAAACGGAACGATCGCAAACCGCTGATCCGGTGCCAGCCGATCGATCGATCGCGCCAGCTCCTCCAGCACGATCGACATCGCCGAGACCATCGACCCCGAGCAGTCCACCACGAACACAACCGAGCGCGCCCGCCTCGCGCTCACGCCCGCGAACGACGCCGGACCACCCGACACCGACGGAACCTCGATCCGCCCGCCTCGATCTCCGCGCGTCGGCGCCAGGCGCACCGCCGGCGCACCCCCCGCACGCGCGACCGAGGGCAGCGCCAGCGACTCCGCCAACTCGCCCATCGTCGGCAACGCCGCCGGCTCCGTCGCCGACGGCTCGGGCGCCGCAGCCGCAGACTCACGGTCCGCCGCCGCCGGAGCGCTCAGCGACAGCTCCATCGTCGTGTACTCGCGCCCCGGTGGGCGCACGATCGTCCACGTCGCCACCGCGACCAGCGCGAGCAGCCCCGCGTGGATCGCCAGCGAGATCGCCGTCGGAATGACAACGCGACCGATTCGCACAAGCAGATGGTACTGACCCCGAGGCCCGCCGTGCCCTCGCCCCGCTCACGCCGCGCGGTTGTACGCGTTCGTCGCAAAACGACCGAGCAGACGGTCGCGGTCCACGTTCGACGCAAACTCGTCGAACAGGACGCCCATCCGCACCGGACCCGGAACCCCATCATCATCCGCCCACATCACCGTGCCCCGCGCCAGGACCTCCTCGATCCCCGACGCCTTCGCGTTCCCGGGAGGAAGCTTCACCTCCACCACGATCGACGTCCCCGGCTCGATCGGCTCATCCAGCTCCATGCGCACCCCGCCCTCCGAGATGTCGTACGCATGACCCTCCAGCGGCTCGGCCCGACCCGGAAGCCGCACCACCACCTCGGTGTACGCCGGAATCACCGCAAACCGCTCGAACTGACGCCGATTCTCGTCGGGCGTCCGGAACTCGATCTGTGAGTTTGTCTGAGCCATGGCATCGCTCCAGCCGGGGCCGCAGGCCCCGGTCTGAGTTATCGACCACCGATCACTTGGTCTTGACCCTCGCTGGCCAAACCTTGCATCAAGGTGACGCGGAATCCTGCCCCGATCGGGCGGGATGCTCCGGAGCCGGCGCAGATTCCGCCCCTTCCGCCCCCTGCGCCACAAGATGCACCGCGACCCGCGACATCGAAACGCCCAGCCGACGCTCCAACTCCTGCCGAAGATTCGGAGAGAGCGCCGCCACCAGCCGACCGCCCAGGTCCTCCGGAAGGTCCAGCACACGCCCCTCCGCCGTCGTCAGGTGCACGTGCTCACGCATGTCCGCGTCGTAACGCGTGGCGCCGGAAGGACATGGAATCCGGCGGCAAAGCCCCGCACGCACAAACGCCTCCAGCGTGTTGTACACCGTCGCCAGACTCAACGTCGGCTCCGACTCCCTCACCATCCCCAGCAACTCCTCCGCCGTCGGATGCGCCGAGGTCGACGCAAGCGTCATGTACACAACCTCGCGCTGACGCGTGCATCGCAGATTGCTTGACTTCAGAATGTCCTTGGAATCAAGCATGCCCAGACCTTCCCAGAACGTGCAGATACCGAAAACGATAGGCACAAGGCAATGCCGGGAAAGGACTTACACCCAGGCGCCCACCGACGTCAGTCCAGCCCCTCTTCCTCGTCAGGCGCCACAAGCACCATCTTCACGTGCGGAATCCCCGCCTCACTGAACTCCTCGCCCTCCCGCACCCACCCCAGCTTCTCATAGAAACCCTTCGCGCCACGCTGCGCGTGGCAGTACAACTCCCGAAGGCCCAACTCCCCGAACCCGCGGCACTCCAGCTCCACCACCAGACGACGCCCCAGCCCCTCCCCCTGACGCTGCGGATCCACCGCCATCTGCATCAGCTTGCCCACACCCCGCTCTGGCTCGTCCGGCAGCAGCAGCACGCACCCGATCACCCGCTGACCCGCAGGGTGATCAAACACCGCCACGAAGTGCTCAAACCGATCCTCGTAGCCCGGAAACAACTCGACGAATCGCCCGAAGTCCAGCCCCAGCGGGCGCAGCAGCACCTGCTCACGCAGCGCGACCTCCTGCGCATACAGAGAGTCTCCAGGATTGATGCGGATGATCCGGACCACGCGCCCTCCATCGGCGGCTCCGGACCCCGGACGCGCCCGACTCGGGGCGCCCGAAACACGGAACGCCCCAAGCGTAGCACAAACGCACGCTCCCGTGCCCAACCCCGCCGCCCTCCCGCCACGCTCGAACGATCGATCAGCCCCCGCCCCCCGCCGGGGCCTCCATCGCCGGCGACGCGGACGACGACGACTTCGTCGTGAACTTCAGCCCCGCGATCCCAAGCCCGATCATCGCCACGCACGCGAACTGCGCCGCGCTCATGCGCTCGCCGAAAAGCACCGCCCCCGCGATCACCGACCCCAACGCACCGATCCCCACCCACACCGTGTACGAGATCCCCAGCGGCAGGGTCCGCATCGCCGTCGCCAGCAGCGCAAAGCTCGCGAGCATCGCCGCGATCGTCCACACGCTCGGCCACAGCCGCGTGAAACCCTGGCTCTGCTTCATGCCGATCGCCCAGACCACTTCCAGCAAGCCCGCGACGACGAGGAGGATCCATGCCATGCACGGATCATTCGCACGAACCGGCCGCGATGTGCGTCATCAACGCGACATGCCGCTGCGCCCGCTCTGATCGATCGGCACGTCAAACGCACCGAACGGCGTCTTCACGCCCATGTCGCCCTTGAGCGTGTACGACGTCTCGCTCCCCTGAAGCATGTTGAACACCGCCATCCCCAGATCGATGGGCCTGATGCTCAGCGGGATCACCAGCTCGCCCGACTCCCCCGCGCCCAGCGACGGCAGCTTCGACGCCTTCGCCTTCGCGACCGTCTTCCCGCCCAGCCCGAACGAGTAGTTGAGCCCTGTCAACGCCGCCTCAAACTCGTTGAGATTCGTGATCCCGAGAACAACCTTCCCCTTCGCGCTCGTGTACGACAGCTCGTCCCACGAGATGTCGCGCACGTCGATCCGCGGCGGCGCCGGGACAGGGAGCGAGCCCTCCTTCGAGATCGGGAGCGACACCGGGCCGCCGAACTCATCCGGCACGTCGAGGCCCAGCGTGAGATCGGCCTTGTACGGGATGACCTTGCCCGGACGGACGGTCTGCACCGCCGCGAGCAGATCGCCGAACCGCACGGTGACCGGCGCGCTCAGGGTCTTCACGCCCCTCGCCGGGATCGAGCCCTGCGAGGGTGCACTCCCGGCAAGGAACTGCCGCCCCTCGCTCGCGAGTGCATACTGCAACGAACCCACCGGAAGAGGAACGCGATACGGGTTCTTCACCTCAACATCAAAGTCGATCGACACCCCGTCGATCGTGAGACCCTTCAGGTCCGCCCCCACCACCCGCGCCGTCGGCCTGTCGAGACCCGCGAGCGCGGACTCCAGTGTCGAGCAGCCCCCGAGAGCCGCTCCGATCGCGCCACACGCCACAAAGAGCATCGCGAGCACCGGAGCGCGAGTGAGCATGATCACCTCCTTCGAGATCGCATGATACTCGAAGACGCGCCCGCACAAACGAACGAGGCCCGGCGCGGGCCGGGCCTCATTGGTCAGTCTCGGACACGGCCTCTCGGCTCACTCATCTTCCATCGGCAGCGCGCACGACCCGCCGTGCTTCTCGTGGTAGTCCTGGTGGTACTCCTCCGCCGGCCAGAACGGCCCCGCCTCCGACACCAGCGCCACCTGCGTCACGATCTTCCTGTTCTTGTACTTGTCCGTCGCCTGCAGCGTCGCGATGTAAGCCAACGCCTCGTCGCGCTGCTGCTGATCCGCCGCGAAGATCGCCGAGCGATACTGCGTGCCCACATCCGGCCCCTGCCGATTGAGCGTCGTCGGGTTGTGCAGCTTGAAGAACCACTTGAGCAGCTCGCCGTACGAGACCCGCGCCGGGTCATACGTCACCTCGACGACCTCCGCGTGCCCGGTCTCCTCGGAGCAGACCTGCTTGTACGTCGGCCTCTCGACCTTGCCGCCCTGGTAGCCGCTCACCGCGTTGATCACGCCGGGGATCTGCTGGAAACGATCCTCCACGCCCCAGAAGCAACCTCCTCCGAAGTACGCCTTCTGCATCGCGACCGGCCGCGCCATCGCCGGCATCTCCTTCCCCTTCTCCACAAAGTCGAGCGACGCCGAGTTCAGGCAGTACCGAAGCCCCGTCGGCGCCGGGCCGTCGTCGAACACATGCCCGAGGTGCCCCCCGCACCGCTCGCACATGATCTCCACACGCACCATCCCGTGCGACACGTCCTTCTCGTACCGAATATGGTCCCTGTCAAACGGCTGGAAAAACGACGGCCAACCCGTCCCCGAGTTGAACTTCGCATCCGACGAGAACAGCGGCAGCTCGCACAGCTTGCACACATACGTCCCCTGCAACTTGTTGTCGAGCAGGTTCCCGCAGAACGCCGGCTCCGTCCCCTTCTTCAGGATCACCCGCGCATCCTCCGGCGACAGCTTGGCCGCAAGCTCCTTGATCCTCGACTCATCCAATCGCGTGATGTCGTTGCCCGAGCGCGAATAGCGCGGGCCCGAAAGCGTCGCCTTCATGGTGCTATCCCCTGGCGAAGCCGACCCGGGGCCGGCCTCGCGAGTTCCGTCCTCAAACCGCACGAGCGCCGCGGCACCCGGCGCATCCAGCCCGACGCCGCCGCCCGTCACACCTCTCAGAGTCAGCAGACCCGAGGCCGTCACCGCGATTCCAAAGAGCAGCGCCGCCGTCCAGAGTTTCATGATCAGTTCGCTCCATTCGCGGCCCGGCAAGGGACACGACCTCCACCATTCGATGCCCGCCGCACCTCGGATGTACCGCCCACGCCGCCCAAATGTTCGCATTCTGGGGGGACCCCGACTTGCCGGTCGCCCCTCATCACCCCGAAGCCGCGCTCACGCCGCCCGGGCCGCACCCCCGCCCTTGGCCGCCTCGCGTTCCCGCCGGAGCTTCCACGCCGCCAGAAACCGCTTGTGCCGCCGCCACGACCGGATCGTGATCACCGCCGTCAGGGTCAGCCCGATCGACACGATCGGCCAGTACGCGTATCCGGGCAGCCGTTCCGAGATGCCGATCGCCGCCGCTCCGGTCAGAAACGACGCGAGCAGGAACACCGCCAGCCACAGGCGCGTCCGCCGAACGAACCAGTTCACACCGACATTCAGCCCCGCCGAATGCCTGTCCATCTCGCGCATCAGCCGCCGCGCCCACACGAACTCCGTCGCCAGCATCGCGATCCCGAGCGGCCCCAGGATCATGAAACCCGGTCCCGGCAGCGGCGCGATCAGCACGCCAACCAGCACCAGCGAGCACCAGCGCCGTGCCCGCCAGCAGCACCCACAGCCGCCGCGCGTTCCTCGCGAACCAACGCTCAAGCTCCGCCCCCGCAAGCTCACCGGGCAGGCGTCTGCCTCTCACGACACAGAGCATAATGATGGTCAGGGCCACCGTCGTGAGCCCCAGCGACACCCAATCCATGTTCAATGGTACGGCGAACCACACGCCCGCTTTCAACACGCGCTCCGCCGAGATCCCCCTCCCGCCATCCCATGAACGCCCGGAACTTTCCACCCCGGTTCCGCTACACCTTGCATCGGGTCTGTGTGGGGAGCGTGTGCGGACGCCCCCCGCCCCTCACCCCGAGGAGGTCCCCATGAGCGTCCTGACGCGTCGGAACTGTCTGCTCGGCTCCACCGGCGCACTCGCATGGCTCGGCCTGACCTCTCCCTCTTTCGCCTCCGGCCAGCTCGGCGCCGGCGCACGCGCGGCGTCCTCCCCCTATGCCCCCTCCGACGCCTCACTCGCCAACTTCCCCTCGCAACCCCCTCAACTCGTCCGCGAGATGGTCGGCGCCTCGCACGGCAACATCGAGCGCGTCAACGCCCTCCTCAAGCAGCGCCCGCAGCTCGCCAACGCCGCGTGGGACTGGGGCTTCGGAGACTGGGAGACCGCCCTCGGCGCCGCATCCCACGTCGGAAACCGCGCCATCGCCTCCATCCTCATCGACCACGGCGCTCGCCCAGACATCTTCACCCACGCCATGCTCGGCAACCTCGACGCCGTCCGCGCCGCGATCACCGTCACGCCCGGCATCGAACGCTCCCGCGGCCCCCACGGCATCACACTCGCCGCCCACGCCCGCGCCGGAGGCGAACCCTCCGCCTCCGTCGTCGCCTATCTCTCCACACTCCCGGGCGCCGACACCCCATACCACAGCGTCCCGCTCGCCGCCGAATCGCGCTCCATCTACCTCGGCGACTACCGCTACGCCGCAGGCGCCGACGAGATCATCGAGGTCCGCTTCCAGGAGAAACAGGCCGCGCTCTCACTCGGCCGCGTCGGCGGCTCATGGCGCGGCCTCACCCACCTCGGCGGCCACGCATTCCACCCCGCGGGCGCTCCCGACGTCACCATCGCCTTCGAGCTCACCACTCCCGACACGCCCGCCGTCGCGCTCTCGATCCGCGCGCCCGAGGAGATCCTCCGCGCCACCCGCATCTGACCGGCACGTCGCACCCGTTCACACACGCTTCCGCGCGCCCAGCTTCTTCAGTTCAGCCCCGCTCAGCCGGAACATCGTCCACTGATCGAGCGCCTCCGCCCCAAGCGACTTGTAGAAACCGATCGCCGGCTCGTTCCAGTCGATCACCAGCCACTCCATCCGCTCGCACCCGCGCTCCACCGCGATCTCCGCCACACGCTTCAGCAGCGCCTTCCCCAGCCCCACGCCGCGAGACTCAGGCCGCACAAACAGGTCCTCGAGATACAGCCCCGGCTTGCCCACCCACGTCGAGTAGTTGTGGAAGAACACCGCGCACCCCTGCGCCACGCCATCCACCTCACCGATCAGCGCATCAGCGATCGGCCCGCGCTCCCCCGGCCCGAGACCCACGCCGAAGATGTGCCGACGCACCAGATCCTCCGTCATGAACACCGCGTCCGGCGCACGCTCATACGCCGCCAACTCCCGCACAATCTGGAGAATGAACCCCGCATCCTCGACACGCGCGGGCCTGATACTGATCTCTGCCATAGGCCCCAGAATAGCGGCCCCGGGCCGGAGCAGCGAAGAGCGCGGCCCTTCACGCTCCCCACCCACTCCGGCCCGGCGCCAGACTCTTCCCGTCATCTCCGCCCGATGTCCCCGAGCGGAAACGCCGGCGTCGCGATCGGTTTCAACGCCAACGCAAGCAGCGACAACTCGTGGTCATCCCCCGCCACCCGATTCGTTCGCAGCGTCCCGCACCCCGTGCAGCGATGCACGATCGCCCACTCACCATCACGGCGCACCTCGATCGCGATCGGTTCCATCGCTTCGCGGCACGCACACCGCCGATCCCCCGGCTCGTCGTCGAGATGACGCGACCAGAGACAACACGGACAGTGGTTCCGATGACGAGTGCCCCAGGAACTCTGGCCCACACGGGCAGAGCAGACGATGCACGTAAACGACGAATCCGGACGAGACTTGTGTGACATGGGTAGATCGCTAATCCGGCGGCAGCGGCAACGCCGGATCGCGAGATCCAGCCGCCGCGCCGCAATGCGAAAGTCCGTGCGCCGCGGCACCGCCGCCGACGCACCTCGAACCGCCTCACTTGGAGAGAAACGCCCGTGAAGGGCGCAGCCATTCGGTCCCGCGAACCACAAGCCCGCCACGACACCGCCCCGGACTCGCCGGTTCGGAATCACAGAGCGCCGCGGACCGAACTGGATCAGGCAATCGCAGACATAGTCGCACCTCGGACACCCACAGCCATACACGCTGTGGTCACCAAGATCCTACCAAGGCACCAACCACAACGCGAACTAAAGCAAGCCGATTCGGTCCCAGAACTCGGCCGGCGCGACGTCTCATAACCCACAACTTGCCCGTCCCATAGTCTGCGAACGCCGTCCGAATATCGGAAACCCGCATCCGACGCACCCCAATTCTGCGGGTTTTCTGCTCGTAAGTATGGCATTTCCAAGATCCTGTGGCATCTTCCTCCTTGCCACGCGGCTGTTCGCACGTGGTGTCAGTCAAGCTTCCATTGGTGTCCATACTGGAGAGGAGAGTCCCCATGCGTTCGTTCCGTCACCTCGCCGCTGCCGCCGCTCTCGCGACCATCGCGGGCGTCGCTGCTGCCGGCCCCGTTGCCACCGTCATGATCGACGGCGCCTCTTATGAGATGGCGTCCTTCGAGTCCGGCGGGCAGTTCCACCTCGTCCCCGCCGTGTACACCTTCGGTGACACGACCGTCGAGGCCCTCCCCGGCCCCCGCGACGCGGGCGCGACCCTCGCCTACGGCATCGCCGTCCTCGATGCAGGCACCGCGTCGTCCTTCGCCTTCACCTTCAGCATGCCCATCACCCTCGATCCCGGAGCGACCACGATCGTCTCCTCGATCGTCGGTGGCATGACCGACTTCACCGGCAACGGCGTCGGTGTCTCCCCCTTCATCTTCCCCACGCTCCAGCGCTCCTGGGTTGGCGCTCCTGACACCGACCTCGGCGTCGACGTCGGCGGCGCGGTCTCCTTCGGCGCCGGCCCCTCCGGCTCGCTCTACAACTACGGCGCGTTCGCCACCGGCCCCATTGCCGGTCCGGACCTCTCCTCCTACACCACCCTCTCCGTCGGCCTCGCCTTCACCGCCTCCGGCGACAACGACGTGATCGTCCTCACTGGGTTCACCGACATCGTCGTCGTCCCCGCTCCCGCCTCCATGGCCCTCCTCGCCGGCGTCGGCCTCGTCGCTCGCCGCCGTCGCGCCTGATCCTTCCGACACTTCTCGCTCTTCAAAGCGCCGGTCGCCCGCGGGCGGCCGGCGCTTCTTCTTTTCCCGGTCGTGAAGATCCTCGATCTACCATCCGCCCCGTGACCGAGCGCAACGCGCCCCAACTCGCCCCCCAACTCGAACCACCACACACATCACACGCCAAGTCCCTCGGCGCAGGCATCGCCCTCGGCGTCGCCTCCTACACCTGGTGGGGCATGGGCCCGCTCTACTTCAAGGCCCTCACCAACGCCGGCTCACCGGCCGTCCTCTCCCTCTGCCACAGGATCGCGTGGTCATTTCTCGTCCTCGCGCTCTTCATCGCCGCCACCCGCGGCTGGGCATCCGTCGCCCGCGTCCTCCGCAACCGACGCACCACGCTCGCCCTCCTCGCCTCGACCATCTGCATCGGCATCAACTGGCTCGGCTTCATCTACGCCGTCGAGACCAACCGCGTCCTCGAGTCGAGTCTCGGCTACTTCATCAACCCCCTCTTCACCGTCCTCCTCGGCATGGCCTTCCTCGGCGAACGCCTCCGCCCCGCGCAATGGATCTCCGTCGCCCTCGCCACGTGCGGCGTCGCGTGGCTCACCATCACCCGTGGCGGCCTCCCCTGGATCGCCATCGTCCTCCCCGTCTCCTTCGGGCTCTACTCACTCATCCGCAAGCGCACCGACGTCGGCCCCGTGATCGGCCTCTTCGTCGAGACCGCGCTCCTCGCGCCCCTCGCCCTCGCCTGGATCGCGTGGGCACACACCAGACCCGAGGCAGGCCCCGCCGGAATCAACGCGCCCCCGACCCTCGCGCTCCTTTCCTTCGCGGGCGTCATGACCGCCGTCCCCCTTGTCTTCTTCGCCGCCGCCGCCCAGCGCCTCCCACTCTCCATCCTCGGCTTCCTGCAGTACATCAACCCGACCATCCAACTCATCACCGCGACGCTGCTCTTCAACGAAACCCTCGACCGCAACCGCCTCCTCGCCTTCGTCCTGATCTGGATCGGCCTGGCCATCTTCATCGCCGACCTGGCCACCCGCACCGCCACTTCCCGTGCCACCGCATCCCGTGCCACCGCATCTTCGCCGCCTCGAAGAAGATCGGTGCAATGAAGCATCGCTCCCTTCGCGGGTGCCACCGGTTCCCGGCCCGCTTGGGGGCCGGAACCGGTGCGTCTCCGGTCGGTTTCCCGCAGCCCGCGCTGCGCCCTTCTTCTCCGATGTGGCCCTTTGGCATCTGCACCGCTGGCAACTCCTTCTCCGACACCGCCCACTCCTCTCTGTGCGATTCCTCTTCGAGGTTTGCCATTTGACCCTTTGCCATTTGCTATTTGTGCGCCCCCGCCCACTTGCCCTCCGCACCATTTCATGGTCTGCTCTCCCACATGGAAGCGCGGACGGATCTTGAGGCAACGGGCGGACCGGCGCGTGTGTTGAACACCCGCGACGCCGCTTGCGTCGTCATCGGCGCCATCATCGGCGTCGGCATCTTCTTCACACCCTCCACCGTCGCCCGCATGACGGGCAGCGGCTCGCTCGCCCTCATCGCCTGGGCGATCGGCGGCATGATCGCCCTCTGCGGCGCCATGGCCTTCGCCGAGCTCGGCGCCAGATACCACGACAGCGGCGCCCAGTACCGCGTCCTCCGCGACTCCTACGGCCCCTTCCCCGCGTACCTCTTCGTCTTCTGCAACACCACCGCGATCGAGTGCGGCTCCATCTGCATCATGGCCCTCCTCTGCGCGCGATACGCCTACGTCGCCGCCACAGGCAACGCCGTCACCGAACAGCAGGACATGCTGCTCATGGCCATGGCAACCGTCATGATCCTCGGGCTCTCCGGCGCCAACGCCCTCGGCGCCCGCTGGGGCTCGCGCATCCAAAACATCACCGTCTACTCCAAGGTCCTGACGCTCCTCACCGTCGTCGGCCTCGCCGTCGCCTTCGGCTCATGGCCCACAGCCGCGCTCGCATCAATCCCCGCCGCGGAGACCACCCGCACCGCCGCACCCTTCGCCGCAATCCTCGCCGCCCTCGTCCCCGCCTTCTACTCCTACGGCGGCTGGCAGCAGGCCCTCTGGATCTCCGGCGAGGTCAAAGACGCAAAGCGCGCCCTCCCTCGCGCCATCATCGGAGGCGTCCTCGTCGTCATCTCCGTCTACATGCTCGTCAACTGGGCCTACCTCCACCTCCTCGGAGTGCACGGCGTCGCCGCAAGCAAGACCGTCGCCTCCGACGCCGTCGCCGCCGCCCTCTCGGGCTCCCCCGGCGCTTCCGCTTGGGTCCCCCGCATCGTCGCCGGCGCCGTCGCCATCTCCGCCTTCGGCGTCCTCAACGTGCAGTTCCTCTCCGCCCCCCGGCTCGCCTACGCCATGTCGCGCGACGGAAAGTTCTTCCGACCCTTCGGTCGACTGAACCCACGCTTCGGCACGCCCGTCGCCGCCATCGGACTCATGGTCGTCCTGTCGCTCATCGTCCTCTTCGGCTTCGGCGCCGGCGGCGTCGACGCCGTCGACCGACTGCTCGTCGGCGTCATGTTCATCGACGGCGTCTTCTTCGTCCTCACCGGCGCCGCCGTCATCGTCCTCCGCCAGCGCGCCAAGCGTGAGCCGCGTAGCGAGGGCTACCGCGTCCCCCTCTACCCCGTCATCCCCGCCATCTTCGTCCTCGGCATGCTCGGAATCCTCATCGGCTCCTACATCGACACCTCCGTCCGGCTCGCCGCCTACTCCGGCGGCGCCTGCATCCTCGTCGCCGCACTCAT
>JAPKGU010000105.1 GCA_026647565.1 Phycisphaerales bacterium | reverse complement strand
ATCATCAGAACGTGCGCCTCCGCCTGCGCTTCGATCGACAGCGGCAGATGAACCGCCATCTGGTCCCCGTCGAAGTCGGCGCGGGTGCGTCCGGGCCTGCGCCGAAGGGCGGGAAGATGGTGTACTACTTCGGGAAGACGCGGACCGAGGGCGGTCCATCGCTGAAGCTGCTGCTGGGCGGCAAGGGGGCGAATCTTGCGGACATGACGTCGATCGGTCTTCCGGTGCCTCCTGGATTCACGATCACGACGGACACGTGCGCGCGGTATTACGACGCGGGGAAGCGTCTTCCGACGGGTCTGATGAACGAGGTTCACAAGAACATCGCCCTGCTCGAGAAGGAGCTTGGGAAGGTGTTCGGCTCGGTGGACAACCCGCTGCTGGTGTCGGTGCGTTCGGGCGCTGCGGTGTCGATGCCCGGGATGATGGACACGATCCTGAATCTCGGTCTGACGGACGCGGCGGTCGAGGGACTTGCGAAGGCGACGAAGAACGAGCGTTTTGCGTTCGACGCGTACCGGCGTCTGATCAACATGTTCGGTGACGTGGTGATGGGCGTGGACCACGAGCACTTCGAGCACGCGTTCGACGAGATCAAGCGGAAGTACCGGGCGGAGGCGGACACGGACGTTCCGGCGGAGGGGCTTCGGGATCTGTGCCGCGCGTACAAGGAGGTCTACCGGAAGTACGTTGGCGACGAGTTCCCGCAGAATCCGTTCAAGCAGCTGGAGCTTGCGATCGAGGCGGTGTTCAAGTCCTGGAACGCGGACCGTGCGATCTCTTACCGTCGTCTTGCGGGGATCAGCGGTCTGAACGGGACGGCGGTGAACGTGCAGTCGATGGTGTACGGGAACATGGGCGACGACTCGGGGACGGGCGTTGCGTTCACGCGGAACCCGTCGACGGGCGACAACACGTTCTACGGGGAGTTCCTGATCAACGCGCAGGGCGAGGACGTGGTGGCGGGCATCCGGACGCCGAAGCCGGTGGACGAGATGCCGGCGTGGAACAAGCGGGTGCACCAGCAGCTCCTGAAGATCAAGGGGACGCTGGAGAAGCACTATCGCGAGATGCAGGACATCGAGTTCACGATCGAGCGCGGCACGCTGTACATGCTGCAGACGCGCACGGGCAAGCGGACGGGCGCCGCGGCGGTGAAGATCGCGTGCGACATGGTGAAGGAGAAGCTGATCGACGAGAAGACGGCGATCCTGCGGGTTCCGGCGGGTGACCTGACGCAGCTGCTGCTGCCCTCGTTCGATCCGACGAAGAAGGCGATCGCGAAGGTGCTGGCCAAGGGGCTTCCGGCGTCTCCGGGCGCGGCGGTGGGCAAGCCGGCGTTCACGGCCGACGAGGCGGTGAAGCGGAAGCAGGCGGGCGAGAGCGTGATCCTGGTGCGGAAGGAGACCAGCCCTGAGGACGTGGAGGGGATGCACTCTGCGGCGGGGATCCTGACGAGCACGGGGGGCATGACGAGCCACGCGGCGGTGGTCGCGCGCGGGTGGGGCAAGTGCTGCGTGGCCGGCGCCGGCGACATCCACATCGAGGCGGACAAGGGGCGTTTCACGGTCGGGGGCAAGTCGTACGGACGGGAGGACGTGATCTCGATCGACGGCTCGACGGGCGAGGTGATGGCGGGGACGATCGCGCGTGTGGAGCCGACGCTCTCGGGCGACTTTGCGCGTCTGATGAAGTGGGCGGACAAGTACCGGACGCTGGGCGTGCGGACGAACGCGGACGCCCCGAACGACGCGAAGCGGGGGCGTGAGTTCGGCGCGGAGGGGATCGGCCTGACGCGTACGGAGCACATGTTCTTCGAGGGCGATCGCATCAAGGCGATGCGTGAGATGATCCTGGCGGAGACGGTGGAGGCGCGTGAGCGGGCGCTGGCGAAGCTGCTGCCCTATCAGCGGAACGACTTCATCGGGATCTTCCGAGCGATGGACGGGCTTCCGGTGACGATCCGGCTGATTGATCCGCCGCTGCACGAGTTCCTGCCCCACGAGCCGGAGGCGCAGAAGGAGATGGCCCAGATGACGGGCGTCTCGCTGGACAAGGTGAGGCAGCGTGTGGCGCAGCTGCACGAGATGAACCCGATGCTGGGTCATCGCGGGTGTCGGTTGTGCGTGACGTACCCGGAGATCCTGGTGATGCAGGTGCGTGCGATCGTCGAGGCGACGATCGAGTGCCTGCGTGAGAACGTGAAGGCGTTGCCGGAGATCATGATCCCGCTGGTCGGCACGAAGCGCGAGCTCTCGCTCCTCCGCGAGCAGGTGGAGAAGACGATCGCGCAGGTGAAGGCGGATGAGGACTTCTCGCCCCGGCTGGACATCAAGATCGGGACGATGATCGAGATTCCCCGCGCGGCGTTGACGGCGGACGAGATTGCGCAGCACGCGGACTTCTTCTCTTTCGGGACGAACGACCTGACGCAGATGACGTTCGGGTTCAGCCGCGACGACATCAACTCGTTCCTGCCGGACTATCTCGGTCGCGACATCCTGGAGAAGGACCCGTTCCAGTCGCTGGATCAGAGCGGCGTGGGCCAGCTGGTGAAGATGGGCATCGAGAAGGGCCGCCAGACTGCGAAGGGCCTGAAGGTCGGCATCTGCGGCGAGCACGGCGGCGACCCCTCCTCCGTCCATTTCTGCCACAAGGTCGGCATGGACTATGTGTCGTGCTCCCCCTTCCGCGTCCCGATCGCGCGTCTCGCGGCGGCCCAGGCCGCGATCATGGGCGGGAAGTAAGCGATCTCCGATCGCCGGAGCGGCGATCGGGCGCGAGACGATTGATTGGATGACATCAGCAGTGTGAAGCGAAGAGGCCCGGCGAGTTGCCGGGCCTCTTGAGTTGGATATGTAGATGCTTCAATCAGGTGCGTACGAGGATGATGATCGCGATCGTGATCCCACAGACGAGTCCGACGGCGCTCAGCAGACGCATCCGACGGCGGAAGACATCAGGGGGTACTCGTCGCTTCCACCAGAGCGACGCAAGCGTCACGGCCAAGCCGAAGCCAGTTCCCAGGAGGATGAGTGGCAGCATTGAATCTCCTTGTATCAGGTACCCAGAGAGTCACGCGTCGTGTGCTCATGCGCCACAGATCGGAGTTCTTCACCTCGCCCCCATCGCCTTGAGGATCGCATCGAGATCATCCGCGACCTTGATCGGCGGATTGGCGTTTCGTCCGATCGGGATGTGGACCTCACGCGGCCCGGCCTTCGAGGATCCGGCGCCGTCCGCGGACTTCTTCGCGCTGATGCCGGTGTGGTACTCGACGGTGACATCGGGGTCCTTCAGGACGTGTCCCGTCAGAATGCACACCACCGTCTCGTTCGGCTTGATGACGCCCTCCTTTACGAGCATGCGAGCGCCGGCAACGCTCGCGGCGGATGCGGGCTCGCAGCCGAAGCCGTATCGCCCGACGAGGGCCTTGTGCTCGACGATGCAGCGGTCGTCTGCGACACGAACCACGCCGTTCATCGCTTCCAGCGCGCGGAGGGCCTTGGGGAGGTTGACGGGGCGGTTGATCTCGATCGCCGTCGCCACCGTGTGCGCCCGCTCCCCCGCGCTGTCCATGCGATCGTACTCGGCCTTGACCCTCGCGCGGTCGTAGCGGCCGCCGTTCCAGTGGACGCCAAGTCCGTTGTAGATGCGATCGAGGGTGCTGGCGCCCTTGGCGTTGATGATGGCGAGGCGGGGCATCCTGGTGATGAGTCCGAGGCGATGGAGCTCGATGAAGGCCTTGCCGAAGGAGGAGCAGTTGCCGAGGTTGCCTCCGGGGACGACGATCCAGTCGGGGACCTGCCAGTCGAGTCCTTCGAGGACGCGGTACATGATGGCCTTCTGTCCTTCGAGTCGGAAGGGATTGACGGAGTTCATGAGGTAGACGCCGGTCTCGGGCATTTTCTCGGCGATGTGGCGGATGCGGGCGAGGCATGCGTCGAAGTCGCCCGCGACCTGCAGCGTCGTCGCGCCGTACTCGAGCGCCTGCGACAGCTTGCCGTAGGCGATCTTGCCATCGCCGATGAAGACGAAGCACTTCATGCCGCTGAGTGCGCCGTAGACGGCGAGGGAGAGACGGCGAGGGAGGCGGAGGTGTTTCCGGTGGAGGCGCAGGCGACGCGTTTGGCGTTGACCATGCGTGCGTGCGTGAAGGCGGCGGTCATGCCGTTGTCTTTGAAGGAGCCGGAGGGGTTGAAGCCCTCGTACTGGAGGTAGAGATTTGAGCCGTCGGGTGCGACGTCCATGCCGATCTCGCGGGCGATCTGGTCGGCCCGCTGGAGGTTTGTCCGTCCCTCGCCGATGGTGACAATCTGGGATTCGTCGCGCCAGAAGGGGAGGAGGTCCCTGAAGCGCCAGACGCCGGAGAAGTCGAGTGCGGAGGCGGTGGCGAGGCCCTTTCCGGAGAGGCCTGTGCCGGCGGCGCCGCGCGGCCCGCGCGTGCTGGAGCGGAGCTCGAACCAGGACCAGTCGCGATGCGGGAACTTCGACCAGTCGTAATCGACGTCGAGGAGCTCGGCGCAGCGTTCGCAGGCGACGAGGACGCGGTCGATGGGGTACTCGGCGGCGCAGTCTGGATTGATGCAGCGCTGGTAGGCGGGGGTTGGCATAGGTGGGAATGGTAGTGAGCGGCGGGTTTGCTGAGCGGGGGGGCGCGCCGGGCGACGTGCCGCCAAGCTGGTACGCTTGGATCCATGGACGCATCGGCACGGTCGATGAGCATCCGCTGGCGGCTCATGCTGCTCATGTGGCTCGGGCAGACGGTGCTGGCGTGGGTGGGGCCGGTGGCCGTGGTGCGGGAGTGGGACGATGCGCTCTCGTACCTCTTCAGCCGCGAGGCGATCGGGCTTGCGCTCATCGTCGGCGCCTCGCTGGCGATCCTTCAGACACTCTTCCTCTGGCCGGTGCGGAGGCCGGGATTGAAGCGGACGGGGCGTTCGGTGTGGATCACGATGGGGCTCGCGGCGTTCGCGGGAATCGCCCTCCTGATCGCTCTTGTTGCCGCGGGCATCGAGGTCGCGCTGACGCTCCTGAACGCGCCGGAGCTCGTCGAGTGGGAGATCGTCTTCTGGGGCCTGATCATCATGCAGGGCGTGGGATGGGTGACGGCGACGCCGCTGCTTGTCGCGTTCGCGCGGCAGGAGAGACAGGAGAGCACGCTGGCGCGCTGGTCGGCGCGACTCTTCACCGGAACCGTCGTTGAGGTCGTCGCGATCGTCCCGCTCGACGTGATGGTCCGCCGCAAGAACGACTGCTACTGCGCCGCGGGGACCTTATGGGCGCTTGCGATCTGCGGTGGTGTTGGGTTGTTTGCGCTGGGGCCGGCGATCTATCTTCCGATCCTGATGAAGCGGCGCAAGCGTTGGTACGGCGGGCACTGCGAGGTGTGCGGGTATGACATGAGCGGCACGCCGAACGCCGACAAGTGCCCCGAGTGCGGGACGGGGTGGAGGGCGGGAGGGGGTGGGCGGGGTGCGGCGCGGGATTGAGAAGAATTTTTTCTGAGGTGCGCGCGCGGGGGTGCGTTGAGACGCTTGCTCCGGTGGGATGTGAATCGGAGCCGGGGATTGTGATCCGGCGACGAAGGGAAACGAGTGAACCAGCCGCGTGGCGGCGGGCCGGGTGTCCGGTCCGAGGGTGTCGCTCGGTCCTGCTCGCATGCCCCGCTCGGTCCGGAGGATTCGGCATCGAGCGGCCACTGGAGAAGCTGAGGACGCATCTGGCGGTGCCATATCCATTGCCAGATGGGCTGCAAGGGAGCGGGCACTTTCTCGGGTGCCCGTGTCCCCTTTTTCGCGGACGAAGGGGGCGGTGGTCGGGCCGGAGCGGGGAGCGGGGGGAGGAGGCGGGTTGGGGAGATGACTCCCCGGTGGGCGGCCGATATACTCTCTGCCCGTTCCGGCAAGGACGGGGCGGCGGGTGCCCGACTCGGGCATCCGAGCGCGTAAGGGCTAGTAGCTCAGTTGGTTAGAGCGCACCCCTGATAAGGGTGAGGTCGGCAGTTCGAATCTGCCCTGGCCCATTGGACAAGACCGCCGGACCCGAGATGGGGCCGGCGGCGTCTTTTTTTGGGTTGACGGGCCGGTCGGGGTGGGAGCGGGTGGTGCGGGGCTTCGTCGGTGGCGACGGGAGGTTGCTTCAGGGCAGGCGCGTGCTTGGTCTGCGCCGCATCGCGAGCAGCGGAAGCCCCAGAACACTGAGAGCACCGGGCGCCGGCACGGGCGCTTCAACCCAGCGGACGTCGTCGATCGAGAAGCTCGAGTGCCACGCGGTGTCCGACGAGAGGAAGCGCAGGGCGATGGTGACGGATGTGATCGAATCGGTCGGGTCGATGAGGCCGCCAAAGCGCACGTTGTGCTGATCGTGAGAGGGCCAGTAGGGATATCCGCTGTCGCCCAGGAACATCGCGGGGTGGATGGAGCCGTCGAGGAGGAACCGGGTTGAGCCGTAGTCTCCGATGAGGCCGGAGTGTCCCTCGCCGGTGATGAAGAGAGAGAAGGCGCAGATCGGTTTGCTGAAGGTGAAGGTGATCTGGGGAGGCCAGGCGATGTCGCCGTTGGCGTATCGCAGGTGATTGGTGCCGCCGGAGGTTGAGTTGAAGCCCTTCGTCGGGCCGTAGCTGCTCGGCGCGTTCTCGACGACGAGCTTGTCCGGTCGTGCGCCGTTTCGGACCCGTATCGTGACGCCGGGCGCGACGAGGTGCGAGGTGCCGCTTGCGCCGGGCGTCAGTGATTCCATGTCAACGGTGTGAATGGGGCCGAGCAGCGCGGCATCCCTGAGCCAGTCGGACTCGGCGGCGAGCGCGGCGGAGGCGGTCGCGACGGAAGGGGTCGCGACGCGATCCAGCCCGCGGTAGGGGACGAGCTGGGCGTGCGCGGAGAGACTTCCCGCGGCGAGCATGAGGGAGGCGGCGAGGCGCGATCGGCCGGAGGGGAGTGCAACGGGTGAGCGCATGGATGATCTCCTTCTTGCGGTCCTGAATCGTCGTGGGACGGGACCGGTCACGGGAGACTTGGCGCGCGGGTGAGGCCCCTATCAGAGATGGCACTCGGAATCCTGGGGTTCGAGTCGGCGGTGGTGTCCGTCGCGAGTACGAATCTGTCTCCCCTCTGGCGCTCGGGATCGGAAGGAAGGAGAGGGGTGTGGGGTGTGCGCGTTCCACGGGCTGGCTTGTCGCTTCGCGACGGCGCTGCGCCCCCCCACGCGTGGCTACAGCCCGGCGTCCCTTCGGGACGCTCGGAGCAAGACGGGTTCAAGGGAGCACCGAGCTTGCCGCAGAGCTGCGGTTCTTCGCCCCGCGAGGGGCGAGGGGATGTAGCCACGGGCGCGGCGATGTCCCAAAGGGACGAGCAAGCCCGTGGAAAGCGTCACGAAGCCACGAAGCACTCTGCCCCGGCGGGGCAGAGGACTCGCGCGCTGGGGCACGCTCAGTCGAAGACGTATCGCTCATCGAACTCGATCTCGTGGGCGCGGAGGATGCGCAGGAGCTCTGACTTGAAGTCCTCCTTCTTGTGATGCTCTTCTTGTCCGGCGATGTACTTCTTCACCGCGGCTTCCTGCGACTTGCTGACCGTGAACGCGCTGTATCCCTCCTGCCATTCGAACGCACGCAGCGCCGGGAACTCTTCATGCACCCACTTTGAAGAGCGCGATTTGACGGTTCGCAGGAGATCGGACACGGCGCCGTCGGGGCGCCAGCGCAGGTAGAGGTGGATGTGGTCGGCGACGCCGCCGATGTCATAAAGGACGCCGCGTTCGGCGCGGATGATGCCGCCGATGTAGGCGAAGAGACGCGGTGCGATGTCGGGCTGGATCCAGGGTTCGCGCGTCTTGGTTGAGAAGACCGTGTGGTACAGCAGCTGGGAATAAGTGCCGGGCATGTGATCCTCCTTTGCCCCTGCCGGGGCAAGAGGAGAATACAGGAGAGAGGGGGTGGGGTGTACGCGTTCCACGGGCTGGCTTGTCGCTTCGCGACTGCGCTGCGCCGCGTGGCTACAGCCCGGCGTCCCTTCGGGACGCTTGGAGTAGAACGGGGACATTGAGGTTGTCGCTGGGCTGGCAACGTTGGTGGCATTGGGGGCAAGGAAGGTCGGGGCCGCCGGCCGACTTGCCACTCTCACAGCGCACGCCAATCGGTGATGTCTTCCATGCGGCGAGCATCCAGGACGCACTCTTGAACTGCGACCCTCGTGTTTCGATGGGCTGCCTGCGGATTCGGATCAACGATTCGAAGACGAGGACCACCGTTTCGCATCGAGCGCTGGAAGGCGGTGCGGAACAAGTACGAGATATACCGATCCGTCGCCGGGAATGAGTACCCGACGACCACGACTGAATCGGCCCGACGTAGGCACCAGTGAGCAAGCGCATGTACGTGTCCCATTCCCGGAATGGTCGCAGGATTCTTCTCAAGACCGAGACCGGCAAGAGCCGGCAGAAGCAGAGTGCCGCGCGTATCGCATAAGGTTCCTTCGGCTAGTGCATCAAGGTGCTTCTGTCCGTCGATGCCCCACAGGCACGCGAGATCTGACGGGTCGAGCGTGCGGCGATAATCATCGTCATCGCCATCAACGTGCGGTCCTCCGTACAACAGGCGGAATCCCGAGGTGTTGTCCCATTGCTGGGTTGGGCAAGTCGCGGTCCAGTCAATCGACCCATGAAGCTTGAGTACGCGTGTGTGCCCAGGAGTTGCTGTCGCATCATCGGTGCCACGAAACCCGAAATCTGGTGTGCGGCCGCATCGCAGCAGTGCTCTTTCTACAGCGGTATCGTAGTTCAGCGTGATGACTACATCATCATCCGCCATTGACTCCGCGAAACGATCGACAGGTGAGAGCGTCTCATTCTGCGCATAGCCGCATAGCACTGCGGCAACGGCTCGAATCGCCTCTCGCATCATGTCTGTCGTTTGCTCGCGCACGCGAAGCGGCCCGCTGAGGACGACAGGATCTGGATCTTGCTGGTGTCTCAGCGAGAGGAAGGGGACAATCACGGTCGTGATGAACTCAAAGAGCTCTTCGATCCCGACAGCTTCTTCCTTTCGCTGATCGAAGTTCGCGAGCGTCTTGCGGAGCCCGTTCAATGCCTTGATGTGGTCCGGTTTGCGACGACTGTTCCAGTAGCGAAGTATCTCGTCGACCAGTTGCTTCTCGAGTGGATAACCGAGACCGCACGAAAACCCTGCACCGAGTATGAACACTCTCATGTGCGGGATGCTATAGAGATCGCTGTTTCAAGGCCATCGACGACGATACCCAACGCCACCGCCGAGCTTGCGCTCGGGGCTCCCTTCAAGGCAGCAAGATTCGAGGTCGTGTGTCCGAGAGGATCCTCACACCTTCGCCGCGTGCTCGACCGTGTAGTTCGGTGATTCCTTGGTGATGCGGATGTCGTGCGGGTGGTTCTCGACGACGGTTGCGCCGGAGACGCGGCAGAAGCGGGAGTCGGCCCGGAACTGGTCGATGGTGCGGCAGCCGCAGTAGCCCATCGCGGAGCGCAGCCCGCCGACGAGTTGGTAGACGAACTCGGCGAGTGTGCCTCGGTACGCGACGAGGCCCTCGACGCCCTCGGGGACGAACTTCATCTGGGGCTTGCCGTCGGCGCCGACCTTGTCGGCCTGGCGGTAGCGATCGGCGGAGCCCGCGGCCATGGCGCCCTCGGAGCCCATGCCTCGGTAGGTCTTGTAGCGGCGGCCTCCGGAGATGACGAGTTCGCCGGGGGATTCATCGAGACCGGCGAAGAGGGAGCCCATCATGACGGTGGAGGCGCCCGCGGCGATGGCCTTGGCGATGTCGCCGGAGAGGCGGATGCCGCCGTCGGCGATGACGGGGACGTCGGTTCCCTTCGCACCCTCGACGGCGGACATGATGGCGGTGATCTGGGGGACGCCGACGCCGGTGACGACGCGGGTGGTGCAGATGGAGCCGGGGCCGATGCCGACCTTGATCGCGTCGGCGCCGGCCTTGATGAGGTCTCGCGCCGCGTCGGCGGTGGCGATGTTGCCGGCGATGACCTGCAGGTTGTGCTTGGCTTTGATGGCCTTGACGGTGCGGAGGACGTTGGCCGAGTGGCCGTGCGCGGTGTCAACGGTGATGACGTCGACGTCGGCGGCGAGGAGGGCCTCGACGCGCTCGTATTGGTCGACGCCGACGGCGGCGCCGCACATGAGGCGGCCTCGGGCGTCGCGGCTGGCGCGAGGGAACTGGCTCTGGCGCTCGACGTCGCGCATGGTGATGAGGCCCGCGAGGTTGAAGGCCTTGTCCACCAGCAGGAGCTTCTCAACCTTGGCGTGGTTGAGTATGGTCTCGGCCTCGGCGAGCGTGGTGCCCGCGTGCGAGGTGATGAGGCCTTCCTTCGTCATGAGGTCGCGGACGAGGGTGGTGTCGTGGTCGGCGAACTTGAGGTCGCGGCGGGTGAGGATGCCGAGGAGCTTGCCCTTGGAGCGGAGGTCCTTGGAGCCGTCCTCCGTCACGGGGAAGCCGCTGACGTTGTGCTGACGCATGAGCTGCTTGGCGTGTGCGACGGTGTCGGTGGGGCCGAGCGTGATGGGATCGGCGATGATGCCGTTGGCGGAGCGTTTGACCTTGGCGACCTCGCGTGCCTGGGCCTCGACGGAGAGGTTCTTGTGGATGATGCCGATGCCGCCTTCCTGGGCGAGGGCGATGGCGAGAGCGGACTCCGTGACGGTGTCCATGGGCGCGGAGAGGAGGGGGATGTTGAGCGTGATGGCGCGGGTGAGTTTCGTCGAGGTGTCGGCGTCGCCGGGCATGACGTCGCTGAAGCGCGGGATGAGGAGGACATCGTCGAAGGTGACGCCCTCGGCGACGATCTTGGGGTGTGATTGCCAAGAGACGAGGGGCGCGCCGGAGGAGGTGGGCGTGTGCGTGGCGTCGGGTTGGGCGGGCGCGGGGGTTGCGTGTGCCGCGTGAGGGGCGGCGGCGGACGCGGGTGCTGGATGTGAGGTGGATCCGGACCGAGTTGAGAGGGTCGCCATGGATGAGAGTAGAGGCGAGTGAGTTGAGGTCAAGGAAGGGGTGTGGGAAGGGGCAATGGGCAATAGGTAGGGGGAGGAAAGACAAGAATGGCGCGTGGTCACCCGGACGGAGATCGAACGGAATCAGTCGTTGTCTGTGGGGTTGCCGGCCTTGATGAGGCGTTCGCCTTCTTCGGCGGTCATGGTGCCTTCGGCGACGTAGGCGGCGATCTCGCGGCGTGAGCGTTCGCGGGCGGTGCCGAGGACCATGGCGCGGACGAAGCTGAAGACGATGGCGACGAGAGCGATGACAATGCCACCGACGAGGACGATCTCCTGCGAGTCCGACGCGAGCGTGAGGAGTATGTCGTGGTTCATGGTTCGGATGCTCGGCGTGGCGGCGTGATCAGCAGCCGCCCTGGCGCGACTTGCTCGGACCGGCCTTCAGGAGGCGTTCGGCCTCATCGGGCGTGATGGTGCCCTCGGCGACGTAGGCGGCGATCTCGCGTCTGGTCTGCTCGGAGGAGCGGGAGGCGACGATGCCCCGGATGTTGGTAAGGACGACGGAGAGGATGGCGATGAGGATGCCACCGGAGATGATCAGGACGGGGATGACGGTCGAATCGATGTCTGCGAGCGTGAGCATGGTGTCGGTTCCGCGGCAGTGGGGGCTAGGCGCCATGGGCCTGGGAGCGGGCTTGGGGGGATTTCGGATCGCCGTCGATCATGAGCTGGCGAGCGTTCTTGGCGGAGATCCATCCTGCGGCGGCCTTGTTCGAGAGGTCCTCTCGGAGGTCGGACCGTGCGCGTGCGGAGATGAGCTGCTCGGCCTGATCGGCGGTGATGGAGCCCTCGGCGACGTAGGCCGCGAGTTCGCGCGTGGTCCGCTCGCGTTGCGCGGTCTTGTGGCAGTTGTGGATGGTGGCCATGAGGATCCAGTAGGCGAAGAACGCGGCGGCGATGAGCGCGAAGATCAGTGATGGGTCGATCGCGGCGAGTTGGCTTGGCATGATCGATCCTCAGGTTTGGGCGGGCCTGGGCTTGGTCGGCGCTCCGATGCCGGCGGTGACGACGAACTCGGGTTTCTGTTCGTCACCGAGGATCTTCTTTGCGGTCTCGACGTCGATCCACTGCTCGGCGACGAGTTCGGCGAGGCGATCGCGGAGCTTGGCGCGGTTCTGCGACTCGAGCATGTGGCCGGCGTCGACGGCGGAGATGGAGCCCTCGGCGACGTAGGCGGCGATCTCACGGGCGGTGCGTTCGCGCTGGTTGGTCTTGTGGATGGAGTCGATGGTTGCCAGGAGGATCCAGAAGGCGAAGAAGGACCCGACGATCAGGAGGATCGTGACGGCATTGGCTTCGAGTGCGGCGAGCGTGAGGGTGTTCATGGGGGTGGTCCTCAGCGATCGGGCGTGCGGGCCTTGCTGAGGCGTTCGGCCTGTTCGGGAGTGATGGTTCCCTCGGATATGTAAGCCGCGAGCTCGCGCCGGGTGCGTTCGCGGGCGACGGCCTTGACCATGTGGGCGACGGTGCCGAAGACGATGGCGACGATGGCGACGGCGCCGAAGATGATCGGCATGAGGACCTCGTCGTCGAGGAAGCGGTCGAGGATGTCGTAGGTTTCGGGGTTCATGGAACGTGCTCCGGGTGGAGACTGTCAGTCTACCTGTATTGGGAGGATGGACCGAGGGGTTTCTTGGCAGGGCGGGCGTGGATTGCTGCGACGCGCTTATGGGAACGGGCGCCAGGGGAAGCCGGGCGGGATGAGTTCGGGGCGATCGTTGATGAAACCGACGAGGAACTCGAAGGCGTCGACGAGGCGCGGGCCGGGGCGGTTGAACATCTGGTTTCCATCGACGACGGCGACGCGGCCGGTGCGCACGGCGGGGAGGTCGGGCCACCAGGGTTGGCGGCTGAGGTGCTCGGCGCAGGCGCGGGACTGGGCGAGAGAGAATCCACACGGGGCGATGATGAGGGCGTCGGGTTGGTGGGCGAGGAGGTCGGCGGGGGTGATGGCGCGCGAGGGGGGGGCGACGCGGCTGCCCTGCTGGGGGCCGCGGGCGGCGCCGGAGTCCGGGCGCGGGACGGTGGGGTTCCAGGGGTGTCGTGCGCCGGCGCGTTCGATGAGCTGTGCGGACCAGTGTCCGGCGCAGAAGAGGGGGTCGGTCCACTCGAGGAGCGCGACGGCGGGGCCGTCGAGGTAGGGGTTGACGAAGTCTTCGGCGCGGAAGAGGCGCTCGCGGAGGGCGACCATGGCGAGGTCGGCGCGGACGGCCCAGGTCGGTCCGAGGGCATCGCCGACGCGGAGGAGATCATCGAGGACGTCCTCGATGGTCGATGGATTGAGGGAGACCACTCTGGGTGGACCGGGGAGGGTGCGCGCGAGGCGCTGGACGGTCGGCAGGTCGACGGAGCAGACTTTGCAGAGATCCTGGGTCAGGATGAGGTCGGGTCGGAGCGAGGCGAGGAGCGTCTCGTCCACGGTGTACAGGGACTCTCCGGCCTTGAGGGACTGCTGGACGGCGGCGTCGATCGCGGCGGGGTCGGACGACACGTCCATCGGGCTGTCGGGAGGGAGGTGGGGCCTGATCCGGGGGGCGGTGAGGATGGGGACGGCGTGGATGGAGGGTGGGAAGTCACACTCATGTGACCTGCCGACGAGCATCCCCGTGGTATCAAGGTGCGGATTCAGTGCGGCGAGGAGTTCAGTGGCGGAGGGGAGGAGACTGGCGACCCTTGGCGTTGGAGACGCGGGTGCGGCGGGGGATGGGTGGGAGCTTGGCATGTGGGATGCGGGGGATCGGGAGGGGCCGCGGGTCGGACGGGTGGATTCTGAACAGAAGTCTCGGGGCGGGAAGGGTTTGGTGAGGGTATAACTGGTCCCCGCGCGGGATGTGGCGCGTGATTCGGAGGTTGGCATGGCGACTTGGACGAAGTCGGGCGGATCGCGGCTGGTGGTTGCCTCGGGGTTTGCCTGTTGGTCTGCCCTTTGGATTGGCGGCGGGGGGGCTTTCGGTGGCGCATGGGCAGGAGCAGCCGCCGGTGGCGCCGGAGGAGCCTGGGGACGGGAACGACCCGACGCTGGAGGGTGTGGTGGAGGAGCGGGGCGTTCTGGAGGACGGGATTGAGGAGGCGGCGGCACCGGAGATCCCGATGCCGGACCCGAACGACGAGTATGTGACGCTGGACGCGTTCAGCGAGGGCGTGGAGTTGACGGCGCTGGTGGAGTACCTGGTGCACGCGCTGGGGATCAACGTGAACGTGGATCCGGCGTTGTCGGGTTCGGTGATGCTGAACGCGCCGATCCGTGTGCACAGGGACGAGCTGCTGGTGCTTGTGAACTCTCTGCTGGAGCAGCACGGGTATGGGATGACGCGGGACGCGACGGGGTTCTACAGCGTGCTGCGGATCGAGAACCTGCCGCCGACGTTTGAGAAGGACGCGGGTGCGCTCGCGACGACGCGGATCATTTCGACGCCGAACATTCTTCCGAGCGTGCTGAAGGAGACGGTGGAGGCGTCGCTGCGTGGTCGCGGGACGACGGGTGGCGGCGGCGCGGGTCCGCGTGTGACGTACCTGGATGATCTGGGCGTGATCGTGGTGACGGACACGCCCGGGAACGTTCGTGCGATCGCGGGGCTGATCGAGCAGATCCGTGACGAGCGGGGGCGAGTGGAGTTCACGCGTCTGGAGTTGAGGCATCTGTCGGCGCCGGTGGCGCGTGAGCGGGCGTTGGCGCTGGTTGGGCAGGAGTCGGCGGGCGGGGTGACGCGTGTGGTGCCGGACCCGAACAACCCGACGGGGCAGGTGCGTCTTCTGGACAACCTGGCGTCGCGTCTGAGCGTGGATCCGCTTGGGAACGCGTTGATTTTCCGTGGTCGTCCGGACGAGGTGGAGCAGGTGCGGTCGCTGCTGTCGATCATCGACACGACGAGTTCGCTGGTTCCTCGGCGGTACTTCACGGGATCGGCGACGGCGCAGATCGCTGACTTTGCGAAGCAGCGAGGTCTTGGCGAGGTGACGAAGATCCAGACGGGGCCGACGGACCAGTTTCAGAACCAGGGCTTCCAGATCGATCCGTCGACGGGTCAGCTGCTGCAGAACAACAAGACGGTGGGCGGGACGGTGCTGGTGGTGGACGAGTACAAGGGCCAGATCGTGTACTTCGCGACGCCGGAGCAGCAGGCGCAGCTGGACGAGCTGATCAAGCAGTTCGACACGGAGGGCGAGCGGATCGTGATCCGGGAGTACAAGCTGCACCACGCGAACGCGGAGACGGTGGCGGAGATCCTGCTCGGGCTGCTCCAGAACTCGACGCCGGCGGCGGACTCGCCGCTGCTGAACACGGGGACGGGGCAGTTCCGTCAGAACCAGCAGAACCGGGCGCGGAACTTCCAGCAGGGAAATCAGCAGGGCGGGGCGGAGGGCGAGGGGACGAGTCTGGACGCGGAGAACGCGTTTGTGATCGCGGACGTGGACAACAACCAGGTGCTGGTGAAGGCGCCGTTCGCGCAGCAGGCGGACTTCCGGAAGGTGATCGAGAAGCTGGACCTTCGTCGTCCGCAGGTGTACATCGAGGCGAAGATCGTCTCGCTGACGACGAGCGACAACTTCCGTCTGGCGTTCGAGACGCAGCTGATCAACGCGAACGGCACGGGGGGACTGGTCAACACGAACTTCGGGCTTTCGACGTTCCCGACGGGCTCGCAGATCAACGATCCGAAGCGGGTCTCGACGACGCTGGGTGGGCTGACGGCGGCGGTGATCAAGTCGGACCAGGTGCCGATCATCATCACGGCGCTGCAGAACGTGGGGTCGACGCGAATCCTCTCGACGCCGCAGCTTCTGGTGAACGACAACGAGGAGGCGGAGATCGCGAGCATCCGTCAGGAGCCGACGACGACGACGAGTCTGGGGGGCGGGGGCGAGGGTTCGCGTGACGTGGAGTCGTTCGGCGGGTACGAGGACGCGGGCACGCGTCTGAAGGTGACGCCCCGGATCTCCGAGGGCGGGTATCTGCGGCTGGAGTACGAGGTGGAGTTGTCGGCGTTCGACGGCTCGGGGACGGGGGGCGTGCCGCCGCCGAGGATCCAGAACAACGTGACGAGCAGCGCGAGCCTTCCGACGGACTTCACGATCGTGGTGGGCGGGATCGAGGTGGACACGAAGCGGAAGACGGTGGTGAAGGTTCCGCTGCTGGGCGATGTTCCGGTGGTGGGTCACCTGTTCCGTGACACGAACAAGAACGACGCGACGACGCGGTTGTACGTGTTCATCACGCCTCGGATCATGCGGAACGAGACGTTCGATGATCTGCGGCTGCTGACGCGGGGCCCGTACGCCAAGAGCGAGATCGAGGAGGTGCTTCCGGACTTTGAGCCGAGCACGATCCCGCTGATGGACGCGGGGGCGGGGGATCCGTGGTCGGCGCCTGGGGCGACGATGCCTTTGGACGAGAGCGGCCCGGGCTCGGGCGGGGGGCGTTGAGCGCATGGCGGAGCGACGGGCGCCAGGTCGGGGCGGATCGGGGAAGCAGCTTTCGGTGCGCGAGCAGCCGGCGGAGGTTCCGTCGACGATCGTGAGCGACGAGTGGGGGCGCGTCGCGCGGGCGTTCGAGGGTTTCGGGCTTTCCGGTGAGCAGCTGAGGGCGATCGCCCGCGCCCCCGGCTCGGACGACGAGCCGTGGGACGTGATGCTGCAGATGCTGGCGATCGACGAGCACCAGGCGCTGGCGATGCTGGCCAAGCGGACGGGGCTGCGGTTTGATGCCGAGCCGAAACTCGAGGACTCGGCGAGCCGGTACTACGAGCTTGTGCCGGGGGACCTGTCGCGTTCGCACCACGTGGCGGGGGTCGCGTCGGACGAGCTTGGCGTGGTGGTCGCGACGGCGCAGCCGATGCAGTCGGCGATCTTCTCGCTGCTGGAGGACATCCTGCAGCAGCCGGTGCGGGTGGTGCTGGCGCCGCGTGCGGCGGTGCAGAACCTGATCAACCGGGGGTACGAGCAGCGCGGGGACCTGGTCACCGAGATCATCGACGAGATGCCGCTGGATGAGCGGGCGATCGAGACGGCGGCGGGGTCGATCGGTCAGTCGACGGACCTGCTGCAGCTTGCGCGTCAGACGCCGGTGATCCGGCTGGTGAACATGATCCTGTTCGAGGCGCTGCGGCGTCGCGCGAGCGACATCCACGTGCACCCGCAGGAGAGCCGGCTGGTGATCCGTTTCAGGATCGACGGGATCCTGCATGATGTGTTCACGCCGCCGCTGACGCTGGCGCCGGCGATCAGCTCTCGTATGAAGGTGATGACGGAGCTGGACATCGCGAACCGTCACTCGCCGCAGGACGGGCACACGTCTGTGCGGGTGGGTCAGCGGAAGGTGGACATCCGCATGTCGTGCATCCCGACGGTGTACGGGGAGCGGCTGGTGCTGCGACTGCTGGACCAGACGCAGACGCAGCTGTCGCTGGACGACATCGGCATGACCAAGCACATGCAGTCGGCGTTGATGGACGTGATCGACCGTCCGACGGGGATGGTGCTGGTGACGGGTCCGACGGGGTCGGGCAAGACGACGACGCTGTACGCGGCGCTTGGTCGGATCGACCGGGCGACGCGGAACGTGATGACGATCGAGGACCCTGTCGAGTATCACCTGGGCGGGATCAGCCAGATGCAGGTGAACCCCAAGCGCGGGGTGACGTTCGCGACGGGGCTTCGGTCCCTGCTGCGCCAGGACCCGGACGTGATCCTGGTCGGCGAGATCCGCGACAAGGAGACGGCGCAGCTGGCGGTGCAGGCGTCGCTGACGGGGCACTTCGTGCTGGCGACGCTGCACACGAACGACGCGCCGGGAGCGATCCCGCGATTGATCGACATCGGGATCGAGCCGTACCTGATCACGTCGAGTCTGCTGGGCGTGCTGGCGCAGCGGCTGCTGCGTCGGACGTGCGTGGCGTGCACGGGGAAGGGAACGATCAACGACCATCAGCGGTGCGAGCGGTGCTTCGGCACGGGGTATCGCGGTCGTCTGGCGGTGTACGAGTTCATGATGATCGACGACACGATGCGCCGGCTGACGGAGAGCCGCGCCGACGGCGTGTCGCTGCGCGAGGCGGCGCTGGACGCGGGCTTCAAGCCGATGCGCGACGACGCGATGCAGAAGGTGGCGGCGGGGGTGACGGACCAGTCCGAGGTGTATCGCGTGCTGCACTGACTCATTGTGCGGATGCACGCGCCTGGCCGTACACTACCGCCGATGCCCACGCCTCCCCTGAGCGACGACATTCTTGCGATTGCCCGGCGAATGGAACTCTTCGAGGCCTCGGAGAGTGTAGCGAACACAGGCACGGGCTCGCGCCAGGAAGGTGGCGAGTTCGAGGTTTTGGTGCAGCAGATGTGGAACTCGTTCAGCGACGTTTGTGTCGCTGGTGGTGCGGTCCGAACGCAAGAGACAGGTGCGCGCTTCCGGAAGAAGCTCGTATGGCACCGGCACATTGTCCACCAACTGGCAGTGGGCGATCGACGCCTTATCGTCCCATTTCAGGATGTGCGTGACGCGGGCCCAGGCGATGCTGGCGCGCGATGGCTCGAGACAGAGTTCGCAGTCGAGGACCTTGTGGAACAGTTCCCCGGTACGCCAAGGGCTATCCGCGACTACGCGCCAGCAACAGGACCGTTCGCCGGCGAGCGATACCCAACGATGTACGCCGGTATGAGCACCGGCTTTGATGACACCATTGTGCTTGTGGAGGCAGGCGTCCTCCGCGAGAAGATTCTGCTCGAGTACAAGACGGCGAAGTCAAGCAAGGGCGGACAGATTGATGGCAATGCACACGAGCGGCTTTCGTTCCAGATCATGCAGTATCTGGAGGCGGCTACCCGGTACACCAAATGCAGCTTTGTCGTGTTCGCCAATGGCGCCTTTGTTCGTTACAAGAACAAGTACCACGTCAACTTCCATGTTCAGGCGGATCGTCTCAGCAATTTCGCATGGTTCTCGATGGAACACGCCTGCACTTCGAACGAGTATGCACGATTCCTTGCTAGTCTCCTGTCTTGGTTGTTTGAGGGCATGCCTCGCGCATCGGGGAACGCTCGTTGATTAAGTACATCGGCTCCAAACGCACGCTAATCCCCGTGATCCTCGAAGCCGTCAGGCGCGCGGCTGACGCGCATTCGGTCATCGACCTGTTCTCGGGCACCTCGCGCGTCGGTCATGCGCTCAAGGCTTCGGGCTATCGCGTGCTTTCGAACGACCATAACGCGTATGCAGCGACGCTCGCGCGATGCTACGTGCAGGCGGATGCGGAAGACGTGCTCGGCGATGCGAAGATGCTTGTTCGCGAGTTCAACGCGATGAAGGGGACGCCGGGTTACTTCACGGAGACGTTCTGCGTAAAGTCCCGATTCTTTCAGCCGAAGAACGGCGAACGTGTCGACGCGATCCGTGAAGCGATCGCGGCCAAAGGCTTGGAGCCCGAGCTTGAGGCGGTCATGCTGGTGTCTCTCATGGAAGCCGCTGACCGTGTGGACTCGACCACCGGCCTTCAGATGGCGTACCTCAAGACATGGGCGGCGAGGGCGTTCAACGATCTGGAGCTGCGCGTCCCGAACATCCTGCCCCGCGCCAGGCACGGCAAAGGCCAAGCGACCTGCCTTGACGCGTTGGAGGCCGCCAAGCTTCTCGAAGCAGACGTGGCCTATATCGATCCGCCGTATAACCAACACTCATATCTGGGCAACTACCACGCCTGGGAATCCCTTGTGCGATGGGACAAGCCGGAGGTTTATGGCGTCGCGTGCAAGAGAGTGGATGTTCGCCAACGTCAGAGCGTCTTCAACTCTCGTCCGCAGTTCGCGAGCGTCATGCAACGGCTTCTCAGTGCAGTGCGCGCTCCGGTGCTGGTTGTCTCTTTCAACAACGAGGGATATCTGGCCAAAGCCGAGATGGAATCGATGCTCGCTGCACTCTGGGGTGGTGAGGGCAAGGTCACGACCATCGAGAACGACTTCAAGCGATACGTGGGAGCTCAGATCGGGATCTATAACCCTCAGGGAGAGAAGGTCGGGAAGGTCAGCCACCTGAGGAACAAAGAGTACGTGTACGTTGTTTCACGTGAATGCCTCGCCGAACGACTTGCTCCATTGCATTCGGCGGCCGCCGAGCAAATGGGCTTGTTTACGTGATCGTGCGGCTCCGATCGACGCATCGCGGCAATCTGAGCGATGTATCGGGGCGCGGATCGGGATCTACAACCCGCGTGGGGAGAGGGTCGGCCGGGTGGGGCGGCTGCGGAACACGGAGTATGTGTTCGTGGCGTCGAGCCCTGAGGTGATCCGCCGGATTGAGCGGTCGCGGGCGCTGGCCGCCCACCGGAGCGGGGGACTCCTCGGCGTCGCGGGGTAGGGAATCCGCCCGAATCGCGGGCGAATCTGGCTGGAAATCACGTGGATGTGTGGCACTTTGGCGCGCATGCGGCATCTTGGAGGGGCAGGGCGGGGGAGACGGTGCGCCCGGAGGGACCGGCGTGCCGAGTGCGTCTCAATCCGGAAGGAGACGGCCTTGAAGAATCCGGCGAAGGGTGTGGTGTCGATCGGCGCGGCGATGATGGTGTCGCTCGGCGCGTCCGCGCAGCAGACCGTGGTGTTCGAGTTCGGCGACGGCCCGATCGGCGGCGGGTGGTCGCGCGATTACGGGTTCTTCGGCGGCTTCGGCAACGACGGGAAGCAGATCGTCGAGACGCGGGTGTTTCTCACGTTCGAGCCGACCGACGACTTTGACGCGGCGGACTTCTTCTCCGGCTTTGTCGTGCCGGTGATCCTGGACGACCCGACGGGGAGCGAGTTCCTCGGCATCTGGGGCGAGGAGGTCGGCTGGTCCGGCACGGACGGCGTGAAGACGTACGAGCTGGTGACCGACGCCTACAACGGCATCGTGCGTCCGGGTCGGTTCAGCTGGGAGCTGTACAGCCTGGACGACATCGACCCGGCGATCCGCGGGATCATCAGCAACAACTCGCGGATCGAGTTCGACCTGGTGCCGGCGCCGGGCGCGCTGGCGGTGCTCGGCATCGCGGGCGTGATCGCGGGTCGGCGTCGGCGCTGAGCCGGGCTCAAGCTCGGCGTCGAGCGGCAATTTGGGTTCAATCGGGGCGCGCCGGAGTAATCCGGCGCGCCCCGTTCGTTTGTGCGGGCTCTCGTGCTGGGCGTAGAGCGAGCGCGGCGATCTCGGCGATCAGCGGCGGCGGCGCGGCCGAAGGAAGGGGATGATCGCAAGAGCGCCGAGCGTTCCGGGCGCCGGGACGATGTCCACCTGGAATGCGAAGAGGCCGTCGCCGATGTTGAGGCCGGTGATGCTGTCGGCGACGCGGCCCACAATGAGGAGTTCGCCGTTCTCGCCGAGGGAGACGTCGCTGATGGTGCTGAGGAACGCGTTGTCGTTGAGCAGGCCGTCGCCGTTGAGGTCGATGCCCTGGGCGAAGGGGCTGCTCGGGCCGGAGGTGAGTGCGACGAACGGAGCCGCGGCGCCGCGGGGATCGATGGTGACGACGTACTGGCCCGTGCCGGAGATGCGTGACGCGATGACCAGGTCGCCGTTGCCGTTGATGCCCACGTCCTCGATGCCCGTGAAGGTGCCGACAAGTCCGGAGGGGAGGGGCGTGGTGCTCGTGAGGACGACCTCGTTGTTGACCATCAGATAGGTTTCGAGCGTGGTGGTGGAGGACCAGACGAACCAGTCTCCGCGTCTGTTCATGCCCATGTTGTCGGAGGATGCGATGGTCGAGGTGCCGAGGCCGCCGACCCCGTCGATGGGGGCGCCGGCCTGGAGGCGGACGCGTCCGTTGACGACGATGACAGAGCTGTTCGAGGGGACATCGAGGGTGGCGCGGGTGATGTACTTGGATCCATCATCCGAAGCGTGGAAGGTGCGGAGGGTCAGCCCGCTGAGCGCGGCGTCTGTTCCCCCCAGCTGGCCGCCGGGCGCGAAGGTGCCGATCTGGAGGTAGGGCGTGACGGCGGAGCCGTCGGCGCGGAAGATGAACTCATCCTGGTCGGAGGGGATGGAGCCGCTGGTGCCCCCGTCGCGGAAGTAGACTCGGCCGAGGTTGTCGATCGCGGCGGCGTCGTTGGTGAAGCCGTAGCGTTCGCCTCCGAGGGCGGGGATCAGGTCGCCCTCGCGGGCGACGATGGCGTACGTGTTCGTGGCGGCGGTGTGCCTGACGACCATGTCGTCGGTGGATGACGTGGCCGGCCCGAAGCGGCCGGAGAAGGCGAAGTCTCCGGCGTCGTTGATGAACATGGTGCGCTCGGAGGATGTGTCGGTCCATCCGAGCCCAAGCCCCGGCAGGATGTCGGTCTCGGGGACGAGCGTGACGATGCCGCTCTGGTCGCCGGTGACGAAGAAGGTGTCGCGCGATGATGGCGCGCCGGAGGCGTTGGCGCGGATCGCCCAGCGCGAGCCGTTCTGGCTGGCGGTGAACCCGTCGAGGAAGCTGGAGAAGGTGACGCCGGGCGAACCGGGTACGTTCGACGCGGCGTACCCGGCTTTGTTGAAGAGGAGCGTTCTGGCCGGGAGTTCGGCGCGCGCGAGCGCGGGAGAGGTCGCGGCGAGAACGAGGAGTGCCGTCGTTCGTGTGCGCATGAGGGTTCGGTTCCTTCGTACGGACGGATCGTTGCGGCGCGGGCGCGCGATCAAGGCTTCGAGCACGCTACCCGCGTGGATTCCTCCACACAAGACCAATGTTTGCGCACAGAAGTCCGATAATATCGACTTCAATTCGTCTCTCATGGCCGACTCGTAGGCATGTTGGTGTGAGCGAGTGTCGTAGCATGAGGGATGCAACGACTTGCGGCACTGGCGGGCTCGAGCGGGTGCGTTCCCTTTCCGTCGCCGCTGGCCATTCACTGGCAGCATGACCCGAGCGTGTGCTTTCTGAACCACGGGAGTTTCGGCGGGTGCCCGACGCGGGTGCTTCAGGCGCAGGTGCGTTTGCGGAACCGGATGGAGGCCGAGGCGATCCGGTTCTTTGTCCAGGACTCGTGGGGACTGCTGGACCGAGCGCGGGCGGCGCTTGGAGCGTTTGTGGGTGCGGACGCGGCGGACATCGCGCCGGTGCCGAACGCGACGTATGGGGTGACGACGGTGTTGCACCATCTGGCGCGGACGGGCGCGCTGGGGGCGGGGGACGAGGTCGTCGCCAACGACCATGAGTATCCAGCGTGCCTGAACAACCTGCGCGATGTGTGCGGGATGGTGGGCGCGAGCGCGGTCGTCGCCGAGATTCCCTTCCCGATCCGGAGTCCCGACGAGGCGTATGACGCGATCATGTCGAGGGTGTCGGCGCGCACGAGGGCGGCGCTGATCAGCCACGTGACGAGTTCGAGCGGGCTGGTGCTGCCTCTTGAGCGATTGGTGAGGGATCTTGAGGCGCGCGGCGTCCGCACGATCGTTGACGGAGCGCACGCGGTCGGCATGGTGCAAGGGCTGAACCTGAACGGGCTGGGGGCGAGTTACTACACGAGCAACTGCCACAAGTGGTTGTGCACGCCGAAGGGGAGCGCGTTCCTGTGGGTGCGGCGTGATCGGCAGGCGGGATTCCGGCCGCTGGTCCTGTCGAACAACGCGGAGAGGCCGCGGCCGGGGAGGGCGCAGTTCCTGACGGAGTTCGACTTCGTGGGCACGAACGACACGACGGCGTTCCTCGTGATCCCGGAGGCGATCGAGTTCATGGAGCGTGTGCTGCCGGCGGGCGGGGGAGTGGGGGGCTGGCGGGCGGTGTTCGAGCACAACCGTTCGCTGACGCTGCGGGCGCGCGACGCGATCTGCGGGACGCTCGGCGTGGAGCCCCCGGCGCCCGATGAGATGATCGGAAACCTCTCGACGATCGTGCTGCCGCGCCATGAGGCGAGTCTGATGGAGTGGCTGTCGGCGCGGCCGAGCGTGTACCACGATGCGCTCCAGGATGCGCTGATGGAGCGTTGGCGGATCCAGGTGCCGATCTGGAACGTGGCGGGCAAGCACCGGACGGTGCGGATCAGCGCGCAGGTCTACAACGCGATGGGGCAGTACGAGTACCTGGCGCGGGCGCTTGTCGAGGAGCTGGCGCGCGAGAGGAGCGTGTGATGGGAGCGTCTCCGGAGGAGTGGATGCGTCGGGTGACGCTGGAGGGGCGGCACGTGCGGCTGGAGCCGCTGCGGGTGGAGCACGCGCGGGATTTGCACGAAGCGACGCCACCGGAGACGTTCCGGTACTTCACGGTGCTGCCGAAGGAGCCGACGGAGAACGGGATGGCGGGGTTCATCGAGTGGTTGATCGCGGATGCGGCGCGGATCCACTTTGCGGTGATCGATCGGAGGACGGGACGCGCGGTGGGGAGCACGTCGTACTACGACATCCGGCCGGCGCATCTGGGGCTGGAGATCGGGTGGACGTGGTACGGGACCGCGGCGCGTGGGACGGCGGTGAACCCGGAGAGCAAGCTGCTGCTGATGTCGCGGGCGTTTGAGGAGCTGGGCGCGGAGCGGGTGGCGCTGCGGACGGATGCGCGGAATGCGGCCAGCCGCGGGGCGATGCTGAAGTTCGGGGCGAAGGAGGAAGGGACGCTGCGGCACCACCTCTTGATGCCGGACGGGGCGTGGCGTGACTCGGTGTACTTCAGCGTGCTCCGGGACGAGTGGGCGCGGGCGGGTGGGGGGGTTCGGGCGGGGCTGGAGGCGAGACTGGCGCGGTTCGGCGCGTGACGTTCAGAGGCCGAGTGAGCGATCGAGGTCGTCGAGCGCGGGGTCGTCGGGTCGGAACTTGCGAGCGAAGTGGGCGTGCGATGCGCGGATCGCGTCGAGGTCGCGAATCGTGAGCGTCTCCGGGCTTGGTGCGCCGGACGAACGCCAGCGTGTGAAGCGGCGGCTGGAGGGCGCGACGCGGAGGCCGGGCGTGTTCATGATGAGGGTGTGGATGAAGGACTCGTCGGGGATGTGCGTGCGCTTCATCCAGTTGACGAGGCGTCGGTGCGTTCGCGGGGAGGCGACGATGGCGCGGGCGGCGCGGAGGTTGCAGGTGAACCACTGCGGGCCCCAGTGGAGCGTGAGGCGCTTGCCGAAGGGACCGATCGCGCGCCCGAGGGAGGCGGGCGTCGAAAGTCGGCAGCGCTGGAGGGCGCGGTGCGCATCGCCGAGCCAGAGGGTCTGGCGGAGGTAGCGCTTGCGGAGGTGCCTGTCTTCGGGACCGCGGAGCGTGACGGGACGGGCCTCGAGGAACGCGTCGGCGTCGGCGGCGTGCAGTTCCGCGAGAACGGAAGCCGGGGGCGCGACGGGGTAGTCGGAAGCGGAGAGGAGGGTGATCCACTGGGGGGGCGAAGGCGCATCGAGGAGCGCATCAAGGGCGATCAGCGTTGCCTGGACGAGCGACCATCGGCCCCATCGGGTTTGGACGTGAGGCTCGACGATCGAGGCGTGGCGCGCGATGGTGGAGCGGATGTCGGGAGGGAGCGCGGTCTGGCTGTGATCGTGGTGGAGCGCGATCGGGGCTTCGGGGTAGAGGCGGGCGAGGCGGTCGATGAGGCGTGAGACCTGCGCCGGATCGCGGTGCGAGAGGATCGCAAAGCCGATCGTCGGCGTGCGGCTCGTGGGCGAGGGACCTTGCATCGGTGGGCCAATGATACCTTTGGGCGCGATCGCGAACGCCGATCGGCGAACGGTGCAGGAGTGCGCACGATGAAGGACGAGGCATCGCCGGCCGGGGTTTCGGGGCGCGAGACGATCAGGGTGCGTCTGCGGACGATCTCGCAGCTCTTCAACTCGCTCGATCCGTCGCCGTTCATCGAGAAGGACCTGGACGCGGAGGCCGAGGCGTTCATCGAGGGCTGGGCGGCGGAGACCCATCGGGGGACGCCGCTGCGGCTGGTGATCCACGTCGAGTCGGCGCTGGAGGACGAGGCGGCCCGCGAGGGCGTGGGCGAGGCGATCCGCAACTTCTTTCAGTACAAGGAGGCGCAGACGCGCCGGGAGTTGCGGCTGCTGATGGGTGTGGGGCGGGTGAGCCTGGTGATCGGGCTGCTGTTCGTGGCGGTGTGCATCGGCGCGGCCCAGGCGATCGGTCGGATGTGGGACGGGACGGCGGCGGAGATCGTGGAGCAGAGTCTGGTGATCATCGGATGGGTGGCGATGTGGCGGCCCCTGGAGGTCTTCCTGTACGACTGGTGGCCGATCGCGCGGCGCGCGGCGCTGCACCGGCGGCTGGGGGCGATGCGGGTGGAGTTTGCGGGGGAGAGGAAGTGACGGAGGGGCAGAGTGACGGAGTGACGGAGTCACAAAGTCACGTAGTCATGTAGTCAGCCGCTCAGGCGTCTTCGCCGTCCTTGTGGGTGCGAGTGGACTGGGGCATGCTGGTGAGGACCTTGTCGATGAGGCCGTACTCGAGCATTTCCTTGTCGTCGAGCCACTTGTTGCGGTCGCAGTCGCGTGCGATCTGGTCGATCGACTTGCCGGTGTTGGAGGCGTAGACCTGGTAGAGGCGGTCGCGGAGGCGGAGCATCTCGCGGGCCTCGATCTCGATGTCGGTGGCCTGACCTTCCATGACGCCGGAGAGCAGTGGCTGGTGCATGAGGTTGCGGGCGTTGGTGAGGGCGAAGCGTTTGCCCTTGGCGCCGGAGCAGGCGAGGAGGGAGCCCATGGAGGCGGCTTGCCCGATGATGTAGGTGCAGACATCGGGCTGGATGAAGTTCATGGTGTCGAGGATGCCGAGCCCCGCGGTGACGCTGCCTCCGGGGGAGTTGATGTAGAGGTGGATGTCCTGCTTGGGGTCCTCGTTGGCGAGGAAGAGGAGCTGTGCGACGACGAGGGAGGCGATCTCATCGCCGATGGGGCTTCCGAGGAAGATGATGCGGTCCTTGAGGAGGCGGCTGTAGATGTCGTAGGAGCGCTCGCCGCGTGAGGACTTCTCGATGACGATGGGGACGAGGTAGCCGGACATGGGGGATTTCCAAATGGCAAAGGGCCAAGGGGCCGAGTGCTGGAGTGTGGGGGCTGGCGAAGGTCTCCGGACGCGTGACGATCGAGGAACGGGATGCTCTCAAGAGATGACCCATGAAAATACTTGCCAACGCGCCGAAACCCAGCAACGGACGTACGGGCCGCAAGCTGGACAAGC
>JAPKGU010000104.1 GCA_026647565.1 Phycisphaerales bacterium | reverse complement strand
ACCGTGTAAAGGTCCTTGGGGACGCCGTCGTCCTCCTCCCAGGGGAAACTCGTCGCCTTGGGGCGCGGCTTCTTCTGCCGCCGCCAGAAAGGGAGCGTGATCGTGGCCTCACCGATCGAGCCATCGCCCGACTCCGCCGGAGGGCTCACATCGAGCGAGCATGCCTGCCACAGCTTCTCGGCCGCTGTGATGTGAGCTCCAGCGCCGGCCAGGCGGAAGTGCTTGCCGGGCTCGACGCTCTCGATCTCGACGAGCCAGACCCACGCCTGGTCTCCATGGATCAGACGCCGGGCCTGCTCGATCTGGGCGGAGAGCGTTCGCATGGGTTCAACGCATCGCAAGGATCTGGCAGACGCCGGGATCGCTGCCGCCTGTTCCGTACTTGATCAGCGTGGCGCGAGCTCCATTGCTTTCCTTGACAAACTCGATCTTGACACCCTTCTGGGCTCCGTCGACGCGGGTGAGCCGCACACGGAAGTCACCGATGCCTCCGGGGCCGGTGTTGTAGATCTGCGAGACCCATTCATCGCTCGGCTCGAAACCCTTGCCGGCCTCGTTATCCCAGAATCCAGCCTCGACCGTGAGATCGAGATTATTCGCGAAGTCGCCGCCGATCCGCAATGAGCCATAGATCCGCAGCAGGACACGGCGAGGCACGAACCCGATGTCGTTGATGACGTCCGTCCCCGAGGTCTGAATGTCCGGTTCGAGCACAAACAGGCTCTTAGCGCTCGACGCGATGCCCGAGTCGACATAGCCCTTGCGAACGGCGTCTGTCGAATCAACCGGGGCGCCTAGGTTCGTCAGCCGGTGTCCACCCATCGACTGGTCCGCCGCGAAGGCGTTGGACCCGGAAACGACAATCGTTTGCTCGTATCTCACCGAGTGCCCCGCAGCACTGCCGGCCGCCAGCCCCGTGAGCTTGCAGCCGCCCATCGGCAGATCCGCCTCCATCGCGACAGACCCATCGACGGCGACGTGCATGACGCCTGGCACCAGGATTCCGTTCCACCCGAGCCCCATGAACATCTGGATCTCGCCGGCCGTCGTGTTGTACCACATCGTGCCGCTCGGCTTCACCGTTGGCTCGGTGCTGCCGCGTTGCAGACCCATGATGGCCTCGTGCTGCGCCTGCGACAGCGTCACGAGATCCGATAGCGACGACGCCAGAGGAATGACCGAGTACGCGCTCACACGAACACCTCCTCGACGTCGACGACGACGTCGTACGCGATGGGCCCTACCCAGCGATCAACGTGATGGACCAGCGGACAAACCTCGACCTCTCCCTCACCGGGCCCGTCCGGCTCCAGCGTGAAGCTCCACAAGCCGTGCTCCACGTTCTGGGCGAGCCAGGCGAGGAGCTCGGCTCTCTGCTCGGGCGACAGGGCAGTCCACGCCACGGTCCAGCGGGTGCGCCGGGCGACGTCGAGCGGCGCGGTGCTCGAGTAGCCAGCCGCATCACGCACTCGGCGCACTGATGCCTCGACATCCACCGACGAGACCAGGTCCGGCGTGAATGGCGGGAGCCCGACAGACGCGGGCTCCGTCAGCGGGATCAGCGCGTACTGATCGGCCGCGGCACCCGAGCCGGGCGTGATCGTGGTCGGCTCAGGACCCTGGCGAAAGGGCTGGAGTTGGGTCGCAGGCGTCGTCATCCGATCACATTCCGCAGTTGAGACCGCACGGATGGATTGCGAGAGAGCTCCTTGAGCAGCTCTCCGGCGATGTTGCGGCCGATGTCTCGCCCGACCTGTGCGCCATCGGTGCCGGGCGCGGCCTGGACAGTGATCGGGGCATTGATCACCACGGAGATTCCGCCGCCGCCGAGCGACCCTCCGCGATTGAGGTGATCGATCGTGCCTCGACCGAGCGTGTCGGCGGCGCGGGGCGTGAGAACGGCCTCGTCGCGCGCCAGCATCGCGAGAGTCGAGTCACGATTCGTGTATGCCCCAGGCACGGATGAGATCCCGGACGAGTAGCCCGGCACGAGCACTCGCGAAGACCCATGAGCCATCCCCGGAACGATGAATCCAGAAGGCAATCCTCCCGATCCGAAGATGCTCCCCCAATCGATCGAGCCGCCCCCAGCAGCCACTCCGCTCATTCCGCTCAGTCCGGTGTTCACGGGGGGGATCGCGGCAACCGTTGTCGCTCCAAAGATCGAACCACCAATGCCCATGATCGCTCGCAGCACGAGGAACTGGGCCACAGTTTCGGCAATGCCGTGCAGGATGTTCCGGAGCGCATCGAGCATCGCATCGCCGAAGTTCTTCGCGCCAGTGGCTGCATTCGCCAGGGCGCTGCCGAGATCTCGTGAGATGTCGACAGTGAGGGCGCGAGCGAGATCACCTGCCAATCGGAACGTGTTTTCAGACATTTCGCGGATCTCTTCCATCGCAGAGACCCATCCCTCCCGGAACCCGCTCATGCCGGTCTTCAGATCCTCGAGCTCTGCGTCGATCTCTCTGAGCGTTGGGGGCAACTTGATCGCTTCAAGAGAGGTTCTTGCGAGAGCCTCCGAGATGCCAAAGAGTGCGTCGGCATCCCGTCCAAGTTGCAGAACCTGACCAGAGATGTGGTCAATGCCGAGTGCCAGAGCTTCAGTACCGGCAGTCGCATCTGCCATCGCACCAATGAAGGACTCGCGGAAGCTGCCCTGAAGTGTCTCATCAGAGAACATCTCTTTGACCGACTCAACGCCATCCCGAGTTAGCTGCGCGAGGGAGCTCGCGCCGACAAGATCCCAGCCTTTCGCGAGTGTCTCTCCGAACGACGCCACCCACTGCTTTCCGATTCCAATAGCAACGTCGTCAACGATCGAGAGCAGCACTTTGGAGCCATCGACTATGGCGCCAGCAACGACAGCGATCGACGCGTATCCAACCGAGTTGATGACCCCGATGATGCCCTGACCCAAGCCCGCGATCGCGTCGAGCACGCGCTGTCCTTCGGGCGAGTTGACGTCGAACGACTCCCTGAGCATGCGGGCGATGTTGCCGACAATCTCTGGAACAGCGGCCAATGCCGATGCGATGCGATTCATCACGTCAGCAATCTCATCGCCGACCTGCCCGATGATATTGGCGCGAATGCCCAGCCACGCCTTTCCGATGCGGCTCAGTGCGTCGTTGAAGGCCTCCGCATTCGCAAGTTGTTCATCAGAGAACACGACGCCGAGCCGACGCGCTTCCTCTGCCATCGCTTCGATCGCGGGTCTCCCGAGAGCGAATAAGCGGAGCATCTCCGTGCCACCCTTGCCGAAGATCGCCTGCGAGTATGCCACCTGGCGATAGCTGCTGTCTACGTTGTTCAGGGCATCCGACAGATCGAGAAGCACCTCTTTGAAGGGGCGAGCGTTTCCGTCCATGCCTCTGAGCTGAACCCCGAGCTCGCGAAACGCTTCGGCGGCATCGCCTCGACCCGTCCGCAGAGCTTCGTCGATGTTCCGGGCCGCCTTCGCAGCTGAAGAAGACAGCCCCTCGAACGCGACGCCGGAGAGGTCCGCTGCGTACTTGAGCTCGGAGAGGAACTGCGCGGAGAGCCCAAGCTGCCGACTCGTCTTCACCAGTTCGTCCATTTCCTCCGCCGCACGCCGAATGGACTGGAACGCGGCGCCGCCAGCAAAGACGGCGAAGGCACCAGCGATCACACCTTTCAGCGAGAAGAGGGACTTGATGAGACCGGTGACCGGCGACATCAGCGACTTGGTTGCGGCGAGAGCCTTGCGCCCTAGATCGACAACCAAGCGGGTCAGTGCACGCGCATTGGCAGACGCCTGATCGCTGAGAGTGACCTTGATGGAGAGTTGCTTCGTCGTCACCGAGGTCTCCCTTTCCTGCTTTCGGCGGGCGTCACTGCCCGCGAGATCTCCGCTTCACGCTCCAGCCGGCCGATCTCTGACTCAATCAGATCGAGCGACTCGAGCAGGCACACGCTCGGTTCGGCTCTCATGAGGCGAAGCCAGCCGTCGACCCCATACCGAGCGATCCCGGCGCGAGCGCTCAGCACCTCGTGCGTCGCGTCCAGGAACTCGGGCAGTGGCGTCTGATCCAGGATCGAGCGTGGATCCTCGCACCTCCACCCGAGCCCACCGCATCGCGGGCATTGGAGACTCGGCTTGTTCGGGTCGCATCTCTCGCATGGTGTTCCCAGCTCTCTTCGCTGCTCGGGCTTCAGTCGTGACTGTCCGGAGGCATGCTCGTGCTCTGCGGCCGCCCACTGTCCGCAGCGGAAGAGCCAGCGGGCGGCCTCGAGGAGTTTGGGGCATGGATCGCCGTGATCGCCGAGTGCATCGCCTCCACAACTTTCGCCACGCATTCGGCATCCTGCAGCACGAAGTCCGCGACCTCGTCCGGCATGACCTCAGCGTCGAGCCCTCGGTGATACTTGGGCTTGGCACGCTCAAGCTCTCGAGAGCCGACCACGGCGCTGACGCTCATCTTGATGCCGTTGAGGAGATAGATCGACGCCGTCGCGTCGTCATCCGGATCGAAGCGTGTGAATGCCTGAAGCCGTATCAGGTCGGGTTGCGAAAGCGGTGTCACGCGGACGGTGGCGCCGCTCGCGTGAGGGACATCGATCGGGCGGCACGTTGCAGGAATACCCATGGAATGACCTCCGTTCCTTTCTCCCGGGTCCGGATCAGGCGGTCAACAGGTGGAAGATGAGGATCTCGTCGTCGGCTGAGCCAGTGGCGCGGATCGACGGAGCCGCGGTGCGAAGGCCGTCGCGATCGCCGGGGGCCATGTTGCCGGTTGTCTGCGCAGCGGGGATGTACGCGCCGATGGCGCCTCCGGAGACCACCGGCGAACTCGCGGCGAAGCCGACCTCGAAGGTGGTCGCGGCATAGTCGTTCGCGATCAGATCGAAGTTGGCTGGATCTGCCTCCGGCTCGATCGCGAGCGTGATCTCACGATCGGTGATCAAGGCCGGCATGCGGCCGGAGGAAGCGATGTCGACATCGGTGATCGTCGGCCGCGGGGCAATGGTGTTGTTGATCTGGATCGTGATCTCGGGCAGGACGGGCGTGAAGTACTCGTCCACGCCAGCGTGACGCATGACCAGCGGGACCGCGAGGATGCCGGGCGGCGCGGCGGGATAGGCGACGCTCGCCACGAAGCCGTCGAGCTCGGGTCCGGGAGGGTCTCGCTCGAGGTCCAGCACCGCGGGCCCCTGCATGTTGAACTCGAGGTGGCCGGTCTCGCCGACAGCCAGGCGGATCGACCCGGAGCCGCGGGCCCCCTGTGTGGCGAAGACCTGCGTGCCGTCACGGAACTGCATCGTGGCGGAGGCGGGAACGGACCCGCTGTACTCCGACTGCGGCGCGAAGTACCAGCCGCCGTCTGCAGGCCCTGCGCTGATCGTCGCACTGGTCTGTGTGGACTCGTAGTTGGCCACTGTGCCAGACGAGCCGAACGTGCCTGTGATCGGGCGATAGAAGAGCCGGATCGTGGTGCCGTCGTTGTGCATCATGAGCACGCGGCCGGTCGCGGTTGCGGAGCCGAGTGTCGCGTGATTGCCGATGATCTGGCCCGTCCTGAATGGGCCGGCCGTCACGCTGGTGATTGTGATGAACTTCGCGGCTGTGCGAGCGAAGCCCATGGCGCGGAGGAGATCGTGCCACTTGGGAGGCGTCGCGAGCACGCCGCCGGCCAGCTCGGCCTGCCCGGTGATCACGAGGCCGCGGTGTCCCGGCACCATGGTGCGCTTGGAGAGGGCGGCCTGAACGATCTCGCGATCAGTCCGCTGGGAGTCCAGGTCATACCCGGGCTGGCCCATGAGGTTGAGCGAGAATTCCGCGGCCGTCAGCGATTCTGCGACGCCCTCGGAGGCCTCGATTTTGATGCCGACCTGAACCTGCCTCGTGTACTGCCTTGCCATCGCGAGACTCCTTCCTCGCTGGTGGGTGTCCGCTCAGGGCACCTCTTCCAGGACGAGTTCCCAAGTGCCAAACTGACCGCCGCGCGTCCTGGCGACGGACTTCGATACCAATCTGTACAGGGGGAGCGCATCAATGCGCGGGGCGGGCGGATCGTCGATCGGATGCCGCCAGCGTGTGGCCTTCGAGCCACCCTTTGATACGTGAATCAGCTCCCGAATCAGCGAGACCTCTTCGCCCTTTGAAGCGGGCGCGTGAATCCGATACCGCCTGGGCGCGACACGATGAGGGCGCCGGGTGTGGCGCTGAGGCCCCTCGGTCGCCAGCACGACCGAGTCATCGATCCGCTCCACGACCCAGTCCGGATTCAAGGCGGAATCCCCATTCTCGGTGATGATGGGGTTGTCCGTCCCGGGGCCGGCCTCCTCATCGTCCGTGATGTCGGGAAGGCCGCCGAGGCCGTCCTCGCCGATGGATCCGATCTCCTCATCGGTCAACCCACGGAGCCAGATCGCGGCCTCGGTAAGCATGCCCCAGCACCGCGCCTCGGAGGGCCAGTCGATCGCGCCGACGCCGACTCGCGTCATCGACGCGAAGTCACTGGTCGTCTTGGTCGCCAACGTGCCGGTCTTCTCGCCGTCAATGAAGACCTCGAGCGTGATCTCGGTCGCAGAGATCCTCGCAAATCGCAGCACGACATCAAACGGAGGGAATGATCCAAACGTGTTGTCGGCCGCGGACCCGGCGCCAGGCACGCTCGAACTCGCCACGGTGACGGTGGTCTGCACGCCAGAGGTTGATCGATGCCTGAGCCGGAACGGCACAGTTCCACCCGCTCCGCACGCGGTGTTGTCGAAGTCGCACGCGACAACGGGCGTGAAGGTCTCGCCATCCAACGCGCCGATCTGAGCGAGCACCTGGCGATAGACGACGAACCTGAGCCAGTTCGGCGACAGTGACTGCTGGTGGTACGTCAAGCCCTCGGGGCAATACCGCATCGCGAGCGTCAGGCCGTCCCCGGTCGTGGCCAGCACCGGGCTTTCAGCGTCGATCTCGCCCCCCGCGTTGTAACACCAGGTGCCCGCCGGCACGTAGGGATGAGACTCCCCGTCGAGCCAGTCCTCGGATGAGACCTCTTCCTTGCCATAGCCCACGGCGTCGCGAGCCGCGGCGCCCGAGTGCGGAATCGAGTTCCGCAGCCGAAGGTTCGCGCCGTTCACGTGCCCAATCTGGGTGATGGGACCTCCACCGTCCGCAGACTCGACCTCAGCGAGCCAATCGGTGCCGACCTCCAGCCCGGCATCAAAGGTCCAGTAGTCGACCAGATCGGCGAGCAGCGACTCAGGAAGCGTCATGCCTGCACCGCCGGATCATGGAACGCGTGGCGGTACATCACGCGGAAGGTCATTGCGGTCGACTTCAGGCCCGTCTTCGGATCGACAAAGACCTCCGCACCATCGGTTCCCGATTCCCAGCGTGTCTGGATGGCAAGCCCATCCCACGTGCCCTCTGCGAACTCGTTCGGGTGAACCGCCTTGAAAACCGTCGCGCAGATTCGCGCGACCTGCTGGTAGGGCTTGACATCGGCGCTCTGCGGAAGGTGCACGAGCAGCATCACGGGGAGTTCCCACGTGTGCGCATTGATCTTCGTGGCCGAGGTCAGCGCGAGCGGCTCGCTCTGGCCAGGAAGGACCTCGATGGCGTACTTGCCGGCATTCAGCGCCTCGTTGATGCTCGTGAGATCGGCATCGCCCTCGGACGCGTAGTCGAGCACGACGCCGCAGTCTTCGATCTCCTTCAGGTAGGCGAAGATCCGCTCGATGATGCGCTCGCGCAGTGTGGGCGTCGTTGTGACCGGGATTGGCTCGATGTCGGGAAGCGGCGCCATCAGCTGCCTCCCTCTTTCCGAGCGAGCGATCTCGCCTTTGCCGCTTTGGCGGCTTCTGTCGCGGCACGGCGGACGGCTGCATTCATCTTGCCTCCGCTGGCCGCGAGCTGTCGCTCGAGTTCGTCGTAGTACGCAGCGGTGCTCGCGCGGCTCGCCTCCTGCTGCCGCGCGAGCCTGATACGGCCGGCCTCCGTGACGGCTTCGTCCAGGATCTTGTCGAACTTCGCCAGTTGCTCTGGCAGATTCTTCTCCCACGCGTGATTGAATCCGAGCATTGGCCGCTGTGTTCGTGACTTGCGCAGGACGCCATAGACAACAGTGCGAGCTCCTTTGATCTCTCCAGTCTTTGTCTTGCTGCGAGACTGCTCCTTCACCAGCAGAATGCCACGGCGAGTCGAGACGGCTCGGAGCTTGTTTGAAGTAAGAAACTTGCGGAAGTTCGCGTGCGTCATCCGCTCGCCGGACTTGTTCATGAAGAGTCCACCTTCGACCGGGATTGCCATCCAGTCATCGGAGCGGATTGGCCCGCCGTACTCCAGATTGAGAAGAAACTTCGGTGTAGACGAAGCTCCAAACGACTCGGCAGACATCTCGATCGGGTTGGCACGTTCCATGCCACGCTTCGTGTACCGGTGGAGTTGTGCTGCAAGCATCTTCTGTGCACGCCTCTTGGATGGCAGACCATGATGCTTCAGCACACTGCGACGATGATGATTGACCAGGTCGAACATCGCCTCGTGTAGAGCGGCGGCGACGACATCGGGGATGCCGCCAAGCGTCGCGGCGACATCCGCCACTCGGGCCTGGATGTCGAGCATCGACGTGGATGGGGCCCGACTCACGCGGTCGCCTCCACAATGTAGTTCGCCTGGCCGAGCATGCCGATCCGATCGGGCACGCGGAGCTTGACCGTCGTCTTGTCCAGCTGGTTCGCCGCCCAGCCCGGGACCTCGAAGGTGTCGCCGGCCTTCAGGTCGTAGACGGCGCCAGACGGCGAAACTCGGTTGCTCCCCTCGAGCTCGGCAGCATCGACGCACCGCGGCACCATCAGCGTGATCGTCTGAAACGCATTCGTCGGCTGACGGACGGAGACCGTCCCGGCGAGTGCGAGCACCTGCGGCACCTTCCCCGGATCGATCACGAAGATCGTCAGCTCCTCGCCCGCCCCGTCCTGTGCGTTCCAGCGTCTGTAGATCGACTGCAAGCCACTCCCCTGGGCGATGGCCACCAGATCCGCTTGAGCGGCCTGAGCGAGCGAGGACGGGCGCTGTGAGGCGATAGAGCTCATCGGAAAGAACGGCGCCAGGTCTCCCCAGCGCCGGTCAGATCATGTGGAATCAGACGGTCGTGAAGTCCGAGGCCAACTCGACCTCGAGGTCGCACAGATCACCCTCGGCCAGCGATGTCACGGTGAACTCGACCGTGTCCGAGTTCGAGCCCGTGATGTCCAGGTCGGTGATGACCCTGACGGCCCCTGCGGTCGATCGCACCAGGGGCGGGCCCTTGAGCCGCACGGCCTGCCCGATGGCGGTGGCGACCACGACCCGGTTCGAGGCGGAGACTTCGCCGGCCGTCGCGACGTGGCGGATGAGGCGCTTGGCCGTGACGCGCTCGAGCACGATCCGGGCCTCGGTCGCGGTGTTGGTGGTCGCCTCCGGCGCCCAGCCAGCGGGGTGAGTGGGCGACGTCGCGGTCCACTTGACCAACTCGCCGTCCGAGTTGATGGTGAGGATGTCGCCGACGCTCCACGTGTCGGAGGTGGTCGCCTTCGGCAGTGTGAAATCACCCGCCATCAGGAGGGTGCCGGCCGCGCCGATCGCGATCAGGTGCTGTGCGATGCCGTACCTCTTGCCGACGGCGACGGGCTGGCCGGAGGCGATGGCGCTCCCGGTCGCGTTCGTGTAGAGCAGCTCCTCCTGGGAGACCTGCCCGCTGTAATTGCGATTCTTCATGGCTGCATGCCCTCTGACTTGGTGTGTGTCCGTCTCTTGGTGGGCCTCGGCTTCGGCCGTGGGCCCTTCGCTTGCTGATGGGGGAGAACACGGGGGCGGCCGGGGCGCCGGCATGAAGCCGAACGCCCCGGCCTTGCGGAACTGGGGATCAGCCGCCGGGGTTGCAGTACGCGGCCTCGAACTCAACGGGCGCGATGCCGCAGTCGAAGACCCACTCGTACTCCTGCTCGAGGATCGAGCCGCCGCCGATGGGATTGAAGATGGCCGTCTCACGACCCTCGAGGAACATCATCTCGAACGCCGCCGAGCGGGCCGGATCCGCGAAGAGGTACCATCGCGTCGAGCTCGCGAGATACGGCAGCACGACCGGCTTGTACTTGTTCCGATGCCGGTTGATCTGATGAGCCGTCGACTCTGCCGCATCGGGGTTGCGATCGTTGAGCCAGTACGCATCTGCAGTCGGGCCGAGCGCCGTCGGCACGAGCAGCTTCGACGGATACCGCGGGATGATCTCGTCGGCGCCCTCGCCGAATCCACGCTGGTTCATCATCGCGATCTGGCCAGCGTTGAGCGTCGTCGTCGAGATTGCCCCGCCCGAGCCCGCGAGATTGCGGTGGGAAGTGTGGAACATGGTGAGCTCATCGCTCACCATCGTCGGGCCCGCCGCCGAGTTCAACGCCAGGGCGGCCGCGAGAAGGCGATCGGGCTTGGCCGTCGTGCGGTCCTCGACCATGCGCAGGATCTCAGCGATGCCACCGAGATCGTCGTCGTAGTACATCTGTCTTGTGAACGAGATCTTCCGAGCGTACGTGCTCACTCGCCCGCTCTCCTGGCGATCCGTGACGGAGGTCTCCCTCGGGCTCTTGCCCTCGGGCAGGATCTCCAGATCACCGACGCCTCCGAGCGAGAGGATCCGCTTGTCGCGGAAGTCGGCGACACTCGCCTTGCGGCAGATCTCCCGCCAGACGGGCTGCACGATCGCGGCTCGCGCGGCGAGAACGCGGTTCATCGTGTCCGCGAACACGAAGGGAAGGTCGCTTCGAGAATGAGCCGCCGCGGCGAGGATCTCATCCGGCGAGGCGTCCTGTGGAATCGCCGCGCCAGCCGCCATTGCACAGGCCTGTGCGATGCCGATCAAGCGGTGGCGACGGACGCCCGACGAACGCATCTCGAGCAGAGACCGCTGCGCCGCCGACGGGTCATTGAACCCGATAGCGCGAGCAACTCTCGCTGCGTGCGTGCCAGCCAGATCCGATTCGAGCGAGGGAGTCAGTCGATCGATCATCGCGAGCGTGTACGCGTCGCGCTTCTTCCGGCGATCCTCCACGCCCACCGAGACGGTCGGCGTGGCCGTGCCGCCGATCGCGGGCTGGACCTCGCAGAGGATCTTGGTCACGAGCTTGTCCGAGAACGCGGCAGCACTCATGCCGGTCTCGATCGCCTCCTTCACAGCCGCGGCCACGCCGGGCTTGTTCAGGTACGCGGCGGCGCGTGTGTTGATGTCGGAGACCCGCTTGCGCTCGGCGGCGAGCACATCGTTGGTGATCTTCGCCTCATCAACGGGTGGCGTGGCGGGAGTGGTGGGGGAGGTCGACGTGCTCGTGCCCCCGGCGCCGCCGCCGGATTCGCCATCGGGGGAGTAGAGAGCGCCGTTTGCCGAGACGAGATGTCTGCCCTTCATGTCTGTGCTTCCTTGCAGGTTCGCGGCGCCACCAGGCCCCGCATGGTGAGTGAATGAACCCGACCCCGTCTTCGCGGACGGCGCGGGATACTCGTTGTTGAGTTCGGCGACCACCTGTTCGAACGGCTTGATCGCATCGATCATCCGCTTGCCCAGGGCGACGTCCGCGTGGTGCATGCGGGCATCGGCCCAGTTATCGACTGTGGAGGCATCGGTGCTCCGACCGCGAGCGACGGCGGACTTGAAGAGACGTAGTCCCTCGTGGAGCGACGCCTCGATACGCGACTTCTCCTCTTCCGACATCGGCTTGTACGGGAAGCCGTCGTCTTTCGCCGACGCCGTCTTCAGCGAATGCACCTTGATGCCCTCGCGCTCATAGAGCGCGGAGACGTCGACCCGCTGGGTGCGCACTCCAAGAGACCCGATGTCATCGCCCACACTCTCCGCCGTGATACGGGACGCCTGACTGCCCAGCCAGAGCGCGGCGCTCGCCATCATGCCATCCACGTGGGCGACGATGGGCTTGGCGCCGGGCCGAGTGCGATGCGAGTACACCGTGTCGGCCGCTGCGGAAAGGCCAGAGAGCATGCCGCCAGGACTGTCGATCAGGAGCGCAATCGAGCCGATTTGCGCATCCGACTGCGCCATGCGAATGGCCTCGCGGATGCCCTCGTACGAGGTTCCTCGCGGCTGGCTCAATCCGTTGACCTGACTCGAGTACTGCGCCAGCACGCCGCCGATCGGGATCACCGCGACAGCGCCACGCACGTGGTACGGCCGTTTGACGTCATCGGTCGGCTTCCGGTCGCGAGACGCCACGATCGCGTTGACCTCTTCAGCGGTCACCGGTTCGCCCATCGCGTGGCGCGTGATCACCAGGGTGAGCTTGTCGAGATAGCGATCCTCGAGGGCCCACACCTCGGTGAGCAGCGTCGTCAGCAAGAGGCGGTCACGAAGGGGCATGGTGTGCGACTCCGTTCGAATGAGCCTCGCCAGCCTTGGCGCGGCGGATCATGGCGTGGGCATTTCCCGGATCGATCTCCTCGTCGTCGGTCTCTCGATCGGGATCCCGGTCTGGATCGCTGTCGGGCTCCTGGCTCGCCGGGGGCGCCACAGGCGCTGTGGCCAGACCGGCCTCCTCACGGAGCTGCTTCTCGAGAGCCTCAAAGGCGATCTGCTCCCGGAGCGTCTCTTCGGGATCATCGCCCTGCTCGGCGATGATGTCGGGCCGCGAGCGAATGCCGGCCTTGATCGAGGTCTCGGCCGCCGTCGCCTCTTGCTTCGGATCGACCCAGCCGAATCCCGGGAAGTGGCCGCCCGCACGCAGGAGCCGGTTGCGTTCATCGATGTCGTCCCACGCTCTGGCCTGCTCTGCGTTGAGCACTATGCCGCCGGTCGCGATGCCGTGAGCGAGCTTGACGTGATACCACGGCTCCGCCTGGATCTCGTAGACGAGCTGCTGGAGCCAGCGGTAGAAGCGGTGCACCTGCAGCTGATCGGCGCGAATAGCGGAGAATGTGGCCTTCCCAAAGTCTTTGGAGTAGCCCGCGACGTCCATGCCGAGCGCCGCGGCGCTCTCGCGGTCGATCACGGAGGTCATCGCCTCGAAGCTCGGACCCGGCAGATTCGGGCTGTGGAACTGGGCTTCCACTCCATGAGGCGTGAACATCACTTGTCCAGGGCGCAGGCGTCGGATCGGCTGACCATCGGTGTCGTAGAGACCCGAGGTCTCTCCGATCTTCTTCCTGAGCTTCTCGGGAAGGCCTTTCACGATGAGACCGATGCACGACTGCGT
>JAPKGU010000103.1 GCA_026647565.1 Phycisphaerales bacterium | reverse complement strand
CTCGCGGAGGAAGCACGCAACATGGTCGTGCTCTTCGAGGGGCTTCACACGTACGGAGGTCTGGCCGGACGAGACATGGAAGCGATGGCGATCGGAATCGCCGAGAGTGTGCAGCAGGACCATATGCGAGCGCGAATCGGACAGGTGGAGTATCTCGGTGAGTTGCTGCAGAGGGCGGGCGTTCCGATCGTCCGTCCCATCGGTGGACACGGGATTTTCGTAGATGCCGCACGCTTCCTGCCTCATATCCCGCGCGAACAGTTCCCGGCTCAGGCACTCACCGCGGCGCTCTATGTAGATGCTGGTGTCCGCGCGATGGAAAGGGGCGCGATCTCCTGCGGACGCGATCCGGATACCGGTGAGAATATCTATCCGCCCCTCGAGCTCATTCGTCTGACGATACCCCGCCGCGTCTACACGCAGGCCCATATGGACGTGACTGCTGAATCGGTGATCGCACTGCACGAGCATCCGGAACGCGTCGTGGGCGTTCGTTTCACGCATGAGCCCAGATACCTCCGGTTCTTCCAGGCGAGGTTCGAGCCGCTCGAGGGCCAGGGCGTCCTGCGTGATGTCGCCCTCGCCGACGCTGGGCAGGAGGGCTGAGCATGCACGATCCGATCAGCGCCTGGTTCGCCGGCCCCAAGGGCGAGAATGCGGAGTGGGTCACCTCGTGGTTCCGGAGGATTGCCGAGGACTACTACGCATGGCGAAGGAACTACTTCGCGGAAGACGGCCCCGTGCTGGGCTCAGCGGACCGGCGCGCGAACGAGCCCTTCTACGACGCCTTCGAAGATCGACTAACGGAACTCCTTGCCCGTCTCAAGGAAGACGTCCCCTTCCACAGCCCGCGTTATGCCGGCCACATGCTGGCGGAGCAGACCCTTCCCGGCATTGTCGGGTACTTCGCGGCGATGCTTTACAACCCGAACAATGTCTCCTCCGACGTTGCGCCTGTGACCCTGCGACTCGAGCATCAGGCCGGACGGATGCTCACGCGCATGATCGGGTACGGGGATGATGCGTGGGCACACCTCTGCTCGGGTGGCACGATCGCGAACATCGAGGCGCTCTGGGTCGCACGCTCCGTCAAGTACATGGGACTGGCCGTCCGCGAGGTCCGAGAGCATCTCGGTCTCCCGTGCGCCGCCACGTCCGACGCCGAGTTGCTTGGGCTCTCGCCCGACGCCTCACTCGACGCGCTCGAGTCGCTCTTCCGTGAAGTCAGCGCCACATCGGGTGAGGAAGGGATGTGGGAGGCGTACCACCACCTGAGGAACTCGTCCTTCAACCCATCTGAGGTCGGCATGGGCGAGTTGACCAAGCGTCTGGGCTCGGCCCCGGTCCTTGTTGTCCCCGAGACGAGGCACTACTGCTTTGAAAAGGCCTTGGACGTCCTTGGCCTCGGCCGCAGAGCGTCCGTCGTCGTCCGTTCAGATCATCACTTCCGCATGCTCCCCGACGAGTTGGAAGGCACGCTGGAACGTCTCGATGCAGAGGGGCGGCATGTGCTTGCCGTTGTCGGAGTGATCGGATCGACAGAGGAGGGCTCAATCGACCCGCTCCACAAGATCCATAGGATCCGAACGCACAGGGAACGGTGCGGAAAGGCGTCCTTCTGGCTCCACGGCGACGGCGCGTACGGCGGCTACCTGCGGTCCATCACTGTTCCGAGCAGGATTGGTCTGGGGGAGCCGAGAACGACAGTGTGCCTCCACGGGCGTGAACTTGAGATCGAACTTGAACTTCCCGGCTCCGGCGCGTGCGAGTCACTCGAAGCGATGCGTCATTGCGACTCTGTCACAATCGATCCGCACAAGCTGGGGTACATTCCATATCCCAGCGGCGCCGTCTGCTATCGCAACGGCGCAGTTAGGGCCGTCACGAAGCAGATCGCTCCGTACATCGAGGACGCATCACCCGATCCCGCACACGACCGAGCGTCCGAGAGTATTGGCGTATACGTGCTCGAAGGCAGCAAGCCAGGCGCCGCCGCAGCCGCCGCATGGCTCAGCCACTCTCTCATTCCGCTCGACAACGACGGACACGGGCGGCTCATGCGCGAGAACATCCGAAACGCCTGCGAACTTGCGGCGTTGCTCCAGCAGTATCCGCTAATGACAGCTCAGGCGGATCCCGGAGCCGCGGCGAGCGTCCGGGCAGTCACGCTGTGTCCTCCCGGCTCGAACATCGTGTGTTACGCATTCTCGCCGGCCGCGTCGACGTCACTTGAGCGGATCAACTCGCTTAACTCGAGGATATTCGAGCAGTTCAGCGTGCGCCGGGGTTCGCGGGTCCACAACCTGCCCTTCTTCATCAGCAAGACCGTACTTTCGCCTTCCCGCTACGACGTCCGGACTGCGAGTGATGTACTCGCTCGGCTGGGCGTCTCGCATGACGAGTACGTCTCAATGGGCGTCGTGCTACTTCGCTCGGTGATGATGAACCCATGGCACGGTATGTCCAAGCGTCAGGGCCGGTACTTGCTCTGTGAGTTGGTCGGTTCCCTCTTCGAGGCCGCGGCGCAGATCGTCGACGGGTCGCAAATAGGCTATGCCTGACAGGTCGCGTGTTCGGCGCACGTTCGGCGCGACGACATCGCGGGCAGGGGGTGGGTTCGGTTGCGAGATGGCATGAGATGGGGGCACTTGCCGGCGGAGCGTTCGCCGATGGATGAACCGCCCGCGGCGTTAGGGACCCTACTCATCGCTGAGTGGGCGATCCGCGTACCCTCGCCGTATGTTTCGCGCCCGTGTCGTGCTGGACCTCGAGATCAGCGTCTCGGAGCAGCGGCTCGCTGACTTCTTGGCGTTCTTGCGGAGGGCGGTTCCCTTCTAAGAGGAACCAGGCGGCATCAGGGTCACACTTCTCCGAGACGATCAACGGCCCGGCCGGTACATCGAGCGCGTTGAGTACGTGAACGAATCCGACTTTGAACTCGACCAGCGCCGGGTCGACGAGGACGAGCACATGAAGGCGCTGCTAGCGGAATGGCGCGGCCTGCTCCAGGAACCGCCCGTCGTCAGAGTGTACCGTTCGACCAAATTCGCGTGATCGCGGGCGCAATCTTCCCCCGCCGTGCGCTTTGTTTCCGCAGTGCTGGCGGCGCTGCGACGCCCGTTCGTACCTGACCGACTCCAAGATCGTCCCACACCGTCCGGCCCAGTGTGCGCGTCCGAAGGGCCCGGAATACACTCTCGCATTCCTGGAAGAAGGCTCCGGGCCAATCAGGTTGCGAGGTGACCATGCCAGCCTTGAGTCGAGAGACGGTCCGCGCAGGTGCACGAGGTGTTGCGGCGACGCTCTTGGTGGCGGCGTTGATCGCCATCGGCTCCCGCAACCTTGCCCACTTCGACGCGGCGCTCGTTGGCTACACATTCGCCACGCTGTTTGCAGTGTTTGGGATCACGTACCGCTACTCCATGTGGCTTCAGCGTCCGCCGACAGCACTCTACTGGCGGCGAGGCTGGCAGGCGTTCTTCTCCCGTGACCGGCTGCTCATCAACCTCGCTGCCTGGCCCAAGCGTTTCGTCGGCGTCTTTGCGCTCAACAACTTCATCTTCCGGCGTAGCCGATCCCGCTGGGCCGCCCACTGGTTCATCATGTGGGGCTGCCTGCTGGCAGCTGCGATCACGTTTCCGCTGGTCTTCGGGTGGATCCACTTTCAGACGCCCGCTGACGACTTCGAGCGCTACCGCGTATATGTCTTTGGATTCCCGACGTCCAGCTTCCGGATCGAGAGCATGGTCGGCGGGTTGATCTTCCATGGCTTGGTGTGGGCCTCGTTCCTGGTGATCGCGGGGGTGATGATCGCGATGCGGCGGCGGATGCGTGATCGCGGCGCCGAGGCCGTGCAGCAGTTCGGCGAGGACTTTCTGCCGCTCATCCTCCTCTTCGCGGTCAGCATCACTGGGCTGATGCTGACCGCGAGCTACACATGGATGAAGGGGTACGCTTACGACTTCCTGGCGATTGTGCATGCCGCGTGCGTCATCTTCACGCTCTTGTGGCTGCCTTTCGGCAAGTTTTTCCACGTCTTTCAGCGCCCGGCGCAGCTCGGTGTGTCGTTCTACAAGGACGCTGGCAGAGCGGGCGAGCAGACTGTGTGCGGGAACTGCGCGCAGCCGTTCGCCTCAAAGGTGCACGTTGAAGACCTCATCCGGGTCGAGCGCGAGCTTGGCTACTCCTACGAGATGCAGGGGGTGGACGAAGACGCGGTCAATCACTACCAGTACATCTGCCCGCGCTGCCGCCGGCTCAGCATGGCGTTGGCGCAAGGGCGCTTGTGGCAAGCCGGTCGGGGCCGCGAGGCGACGAATCGCCCCGGGATCGTGGATGTTGCGGCGATGATGGAGGCCGCGTCGGCCCCGGCGACGACGACCGAGCTCACTTGATCGACCAGAAGGATTCCCATGTCCACCCCTCCTTCAAACCTCCTGCCGATCCTCGACCGCTTCGGGCCGCACCTGAACCGTTCAAGCCCCGTGCGATTGGCCACCGACGCCGAGCCCGACCGGCTTGTCAAGACGCACTGCTGTTTCTGCGGTCAGCAGTGCGGCATACAGCTCAAGGTCAAAGACAACGTCGTCACGGGCTTCGAGCCGTGGTACGACTTTCCCTTCAACCGAGGCATGCTTTGTCCGAAGGGTGTCAAACGCTACCTTCAGGGGGCTCATCCGGATCGGTTGCTCACGGCGTTCAAGCGTGACACCTCGGTCCCGGAGGGTTTCAGCCCGATGGGCTACCAGGAGGCGATCACACGCGTCGCCTCCGAGATCGGTCGCATCCAGAAGACCTACGGCAACTCGGCGGTGGGCGTGCTGAGCGGCGCGAGCCTCACGGTCGAGAAGGCCTACTTGATGGGCAAGTTCGCCCGGGTGTGCCTCAAGACTCCCTACATCGACTACAACGGCCGACTGTGCATGGTGAGCGCTGGGGCTGGGAACAAGAAGGCGTTCGGCATCGACCGGGCCGCGAACCCGTGGAGCGACATTCCCAAGGCCGAACTCATCTGGATCAGCGGGGCCAACGTCGCCGAGTGCGCTCCCATCACGACCGAGTACGTCTGGCAGGCCCGCGAAAACGGCGCGCGGATCATCGTCGTCGATCCCCGGATCACACCGCTGGCCCGCACCTGCGACCTGTTCCTGCCTGTCAAGCCGGGGCGCGACATCGCCCTGTTCAACGGCGTGCTCCACCTGATGATCGAGAAGGGGTGGATCGACAGGGCATTCATCGAGCAGTTCACCGTTGGCTTCGACAAGGTTGCCGAGCACGTGGCTTCCTGGAACCCCGCCAAGACCGCCGAGATAACCGGTATCCCCGAGCGGCTGATCTGTCAGGCAGCGGAATGGTGGGGCACGGCCAGGTCAAGCTTTCTCATGCATGCCCGCGGGATCGAGCACCATTCGCACGGCGTGCAGAATGTACTCGGCTCGATCAACATAGTGCTGGCCTCCGGGCGTATCGGGCGAGAGGGGTGTGGATACGGTACCATCACCGGTCAGGCCAACGGCCAGGGCGGCCGCGAACACGGGCAGAAGTGCGACCAGTTGCCCGGCTGGCGGGATATCTCTAATCCGGTCGACCGCGCCCACATCGCCAAGATCTGGGGCATCGCCGAGCCGGACATGCCCGGCCCCGGCGTCGATTGCTACGAAATGTTCCGCAAGATCGACAAAGGTGAGATCAAGGGTCTGATCTCGCTCTGCTTCAACCCGGTTGTCTCCCTCCCGGACAACAACTTCATCGCCCGCGCCCTCGGTAAGCTCGAGTTCTACGTCGCCATCGACTTCTTCATGAACGAGACGGCGCGGCATGCTGACATCGTGCTGCCCGGCTCCCTCCAGGAAGAGGACGAGGGCGTGGTCACGCAGATCGAGGGAAAGGTCATCAAGATCAACAAGGCGGTGGACTGCCCCGGGGATGCCCGGCAGGACTGGCGGATTGTCCAAGACATCGCCGCCGCGCTGGATCGACCAACGGGGTTCACTTTCGCCGAGCCGCGCGCCATCTTCGACGAGCTCCGCACCGCCAGCAAGGGTGGCGTCGCGGACTACTCGGGGATCACCTACGAGAAGATCGAGCGGCAGTACGGCGTCTGTTGGCCGTGCTACAGCGAGGATCCAGGCGGCAAGCCCATCGATCACGCGGGCACGCCGCGGCTGTTCGAGCCCGGCTCGTGGAACGTCGTGGCCAAGGGTGCGGGGCCCTTCTACTTCCCAGACGGCAAGGCCCGCTTCAACGTCGCTCCGTACACGCCGCCGGCGGAGGATACGGACACCGAGTACCCGCTCATGCTGACGACGGGGCGCGTCGTCAGCCAGTTCCTCTCGGGCACACAGACCCGGCGAATCGGCCCGCTGGTGGACCAGTACCCGGAGCCGCTGATCGAGATGCACCCGCAACTGGCCGAGAGAATGGGGATCAAGGACGGCGACTGGGTGACAGCCGAGTCTCGTCGCGGAGAATGCACGCTCCAGGCGATGGTCGTGACGACGATCCGCCCCGACACCATCTTCATTCCCTACCACTGGCCCGGCCGCAAGAGCGCCAACCAGCTCACGATCTCGGCTCAGGACCCCATCTCTAAGATCCCCGAGTACAAGGTGTGTGCGGCCCGCATTCGCAAGGCCGACGGGCCGCCGGAATGGGCCGGGCGTCTGGAGCCGCAGCAGGGATAAGACGATCGGAGCCAGCATGAGCGTTCCCGGCCACCTCAACTTCTACATCGACCCAGCCCGCTGCATCGGATGCCAGGCGTGCGTGCAGGCATGCACCGAGTGCGACACGCACAAGGGGATCTCCATGATCCACCTGGAAACCATTGACCGGGCGCACTCGACGCAGACGATCCCCGTCGTGTGCATGCACTGCGACTCGCCAACCTGTGCTGAGGTGTGCCCCGCCGATGCGATCAAACGCACGCCCGACGGCGTGGTGCAGTCGGCCCGCAAGCCGCGCTGCATCGCCTGCAACAACTGCGTGCTGGCCTGCCCCTTCGGGGTGCCCAAAATGAAGGTCGAGTTTGAGTTGATGATGAAGTGCGACATGTGCTATGACCGCTCATCGGTCGGCCTCAAGCCCATGTGTGCCAGCGTGTGCCCGAGCCAAGCGCTCTTCTTCGGGACGCGCGAGGAGATCGAGGCTGCCCGCCCGCAGTCGGCCCCGATCGACCGCTTCCAGTTCGGCAACCAGACGATTACCACCAAGGTCAAGATGATGGGTCCGCGGAGTGTGGCGGGAGCGCGCCCCGAGCATCTGGATGTCACCGCCGCGCTCGATCCGAATCCGCCCGGACGCTCCATCTCTCTCGGCGTGCTCAACGGCTCGCGTTGATCGGCCACTCCCGCGTACGAGTCTCGGAGTTCAGTATGGCTCAGAACACCCCCCCATCATCCCAACTCCGCGTCCTAACCCCGGACGGCCGCCCTTCCGAAGAGCAGCCAAAGTGGCGCAAGGACTTCCCAATCGACACCGCGCAAGACAACTACGTCGCGCGTCGCGACTTCACCAAGTTCATGGTGTTGATCAGCGGCTCCTTCGTCGCGGGCCAGGCGTGGATCGCGCTTAAGACGCTCGGAGGCAAGCACACCGGGATCGGGCCGCGCGCGATCGCTCAGGTGCGGGACATTGCCATCGGGCAGGCGGCGACGTTTGTATATCCCGACGAGCACGACGTGTGCCTGCTGGTCCGCGCGGGTGAAGAGGAGTTCCTCGCCTACAGCAACAAGTGCTCACACCTGTCGTGCCCGGTGACGCCGGATGTCGGCTCGGGGCGGCTCGTGTGCCCGTGCCACCACGGGTCGTTCGACCTGGCGACGGGTCGGCCGCTGGCGGGGCCGCCGCGACGGCCGCTCGCGCGGATCGTGCTCGAGGTGCGTGACGGGACCATTTACGCCACCGGCGTCGAGGAGAGGACCGTATGAGCCAGCAGCGATTCTCCTCCCAGCTCCCGCCGCCCCCGCCGCTCCGGCCGACCGGCGCTGCGCCGAGCCGCGCAACCACCGAGAATCGCACCGCGATCGTCCTGGGCATCCTCAGCATTGTGCTCATCATCGCGATGATGCAACTCTGGCTCCTGACGGCGACGATGAACGCTTATCTCGGCGGCGATCACGCTGTGGTGTGGCCCGCGCTCGGGGCGAGCGTCGTTTGCCTGCTGCTAAACGTCGGGCTGCTGCGGTACCTCTATCTTCTGGATAAGCCCTGATGACGATCGCACGCACCATGCCCGATGTGAAGCCCGCACCGTCGGAGAGCCCCGCGTTCGCACCTGTCGGCAACGCGCTGCAGCTTGCCCTCGGCACCGGCGCGTTCGCGGTCTGCTTCGCGGTCTTCGGATCGGTCTCAGCGATGATGCCCATACTGAAGAAGGATCTCTCCCTTACGGCGACGCAGGTGAGCATCGCCGTCGCGGTGCCGGTGCTGCTCGGAAGCCTCGGGCGGATCCCGCTGGGGATCCTCACCGACCGCATCGGCGGACGCTGGGTCTTCGTCGCCGTCATGGCCGCCGCCGCTGTTGCGGGCTTCGGCATGGGCCTGGTGGCGGAATACTGGCAACTGCTCGCGTGCGGGTTCTTCACAGGCATGGGGTTGGCGAGCTTCTCCGTGGGCGTCGGATTCGTCAGCCCGTGGTATCCCAAAGCGAAGCAAGGCTCCGCGCTGGGCATCTTCGGCGCGGGGAACATCGGGCAGTCGATCGCCGCGTTTGGCTCGCCGGTGCTCGCCGCCGCGCTGGGATTCGTGTGGGGCTTCTGGGCGATGGCCGCGCTGGCCGTGGCGTGGATGCTGCTGTTCGCCGTCCTGGCTCGCAACGCGCCGCGCTCGGCGGGTCCAGCTAAGGGGCTCGGAGACATGTTGCGCCCATTGCGCGATAAGGCCAGTTGGCGGCTGAGCCTGTACTACTTCCTCACGTTTGGCGGCTTCGTGGCCATGTCGATCTACCTCCCGATCTTCCTTACCGATATGTTCGGCCTCGAGCCGCGCGACGCGGGGCTACGGACGGCGGGCTTCGTCGTGCTGGCGACGGTGATGCGCCCTGTCGGCGGCATCCTCGCCGATCGTGTGGGCGGGCGGTCCGTGCTGCTGTGGGTCTTCCCGATCGTCGCGCTGGCCGCCGTCATGCTGGCGTGCCCGAGCATAGTCACGTTCACGATCGGCGCGCTCACCATGGCCGCGGTCATCGGGCTGGGCAACGGTGCGGTCTTCAAGCTGGTGCCGGAGTACTTTCCATCCGCCGTCGGCAGCGTCACCGGGCTGGTCGGAGCCGCGGGGGGCTTGGGCGGCTTCTTCCCGCCGTTGGTCCTGGGCGTCATCAAGCAGGCGACCGGGGGGTACACGCTGGGGTTCATCCTGCTGGGCGTCTTCGCGGCGGCGTGCTTCCTCGTGGCGCTCTCGCGCCCCCTCTTCAAGCAGTCGGCGACCGCCGCACCATGAGCGTCTAATGTCTGTTCAGGCAGGCCGCGCCTGGCCCGCATCTCCGACCCCACCGCCGAGAGGTCCGACGGCGAGAGCAGCGAACCCGCAAGGGGGAACACCTCGGTCTGCTCCATATGGATGTGCTCGCGGTATAGCTCCCGCAGAATCGCAAGGATCGAGCCGAGTTCAGTGGACCGCTCGGCCGGCAAGGACCCGTCTCGCAGCCACGCCTCCAGCAGGGCATCAACCTGTGCGTAGAGCCGATCCGCCTGCTCGTGGTCGCCTTCGAGCCGCGAGATGGCAGTGCAGCCCTTGCCCTGCGTCTGTGCAGCGGCTCTAAGCCGCGGGAACAGCGACTCCTCTTCGTCGGCGGTGTGCTTCGGGGCGGCCTTGGCAAAATACCGCTGGGCGTTGCGGATCGCGTCTGCCGTAAGGGTATTGAGCGGAATATCGGCGTTCTCACGGACCGCGCGCTGCAGCAGTTCAAGGAACATCTCGATCCGGCGGTGGCAGTCCGCAAGCAGACCGATGGGTTCGTCGAAGTCGTGGTCGGGGGTGCGGCCGAGGATGTTTAGCGAGGCGCACATACTGAGTACTATCACTCGATGTCGCACGACCGCTCCGAAGCACCACTCCCGCCGACTCCGCCGCTAAAGCGTCGCGTGACGCTCCAGCCGTTGTCGCGGGAGCACATGGGCGGGCTGATCCAGGCCCGGAGTCTACGACAGGCGGCTGACCGGGAAAGGGCGAGGCGCCTGCTCGCGATCGCCAGCTTCCTCGACGCGTGGCGTTCGGAGATCCGGGCACACTTCGATGATGAAGAGCGGTTGCTACTCCCGCTGGTCAGCTCGCCGGTATTGCGAGAGCGCGTGCTGGACGAGCACGGAGTCCTCAGACGCTTGGCGGAGGAGTTCGAGCGCGATCCGGAAGCAGCCGCGAACGACACCGACCTCCTGCGGCAGATCGGTGTCCGGCTGCACGACCACATCCGCTGGGAAGAGCGAGAGTTCTTCGAGGCGGTGCAGCGCGACCACCCGGAGGCGCTGGCGGCATTGGCGTCCGAGGCGTCCTCCATCGAATCGCAGCGGCCGGGCTCTCGTGCGAGGCACAGGCTGTCGGTGGATGATCACGATGCGCGGCGAAATGAGGCAGAACTATGAGTGAAGACCGACCACGGACGGCGCCCGCGGAGCGATTCGCGGCAGAACATCTCGTGTTCGACCTGCACGGAGAGGCCGCGGCGCTGGAGGCCGAGCAAACGCCGAAACCTCACGGGCATCGGCAGAAGACGCTCTTCAAGAACTCGGGCCGGACGGTGGCGATCTTCATACTCGACGCTGGTGCAAGCCTCGCCGAGCACGCCACGAGCGGCATCGTCACAGTGCAGGCAATCGAGGGCGAGCTTGAGGTCACGGCCGGAGGGACCGTGTACCCCTTGCGGCCAGGCATGTTGCTGGTCATGGCTCCAGGCGTCCGGCATGATGTACGGGCAGCGTCTCGCACGGTGTTCCTGCTGCAGGTGTCTCTCGTGACCAAACCCCCAATACCCCAGAACCCTTGAATCTCTGGGCTTAGTGATGACCAGGAGGGCAGCGTGGCGGAACGCAGCGAGACCGATCGGGACAGCTCAGACCCAAGCAACGTTCCCGGTACGTACAAGGAGTTCGTGAAGCGGTTTTCCGCCCTCGGGAGGGCCCACGAGAGCATTGCCGAGACAGTGGAGGATGCCGGACCGCTCGATGCCAAGACCCTGGCGCTGGTCAAGATTGGCATCTGCGTCGGCGCCGGTCTGGAATCGGCGCTCCGGAGTCATGTGCGTCGCGCGATGCAGCTCGGGGCGACGTCCGCCGAAGTCGAGCAGGCGATCCTGCTGGGCATGAACACAGTTGGGTTCCCGCGAACCGTCGCCGCCTGGAGCTGGGCAACGAAGCAGCTGGAGCGAGGCGTCTAACGGAGATCGGAGTGGAGCCCGTGCAGACCCCTATGCAGGAAAGCAGAACCGCGCCGGTGTTCCGGCCTGCCAAGACAGGTGGCGGGATCGCGCTCCCGCAGTTCGCCGGCCAATCGCTCCGTGCCCGGGATCTGGCTCTAGCGCCCGCTCCGGCCCATGTGCGTGCTGGCCGTCGCATGGTCGATTCACACGGCCGGACCGTCCGCGACCTGCGCATCAGCATCACCGACCGCTGCAACTTCCGCTGCGTGTACTGCATGGAGCCGGATGTCCGATTCGCACCGCAGGAATCCTTGTTGACGGTGGACGAGATCGTCCGTATCGCCGCGGTCGCAGAGTCGCTGGGCGTCCGCAAGGTCCGGCTCACCGGCGGGGAACCGACGCTGCATCCGGCCCTCACCGACATCATCGCGGGCATCGCCGCCGAAACTCGCGTCGAGATCGCCCTGATTACCAACGCGTCCCTTCTGAGCCGCAAGTCCCTGCAAGCGTGGAAGAACGTCGGTCTTGCACGCCTGACGATCAGCATCGACTCGCTCCGATCCGATCGGTTCGCTCGTGTGACACGATCGGCTTGGTCGCCCGCCAAGGTCTTGGAGGGCGTGCAGATGTCGCTGGATGAGGGCCTCACGCCTGTAAAGCTCAACGCTGTGCTCATCCGGGGCTTCAATGACGACGAGGCGGTCGAACTCGCGGCGCTCGCTCGCACCTTCGGTGTAGAGATGCGGTTCATCGAGTACATGCCCCTTGATTCGGCTCACGCATGGGATTCCACCAAGTGGGTGTCCGCGGCCGAGACCCGCGCGGCTATCGAGCGGGTCTTCCCCCTGGTTGCGTGCTCCGACGACGATCCGTCCAGCACGGCCCGCACGCTCCGCTTTGCCGACCTGCCCGTTGGCTCGCCTGCACGCGTCGGGCTCATCGCACCCGTCAGCACCCCCTTCTGTGGCGCGTGCAGCCGCCTGCGAATCACCGCGGACGGCAAGGTCAGGCCCTGCCTGTTCAGCACCACCGAATGGGACCTGCGCTCGTCGCTGCGGCGCTGTGCGACGGACGATGAACTGGCCGACTTCCTGATCGACGCCACCTGGACCAAGCAGCCCGGCCACGGGATCACGTCACCGGAATTTGTCCAGCCCGAGCGGCCGATGTCCGCCATCGGCGGATAGGCGCATCGCGCCGCCCTTTCCCGATCATCGACATGCCCGCCGACTCGCTTCCCATCCTCGCCGCAATCTTCCTCATCGTCGGGGCGCTCTACGCCGCCGTCGGGCACGCTGGCGCGTCGGGTTACCTCGCCGTCATGGCGCTGATGAGCGTGGACGCTGCAATCATGCGTCCCACGGCCCTGAGCATCAACATCCTGGTGGCGACGATCGCCTTCGTGCAGTTCGCGCGAGCGGGGCACTTCCGATGGGGACTGTTCTGGCCGTTCGCCGCCGCGTCGATCCCGGCGGCATTTCTGGGCGGACTGGTACAGTTGCCGGCGCACGCTCTGACGGTCGCCATCGGCGTCGTCCTCTTGCTCACCGCGGTACGGATGGCGTATGTGGCCTGGCGCCCGCCGACGGCCGCGCACGAGCCCCGACCGCCCAACTTTCCGGCGATGCTCGCCGTCGGCGCAGTACTCGGACTGGTCGCCGGGCTGACGGGCACCGGCGGCGGGATCTTCCTGAGCCCAGTCTTGCTGCTGATGGGCTGGGCCGAAACCAAGCGCACGGCGGCAACGGCGTCGCTGTTCATCCTCGTCAACTCCGCCGCGGGCGTGGCCGGCATGGCCGCCGACGGGTGGATACCTCCTTCGCACCTCTGGCCTCTCGCCGCGTGCGCCGCGATCGGGGGCCTGATCGGAGCGACACTCGGCAGCCGCCGCGCCACTCCCCGCGCCCTGAACATCGCCCTCGCGGCGGTGCTGCTC
>JAPKGU010000102.1 GCA_026647565.1 Phycisphaerales bacterium | reverse complement strand
GCCCGATCTCATCGCGGAGCGACTTGGCCTTGGAGGCCAGACCGGACGATTCGGAGATGAGTCCCTCGCGGCGGCCGGCGACGTCGGCGCGAGAGCGTGTCAGCCCGGCGACGGCGTTCTGGATCTGGCCGACCTGAGACTCGAGGGAGTCGATCTCTTGTGTCGGGTCGTAGTTCTCGGCGGCTTCGGCCATGGCGCCGGCCTCGAGCCACTGGGCGAGATCGGCGCGGATAATGCGGATGCGATTGAGCGAATCGGCCTCGAGTGCCGCGGCCTGGGATGCGGGGGACTCTGCAAGCCCGGTCTGGGCCTTGGCGATGAGGATGTTGGCGGAGGAGGCGTAGGCGACGACGCTGGAGGATGACGCGTCCTTGAGCGAGGAGGTGACCTCATTGAGGACGCGCTCGCGGAGCGAGGGGTCGGGCGCGTTGCCGAGACCGGAGTCGAGCGAGGCGAGTTGGATGGAGGCGTTCTCGAGCGCTTTCTTCGATGCGCTGTCGCGCTCGCATCCGCCGAGCGCGAGGCCTGCGGCGGCGCAGAGGGCGAGCGTCGATCGATTGACTCGGCTGAGGGCGACCCTGAGGCGGCGTGTCGCAACGAGGTGGTTTCGCATCGTTCGTTTGCTCGGGAGTGTTTGGATTCTGGGTGGAGTCGAGATCAGGGGAAGACTTTAGCACGATCCGTGGGGTGGCCGCGTGCGGTTCGGGGGTGGTGCCCCGGAATCGCGCGTCATCTCGGTGGGCGCGGCGTCGCTTCGGGGGAGGAGGGGGGTGAAGGGGGCGGCGATTCGTCGGCGGGGTCGGCGGTAGCGGGCTGTGGGGGCTCCGGTTCGACGGCGCCTGGCTCTTCATCGCGGGAGAGGGGCTTGTCGCGCTGCTCGGGTTCATCGGCGTCGAGGAGGGTGCGTCCCTGGGGCGGGGTGTACGTGACGGGATACTCCGGACGAGGCCGGTACATGGACCGGATCCAATCGAGGGCCTGCTCGTAGCGGCGATCGCGCTGTGAGGTGAAGACGGGCTTCCAGCCCCTGGCGGCTCCGGATTGGGAGTGCGGGTAGAGGGAGCGTTCCCTGGGGAGTCCCAGGTGCAGCAGCGGGGAGCGTTGTGGCTGGTCGTAGTTGATGAGCGGGGTGCCGTCGGAGAGCGTGAACCGTTCGAGGATGAGGAAGTTGGTGTAGAGGGCCGGCTCGGCGTTGCGGGATCGGTTGGTGAGCATGAGGCGTCCGGCGTCCGCGCCGCCGTGGCAGCGATCGGTGGCGCAGGAGTTGAGCAGCCAGGCGCCGTGCACGCTCTCGCGGAACGCCTGCATTGACTCGGGCTGATCGATGATCTTGACGCGCGGGTAGAACTCACGCGCGCGGAGCCGGAACATCAGATCGAGGATGCGCTCCGGGCTTTGGCGGAGCAGCGCGTCGCGTCCCTCCTTGGAGGTGGGGATCAGGTCCGACTGGGCGTAGGCGGCGATGAGCTCTTCGATGGTCTCGCGATCGATGCGCATCCGGGGCGGCTTGGCCAGGTCGGTTTCATAGACCTTGATGAGGTTGATGTCGTCGACGGAGAGGAGCGGAAACTCCGGCCGCGGCGGGCGAGCCGGGCGTGGGGCCGGCGCAGGATTCGCTTGAGGGTCGGGGCGTGCTGGGGGCGTGGCGATCACCCGGAGTTGCTCGATCAGCTTCCGCTGCTCCCTCGCCTTGGCGTTGCCGGGATCGACGCGGAGGATGTGGTCGAGCTCGACCAGCGCTTCGGTGTAGCACTGTCGGACGCGGAGCCAATCGACGAGCACCATGAGGCCCGACACGTCCGAGTCGTCGATGGCGGCGCGCATCTGTGCGTAGCGATCAAGGACGGGCGGGAGGACCTCGACGCGGTCGATCTCGGCCCGCTTGATGGTCGTCGGGATCTCGCCGATGCGGACCGTGACCTCGCTGTCGGCACGCGCGACGAGGCGTCCGGTGATTCGGCGCCCGTTGGTCAAATGGACGATGCACTCCGGCTCGAACTCTTTCGATGGCGCCTCGATGCGGTCGTCGACCGGGGGTGGATCGGCGGGCTGGGCGACAGCGGATTCGGTGACCCGCGCGGCGCCGACCACAAAGAGTGCGCTCGCGCCGATGACGGCCAGGCGCGAGAATGCCGCCGGGCGTGCGAGCCGCGGACTCGCGGGCGATGCTCCCCCGAGCGTGTGGCGTGTGGGTCGGCGCGTCATGGACGGTTCATTGTGTGGAAAAAGGGCGCATGAGTCCAGCGGCTCGGCACTTGGCTCGGTCTTGGGGGGAAAGACCCTACTTCGAGCGAATGCGGGCGGGATGGGTTTGTGGTGGCGTGGGGCGGCTGTGAAACGAAGCAGGCCCCGCGATGGCGAGGCCCGTGCGCGAGCGTAGCGAAGAATGCCCAGAAGAGGACTCGAACCTCCACCCTGTTGCCAGGACTACCACCTCAAGGTAGCGCGTCTGCCAGTTCCGCCATCTGGGCGTGGGACGGAGCCGATCGTGCTCCGGCGGGTGAAGAGCGTATGCCCAAGGACGGGACGTGTCGAGACATGCGGCATGGGGATCGTTGAATGGGCGTGGGTCTGGTGGGTTCCGTGGCCGTGTGAGGATGGGAAAGCGGGAGCGGTTCGGCCTATTCTCTGGCCCCTCCGCAATGAGCCGCCCGGCGGCGTGCTGGTCCGGTCTTTTTGACGGGACGGACGTGGGTCGTTGGGTCATCATGCGGGGTGACCCGGCGGATCGGGTTTGCGTGGTTCTCGTGGAGTTGGAGGGAGCCGGACGTGTCTTCAGCAACGGTTCAGAGCTTGATTGCCGGGGTGGCTGATGCGGCGCGAAGGAGCGGGCGTTTCGGTGGGGTGTCGGTAGGCGGTGGGGGGAACGTCGTGGTGTGCGAGGCGTTGGCGTCCGCGGCACCCGCCTCGTATCGCGTGGTGGTTGAGGGCGACGCGGTGTTCGTGGAGTTGGTGATGGCGGATCGCTGGCTGAGCCACTCGATCGAGGCGGACCTGTTGAACACGGGCGACTCGATGGAGGATCTTCTGGAAGAGGAGCTGGTCGATCTTTCGGTTCGTCACAAGGGGCGCGAGGTGACGGGTTTGGGGATCGATCACTTTCGATCCGAGGACAAGTTGTTCACGTTTCGCTCTCGTCTCCCCGGCTCGGCCTCGGACGTTGGGGTGGAGACTGCGGCGGGGTGCCTGATGGCGTACGAGGCGTGCTTCGGCGCGCTGGGCGACATGTCGGCTGGGGCGGGCGAGGACGAGTGAGGCGTGTGTGCCGCGCGGCGCGGCCTTGACGGAGTGAGCGATGCGGATTCTCATGCTTGGCTGGGAGTTTCCGCCGTTCGTTGCCGGTGGTCTTGGCGTGGCGTGCCATGGGCTGACGCGAGCGCTGGACCGGGCCGGGCACGAGGTGATTTTCGTGCTTCCTCGTCCGATCAAGGATCCGCAGCGGACGCACGTTCGTCTCCTGAGTCCTTCGAGTCTCTCGCTCGCGTCCGGGCCGGTGCCCGTGGCGGGGGCGGCTGGCACGAAGGGGGCGGCGGCTGGGGGTGGCCCCCAGGCGGCTGAGGTTCCGTTGACGGCGCCGGATGGCAGCCGCATCGAGCTCGAGCACTCGAGCGTGCACGCCGTGGGGGCGTCGTTTGTGAACCCGTATCCTCGGACGCCTCACGCGGTGGACCGGATGATGGATGCGATGCGTTCTCGCGGGTCCATGACGAGCGCGTCGGACGCGATGGCATGGTTCGGCGGCAGCATGGCGGGGGGCGTCGGTGCTGGGGCGATCGGCGCGGCGATGGGGGCGATGAAGCCGATGGAGTCGGGCGACAGCCAGTACGGGGGCGATCTTGTCGCGGACGCCGAGCGATACGCGCGGATGGTTGTGGCGCTCGGGTTCCGAGAGCGGTTCGATGTGATCCACGCGCACGACTGGCTGACGTATCCGGCCGGGATTGCCCTGTCTTATGTGACGGGGAAGCCGCTGGTTGTTCATGTCCACGCGACGGAGTTTGACCGCTCGGGCGAGCACGTGAACCAGCGGGTGTACGACATCGAGCGAGAGGGGATGCACGCATCGGCGAGGGTGATCGCGGTGTCGATGCTGACCAAGGGGATCTGCACGAGGCGTTACGGGGTTCCGGCGGAGAAGATCGAGGTCGTGTACAACGGCGTCGATCAGGAATCGGGCCAGCCCGTGCCCCAGCAGACGATCGAGGCGAGGGACAAGATCGTGCTGTTCCTGGGGCGGATCACGATGCAGAAGGGTCCTGAGTACTTCATTGCCGCGGCGAAGCGCGTGCTGGAGAAGATGGACAACGTGAAGTTCGTGGTGGCCGGATCTGGCGACATGGCGCTGCGGATGATCGAGCTGGCGGCGGGGATGGGGATCGGGCACAAGGTGCTGTTCACGGGCTTCCTGCGGGGCGCAGACGTGGAGCGCGTGTTCAAGATGGCCGACTGCTATGTGATGCCGAGCGTGTCGGAACCTTTCGGCATCGCGCCCCTGGAGGCGATGAGCCACGATACGCCTGTGATCATCTCGAAGCAGTCGGGCGTGTCGGAGGTGCTGACGCACGCGCTGAAGGTCGATTTCTGGGACATCGACGAGATGGCCAACAAGATCGTGGCCGTGCTGAAGTACCCGCCTCTCAGCCAGACGCTGCGCGAGCACGGGCGATTCGAGGTCCGGCGCCTGACGTGGGACGGGGCGGCGGAGCGGTGTGTCCAGATCTACAAGTCGGTCGGAGCGCGGGGATAGAGATCAGCTGCCGGCGACGGTGCTGTTGGTCTCGATCTCGAGCTGCTTGCGTTCCTGCTCGCGGGCTTCTTCGATCCGCGCGGCTTCGGGTTCGGCGATCTTGGGATAGGAGGGACCGCCGCCGAACATGCCCATGCTGCGGAGGATGAGGAAGACGCCGACGAGGAGGGCGACGGCGCCGCCTCCGAGCTTGACGAGGGTCATGGTGTCCATCCCGCCCTTCTTCGAGGACGAGCCCTTGCTTCCGATGGAGTCCATATCGGTGTCGGAAAGAAGTGAAGACCTGCCCTGAGCCATCGAGAATCTCCTGCAATGCGGGCGCGTTCCCCGACGGCCCTTGGCAGAGAGTGTAGCAGAAAGGCGGATTCGATCCCAGCCCCGGATCCGGTGCCGCGAGGGGAGGCGGGGGAAGGTCAGCCAACGTCTCGACGTTGGAAGAGGATGGTGGCGAGGGAGAGCATCGCCCCGATCTGGGTGGCGGTGTAGGCGGCGAGCAAGGCGAGGTGTGATGCCGGGACCTTGTGGGTCTGTGTGATGGCGTCGAGGAGCCAGAAGACGTGCATATTGGGGACCAATGCCCAGCAGACAAGGGCGGATTGGTTCACCCGAGTGGGCGTCAGGAACAGGTAATCGTCGACGCGGGGGGGGCGTTCGGTGCGGAGCGGCTCGGCGCCGACCAGACGGATGCTGACCGAGTCCCGATCCGCGGCGATCGAGATGAGAGCCGGTGGCGAGCCGGGTCCGATGGAGCCGGCCCTGTCGGCGGGGTCGCCCTGGAAGGGCGCGAAGGGGGGCACCGAGAGGCGGAAGCCGTTCGGATTGTCGCCGTAGTAGATGCTCGAGCCGGGCTTGAGGGGGCGCTTCGGTGGGGCATCGAGGCGCAGGTCGTAGGTGTCGCCGGGTTTCTCGAAGTCGGCGTCGGATGCGCCTGCAGGCGAGACGCTGAGGACGCGGGCGACCGGTTCGTTGTTGAACGCGTGGCGCCCGATGAGGTGGTTCGAGAGAAGGCCGAAGAGGAACACGCCCGCGCAGGCCGCGATGGTCATGACCTGTCCGAGGCGCGTGGAGGCGGCGACGGCGACGGATGTGAGGACGAGGATCGCCATGAGCATGGCGAGGCAGGCGATCGTGACCTGCGGCTTGAAGTCCTTGGTGATGGCCTGGAGTTCCCACTTGGGGCTGATCACAAGGACGGCGATGTACGCGACGATGAGGGCGGGCGTGAGGATGACGATGGCGGTCTGCGGGAAGGACCATCCGTAGAGGAAGTTGCAGACGGCTCCGACGGTGATTGCGAGGAAGACGGCCGTGAGCGAGAAGGTGAGAACGGGGATGTCGAGTTCGTCGGCCGACGTGGACATCACGCCGTGGCGGACGCCGAAGAGGAGGAACGCGACCATGCAGAGGGTGGCGAGCGTGATGGCGCCGGAGACGCCGGTGAACTTGCCGAGGATGACGGCGAAGCGGGGGACGGGCTTGCTGACGACGGTGAGGACGGTCTTGGCCTCGATCTCGCGCGAGATGACGGCCGTGGCGGTGAGGGCCGAGAGGAGCATGCCGGCGACGAAGATCGTTGAAAGCCCGATGTCGAGGGCGACCTTGTTGTCGCCGGAGACCTCGGAGGTGTCGGTGTAGCCCATGGAGTAGGCGGCGCTCCAGACATTGAGGAGCTGGAGCACGCCCACGCCGAGGACGACGATCAGGAAAATGGGCTGGCGGAGCGATTCGACGAAGGCGTTGCGGGAGATGATGGCTGCGGCGGCGAGCATGATGTTGGGCTTTCGTCCGGATCGGCAGAAAGATTCGGGACCGTTCCGCGGGGCGACGCAAAAAGTCGTGTGGGTCGGGCGAACATAGGTTGTCCCTCCCCGTACTTCAAACCGTGCAACAGAGTTCGATCCAGCGCGCTCCGGAGCGGGAGGGCCACGGCGCACAAAGTGCGCGCGTGGCTCTTCGTGTCAATGGGAGTCGCGGTGGCTGGAGCGGGTGTCGGTGGACACTCTCCGGGAACGATGCCACAATAGACCCCTTCCCCGGTACCGAACGCGAGTGCGGTTCGGCGCGGTCCAATCGGATCGCGCGGGCCTGATCCAGACGAGGGCAGCATGACCAAGGCGGATTACCTCTCGTATCGCAAGGCACGCAATGTCAGTGCGTTAGGAATCGTGCTGCAGGTGGTGATGGCCGCGGGCCTGGCGGCCTATGGCGCTCTTTCCGGCAACCACTTCGGCATGTCGGCGGCGCTGCTGGTTGCGTGCGGCATCCCGGTGTGGCTGTTCCTGATCGTGGTGTACGACCAGCACGCGCGAGAGCGGATCGAGGCGATTGAGGCGGAGCAGTTCGAGCAGTCCGGCTCAGCGGGCGCGAGCGTGTTCCAGGAGTCGGCGACCGATCTGCGGGTTGCGGCGCGGCGGCTGGCGATGGTCCAGCGATTCGTGATGCCCGCGTGGTGCATCCTTGTGGCGCTGGTGCTGGCGGGGCTGGGCGTGTGGCGTTACACGAGTGTGGACTCGTTCATGACGGCGTTGGGCAAGGTCTCGGACCCGGCGAACTCCCCTCTTTCGCGTCATGCGGGCTGGGGAACGGCGATCGGCCTGGGCGTGGCGTTCGTGGGGTTCATTTTCGCGCGGTTCGTTTCGGGAATGGCGAAGCAGCCGGTGTGGGTGTATCTGCGGGCGGGCGCGGCGTACTCGGTCGCCGGCGCGCTGGCGGGGCTGGCTTCGGCGGTCGCGTTGTTTGTGGACAAGGCGGGTCCGGACACGGTGCTGCGGATCCTGGTGCCCGGTTTCCCGATCGCGATGATGTTCCTGGCGGCGGAGGCGGTGGTGGCGTTTCTGCTCGAGCTGTATCGCCCGCGTCGCGCGGGTGAGCCGCCCCGGCTGGCGCTGGACTCGCTGACGCTGCGGTTCGTGGCGGCGCCGGACCGCGTGGTGCGTTCGATCGGCGAGGCGCTGGACTATCAGCTGGGATTCAACGTGCAGCGTGGGTGGTTCTACCAGCTGCTGAGCCGCTCGTTCTGGCGGCTGATCGGGCTGACGGCCCTGATTGTCTGGGGGCTGAGCGCGATCGCCGTGGTGCAGCCTCACCAGAGGGGGATGGTGCTGCGGTTCGGTGAGATCGTGCGTGCGGACGTGGGGCCCGGGCTTCACTTCAAGCTGCCGTGGCCGATCGAGCGTGTGGAGATTCCTGAGCACGTGGAGCGTGCCGCGGACGGGAAGGTCTCGGCGCGAGGCCGGACGACGACGGGGACGCGCGTGATCGCGCTCGGGACGCCCCCTCCGAGCGGAGAGGGCCCGATTCTCTGGTCGAACGAGCACGCGACGGAGGAGGTCTACGCGATCGTGCAGGCGTCGGCGCGGGGCGCGACGCGGGACATTGCGCTGGTGGCCGCGGAGATTCCGCTGCACTACGTGGTGTCGGACGTGCAGAAGTACGACGGGTTTGCGGCTCCTGAGTCTCGCGACGACCTGCTGCGGGCGGTGGGTCAGCGGGAGGCGATGCGTCACCTGGCGGAGTTGTCGATCAGCGACCTGCTGGGCGAGCGTCGTGCGGAGATCTCCGAGCGGCTTCGGGCGGCGATCAACGCGGCGTACGACGCGATGGACGCGGGCGTGGAGGTGGTGTTCGTCGGCCTGGAGGGTGTGCACCCGCCTCGCCGGACGGCGCCCAACTACGAGAACGTGATCAAGGCGGAACAGAACGCGCAGTCGAAGCTGGAGGAGGCGCGTGCTTCGGCGGTCGAGTCGCTGACGAGTGTGGTCGGGAGCGTGGAGCTTGCGGACGCGGTGGTCGTGGCGCTGGGCGAGCTCGAGCGGCTGCGCGGGTCGGGCGCCGGGGCGGACGCGATCGCGGTGAAGGAGGCGGAGATCGACGCGTTGCTCGATCGAGCGGGCGGGAGCGCCGCCTCGCTGATCCACAGGGCGAGCGCGGCGCGCTGGACGAAGCACATGGCCGAGCGGGGCCGCGCGGCGCGGTATCGCGGGCAGGAGGTCGCGTACCTGGCGTCGCCGGAGATCTACAAGGCGGATCTGTACTTCGACGCCCTGACGAAGGCGATGAGGGACGCGCGGACGTACATCACGCCGCCGGACATCAGCGTTCGCCTGCAGCTTGAGGACCGGGACACGGGCGTGAACATCTTTGATCCCGGGAGCGAGGCCGAGTCGGAGTGACGATGGGGTCGGCTTTCGGGCGTTGGTCCGGATGAGACACGAGCGGCCCGTCGGGCATATGCCCGCCGGGCTTGAGGATGGGAAGTCCCATCGAGGAGCACACGGTGAAGGTTCAGCTGATGATCGTCGTGTCGGTGCTGGTGCTGTTGGCGCTGGTGTCGCGGATGGTGACCTACTCGCTCCGCTTCACGGAGGTCGCGGTGGTCACGACGTTCGGCGAGGCGGGCGAGAACTCGACCATCTCCGAGCCTGGGCTTCACTTCAAGGCGCCGTACCCGATCCAGTCGGTGACCCGGTACGACACGCGGGTGCGGTTCCTCCAGACGCGGAGCGAGACGCAGCAGACGGCGGACGACCGCCAGATCGTGGTGGAGTCGTTCGCGTTGTGGCGTGTGAGGGATCCGCTGGCGTTCTTCCAGCGATTCAGCAACGCCGGCGAGCGTGAGGCGGACCATTCGCGCCGGGCGGAGGAGATCCTCAAGTCGGCGCTCCGCAGCGCCCTCTCGGAGACGAGCCGATACCGGATGGACGAGCTCTTCACGGCGCAGGGTCAGTCGAAGCTGCCGGAGCTGGAGGCGAGGGTGCTCGCGGCGATGACCGGCGGCGGTGCGGCGGGTTCGATCGGGCAGTCGCTGGCGTCGGCGGGGATCACGGTGGAAGCGATCGGGATCAACCGCGTAGTGCTCCCGGAGGAGACGACGACTGCGGTGTTCAGCCGCATGAGCGCGGACCGCGATCGGCTGGTGAAGGAGATCGAGTCGCAGGGCAACTCGAGCGCGGACGCGATCCGGAGCAGCGCGGAGGCGAAGGCCGAGACGATCCGTGCGTACGTGAACGCAAGGGCCGAGGAGATCAGGACGCAGGGCGACATCGAGGCGGCGAAGTACCTCGAGATGATGGCGTCGAATCCCGAGCTGGCGAAGTTCCTGAGGAACATCGAGTTCATCTCGACGGTTCTGAGCCGGCGCATCACGCTGGTGCTGCCGACGAACATGCCCGGCATCGGGCTGTTCAGTCCCGACGCGCTGGACCGCATTCCTGCGGGCACGATTCCCGAGGTGCGGCTGGACGGTGAGTGGAAGGACGCGACGGGGCGGGCGGATGAGCCGAGCGCTGTCCCGGTCGCGGAGGCGCCCGCCTCCGGGGGTGGCCGATGAGCGAGCGTCCATTGGGCGAGGGGCTCGAGGGTCTGGACGCGGCGGGTCCGGGTGCGTCGGCGCGCCGCGCGGCCTCGGTCACGCTGACGCGCGACGGGGAAGAGCCGGCGTCGACCTCGGCGTTGATGGACCCGGCGAATCAGTCGCTGGCCGAGGCGCTCCGGATCACGTTCCGGCTCCTGCAGATCGCGATGATCGTGATCGGGGCGTTGTTCGCGCTGTCGGGCTTTCGCTCGGTGCGCGAGGGCGAGGTCGGTGTGCGGCTGCTCTTCGGGCGTGCGACGGGCGGCGAGTTGCCTCCGGGGTTTCAGCCGAGCGCGCCGTATCCGTTCGGCGACATGGTGAAGGTGCAGCGGGCGGGGCGGCCGGTGATCCTGGACACGGAGTTCTGGCCGTACGTGCAGTCGGGAAGCCGCGACCTGCCGATCGACCGGCTCCCGTCGTACAACCATCTGAAGCCGGGCCAGGACGGCTCGATGATCACCGGGGACAGCAACATCGCGCACTCTCGCTGGCGAGCGACGTTCCGGCGTTCGAACGCGCTCTCCTGGGCGCAGAACGTTCCTCCGGACCAGGAGGAGAAGATCATCCGTGCGGCGATCTCGCGCGGGATCGTGCAGGCGGTTGCGAGCACGTCGATCGACCGGCTGCTGAAGCAGTCGTCGGACGAGGGCTCGGTGGCGGCCCAGGCGAAGGAGGCGGCCCAGCAGATGCTGGACAGCATCGGCTCGGGGATCGAGATCGAGCGGTTGTACCTGGACGACAAGGTGCCGCCGCTGAGCGTGCGTCCAAAGTTCATCGCGGTCGAGTCGGCGGCATCGAACGCGGGGAAGACGCGTGAGGAGGCCGAGGGCGAGGCGGCGGAGCGTCTGAGCGCGGTGGCGGGTGAGGCGGCGCCGGTGCTTGTCGACCTGATCGATCGTTACGAGCTGGCGATTGAGCGGGGCGACGAGGCGGGGGCGGCCTCGACGCTTCGAACGATCCACGACATCTTCGAGGGGAGGCCCGTTGAGTTGGACGGTCGGGTGGTGGAGGTGCGGGTGGCGGGCGAGGTGAGCCGCGTGATGAGCGAGGCGAAGCTGTACGCGTCGCGCGAGGTGAGCGAGCGTCGTGCGGAGTACTCGCTGTTCCGTGCGCGACTGGATCAGTTCACGAAGAACCCGGAGTTGACGATCCGCCAGGCCTGGACGGAGGCGTACGCGGCGCTGCAGGGACGTGACGTGGTGCAGACGCTGACGGTTCCGCCGGGTGCGCGCGGGGTCGAGGTGGTGTTGAACCAGGATCCGCAGATCGTGAAGGATCTGGATCGCGCGCAGAAGCTCCGCCTGACGCAGCAGCAGGAGGAGGAGCGGAAGCGCGGCCAGCAGATGGACAAGTATCGGACGGAGACCGGTCTGCGTCCGACGACGGACTGATCGAGCGAGCGTGGAGCAAGCCATGGTGACGTCCGGCGCGGCCCTTGAATCGAGCGACACAGGTGCGGCGTCGCCTGCGGGGCGACCGATTGTCGTGTGCCAGTCCTTGACGAAGACGTTCAAGGACTTCTGGATGCGGGACCGGGCGCGTGCGGTGGATTCGATCTCGTTCGAGATCCTGCCGCGCGAGGTGTTCGGGCTGCTGGGCCCGAACGGCTCCGGCAAGAGCACGACAATCAAGCTGATGCTGGGCCTTTTGAAGCCGACGAGCGGCCGGATCGCGGTGTTCGGCAAGCCGCCGACGGATGTGGAGATCAAGCGTCGGATCGGCTACCTCCCCGAGGAGTCGTACCTGTATCCGTTCCTGAACGCGCGGGAGACGCTGGACTATTACGGGCGTCTGTTCAACATCGAGCGTCGGACGCGTCTGCGGCGGATCGAGGAGCTTCTGGAGATGGTGGGGCTGCAGGGGGCGCAGTTCCGGCAGGTGCGTGAGTACTCGAAGGGGATGCAGCGACGCATCGGGATCGCGCAGGCGCTGATCAACGATCCGGACTTCCTGATTCTGGACGAGCCGACGACGGGGCTGGACCCGATCGGCACGCGCCAGGTGAAGGACCTGATCATCGAACTGGGCCGGCGCGGGAAGACGGTGCTGTTGTCGAGCCATCTGCTCGCGGACGTCGAGGATTGCGTGGACCGCATGGTGATTCTGTACGGCGGTCGGATCCGAGCGGAGGGGACGTGCGACTCGCTGCTGTCGGCGACGGATCGGATGACGATCGAGTCCGAGCCGCTGGACGACGCGACGGTGAGCGAGATCGACACCGTGCTCCGTCGGCGTGCGGGGACGGGCGTGCTCCGGGTGTCGAAGCCCCGTCAGCGTCTGGAGGAGCTGTTCCTCGACATCGTCAAGCGGGCGCAGGTGGAGCGCCTCGGGACGAGCGGAGCGACGCACGGCGGCCAGACGGCGGCGTTCCTCAAGGGGACGGAGGGAGAGGCGCTGATCGAGCGCCTGGTGACGGCGAGCGACGAGGCGCCGGCGGCGAGCGTGGTGCCTGCGGTTGAGGAGGGGATCCGCCCGTCGGGTCCGGACGTTTCGATCATCGACACGCTGGTTTCGAGCGGCGGCGGTGGTGGGGGGAGCGTGGGCGACGGGAGCGTCGCGAGGGCGGACCCGGCGCCGGCCTCGCCCCCGAGCATGAAGGCGGATGATCGCGTGGACCGGAGCGTGATCGACTCGCTCCTGGCGAGGGAGGATGAGCCGAAGGGGAGGAGCGAGTCGTGAGACTTCGAGAGGCGGGCGCGCGGCTCGACGCCGTCCAGAAGTCCCGGCCGTTCAAGATCGTCGCCTCGCTCGTGGTCGTCGGCCTGGCGGTCGCGTTCTTTGCTTCCTATCTGGTGGCGCGACAGGCGCCCGGATCTGAGATCGCGAGGATGATCGCGGAGATCGAGGCGGCGGGCGAGGCGCCCGCATCGGAGGGGGAGGACGCGGGGACGCCTGCGGCAGATCGGACGATCGTCGACACCGGCCTGCGGGCGGCGCAGCGCGTGCTGCAGGGCGGATCGGTGGTGCAGGGCGTTGCGATCGGCACGGCGGCGGTCTCGGCCCTGGCGATCGCCGTGATCTGGCTCGGGCTTGGGTTGACGTATCTCGGGCTGTCGGTCGTGGCGGTGGGCGTGGCCTTCGGCGTGGGGCGGCTGGCGGGCCTTGAGGGGCTTGCGCGCCTGGGTGTGGGTGTGACCGTGCTGGGCGCGAGTTTCACGGTGCTGATCCGGCTTGCGGGCCTGCTGCTCTCGGGCCCTGGTCCGACGCTGGCGGTCGCGAGGAACCTGCTCTCGGGCCCTGGTCCGACGCTGGCGGTCGCGAGGAACGTGCTCGCCGAGGCGGTCCGGGCGAAGGTGTCGCTGGTGTTCGTGGTGGTGCTGCTCGTGCTGCTGGCGGCGCTGCCCCAGTGGCTGGGCGAGCGCGCGGTCGAGGGCGTCGCGGGTGGTCTTGTGGGTGACGATCAGCACCGGCGCCTCGGGGGCGGCGTGGCCGTACTGGCGCATCCGGTCGATCGACACCCCGGCCTCGCCCAGCGCCGCGGCGACGCGGGCAAGCGCCCCCGGCCGGTCGACGAGCGCCATCCGCAGGTAGTAGGGCGCCGGCGCCGGCAGCACCGCCGGCGGCGCCTCGGCCAGCGCCCGCGCCGGCAGGCCGAAGGGCGGCACGCGGATGCCGCGGGCCAGGTCGACGACGTCGGCCATCACCGCCGAGGCCGTCGGCCCCTCGCCGGCGCCGGGGCCGCGCAGGACGATCTGGCCGACCGGATCGGCCTCGATCACCACCATGTTGGTGCCGCCCGGCAGCTGGCCGAGCGGGCTGTCGGCGGGCACGAGGCAGGGCGACATCCGCTGCTCGAGGCCGCGGCCGGTCATCTGCGCCACGCCGAGCAGCTTGACGCGGAAGCCCATGTCGGCGGCGTGGCGGATGTCCTCGATCGAGACCCGCTCGATGCCCTCGATCGCCACCTGCTCGAAATGCACCCGCGTGCCGAAGGCGACCGCGGCGAGCAGGGCAAGCTTGTGGCCGGCGTCGATGCCGCCGACGTCGAGCGTCGGGTCGGCCTCGACATAGCCAAGGCCCCGCGCCTCCTCGAAGACCTCGGCGTAGGGCAGGCCCGCGGTCTCCATCCGCGTCAGGATGTAGTTGCAGGTGCCGTTCATGACCCCGAGGACACGGCGCACGGCGTTCGCGGCCAGCCCCTCGGTCAGCGCCTTCATCACCGGGATGCCGCCGGCCACCGCGGCCTCGAAGCGGATCGTCCGGCCGGCCGCCTCGGCCGCCTCGGCCAGTGCCTGGCCGTGCAGGGCGAGAAGCGCCTTGTTCGCCGTCACCACGTCCTTGCCGGTGGCCAGCGCGGCCTCGGTGGCCGCCTTCGCCGCCCCGTCGGCGCCACCCATGGCCTCGACGAAGACGTCGATGTCGGGCCGCGCGGCCAGCCGCACCGGGTC
>JAPKGU010000101.1 GCA_026647565.1 Phycisphaerales bacterium | reverse complement strand
TCGGCTTTGCCGGAATAGTCGCCGAACGCCTCAGCGCTCATGTCGAAAACCTGAGACTTAACATGCAAACCGAACAAGCCCTGGCAACGACCCGTCAATTCGGCCTGTTCTGCCATTGTTTGACAATCGTCTTTGGAAAGTCCTTCATCCGGTTCGACGCCACCGCCCACACCACCGCAATCATTGCAGCATGGAGGAGCGCCGCAGCAAAGGGGGCAATACGTTATCTCACCAGGTCGCGTAGAATTCACGGCTAGACCCATGTAATCGGTCCAATAAATAGAATTGGATCGTGAGTATTCGAGCGTACTTGTTCCGTCGACGTAGCGAGCTGAATCTCTCCTCATCCATCTTCCGAGTTCGCTCTCAAGTACTCGATGCCTGACGTGCCACTTGGTGCCCGCGAGCGCGGTGTCGCCCTCGTAGCCAGCGTACCCCTTGCGGTTTCCCCACTTCGTGGCGCCGAGCTTCGCCCACCCGAGGGTTGAATAGCCGTTGTTGAGGTCCAGGGCGTCCAGGAAGTCCTGGATGTCCACGGTCCCGTCCAGCGTCACGTCCTTGCGCACGTCGTACGTTCCCGACAACGCGCCCGAGTCGGTCGCGTCGAAGTCGCCATCAGAGTCCGTGTCGGCCGCAGGCAGTGACCACGGGACGCCGTACGACGAGTACTTGATCCATTCGATCATGCGCCCGTCGTCGGTGACCAGCGCCGAGACGTCGTGGCGGAAGTTCTGGGTGTAGTAGACCCGCTCCTCCATCGTCCCGTCGGAGGCGGCGTTCCAGGCCGTGTCGGCGTCACGGTCGCGCAGGATCATGCTGTCAATATACGAGCTCGGCCCGTATCCGCCAAGCCCCGCGTTGTGGTAGACGAACCGCTCCTTGGCGTTTGTCGCCACGGGGTTGCTCGCGTTGTAGGCCCAGTCCAGCATTCGGTAGGTGTTCAGGATCCGCCAACGCTCGTCGTAGACGAAGAGGTACCAGGGATCGTCGGTGTTGGATTCCACGGTGCCGTCGGCATCGGTGTCGTAGTGCCAGCCGATCCGATATCCCAGTCCGTTGTACTTGTACTCGGCCACAAGGTTGGTGTTCGAGCGGTTCCGGACCTCTTTCAGGCGCCCGAAGGCGTCGTACTTGTACGTGTACCGCTGGCCATCATCCGTCATGTTCCCGTTGTCGTCGTAGGTGAGCGTGTAGTTCACGCTGCTGTTGTCGTCGGTGTCCCGGGTCAGCAGCTCGTTGACCACGTTGTGCGTCCTGCGGTCCTTCAGCTCGTCCGTGTCGGTGTAATCGAGGTCTCCGTCCAGATCCCGCTTGAAGAACTCCCAGTTGCCGGTCTGCTCCAGGGTCCAGACCTCGTCGCGCTTGGCGACCGAGATCGCGCTCCCGTTCCAGTGGCCTTCCAGAGCCCGGGTCAGCCTGTTGACGCCGTCCATGGTGTACGCGACATCGAAGAGGCCGTTGCCGCTCCCTGCGGCACCCGCAGTGTGGACGTTGTCCTCTGTCCGGGTGATGTTCCCGCTCTCGTCGTAGGCGACGTCGACGTCGTAGAAGTTGACGTCGCTCGTCAGGTCCTTGGTCCAAGTCCAGGTGACGGGCCGGTTGAACCGGTCCAGCTCGCCGTACGTCGCGGCGCCCGTGTACCGGCGGCTGAAGACGTCCGGTTGGGGCAGTTCTGTACCGACGACTTCACCCATCCCGAGATACGCGTACTCCGAGACCGTCGTCGCCCCCACCTTCACCCGGTGCGTCCGCGCCTGCTCGAAGCTGTCCCCGATGCTGTTTGCGTTGTCCACCTCCTCCATCGAGACCACCACGCCGTCCGGGTACGTCGTCTGCGTCCGGATCACCGTCTTGCGGCCACCCGTCCGGTCGTCGTAGTCGTGGTTCACCTCGTAATCGTCAACGGACCCTCCTGCACCCACCGTCGAGTTCCGGTCCTGCTCGAAGAGATCGAGCTTGCCCCACCCCTCGTAGGTGTACTTCACCTCGTCAACGACCGATCCTGACCCCACCGTCTGATGGGTGTGCTGGGTCACGGTCAGGGGCCTGCCCAATCCGTCGTACGCCGTCGAGATCCGCTTCACCGTGCCGTCGAAGCTGCCGTCGAGGTTCGTCACGCGTCGGTGCAGCAGCCGACCCGCGGTGTCGTAGTCCATGTCGAAGGTGTTGCCGATCTGGTCCTTCTTCAGCGTCTGCTGGCCCTGGGCGTTGTACGCGAAGGACTCCACATCGTCGCTGTCGGAGTTGATGTCCAGGTGGTCCGTCCCGGTGTTGGTCGTGTCCGGGTACAGGATCGCCCGCAGGAGGTGCCCCGACGCGATCTTGGACTGCGAGGGGGTCGCCTTGACCGTCCCGTAGATATACGTCGTCACCTGGTCCACGCCGTCCACCACGGCATCCCCGTCGATGTCCACCCACATCCTCGTCTGGAGGCCACTCGTGTACTCGAACCGTGTCACCAGATCATCGTCCGCCGTCGCTCCCGACGAGGTCCCGTTGATGTAGTTCTGGATCGTCGTGACCGTGCGGCCAAGGTCGTCATAGAGCGTTCGCGTCACCTTGGACCGCGGGTCGGTGACCTGATCGACCGTCCCATCCTCGTTGTAGGCGTAGCTCGTCCGCAGCTCGGTCGCCGAGCGGGATGGCACGGTCAGGAAGGTCCCCGAGGGCTTGCGGTCAAAGTCCGATCCGTTGTTGGTGCCGTACTGCACTGTCTCGATCACGCGATCCCACGCGTCGTACCACATCGAGGTGATCTGGATCCGCCCCTCCAGGTTCGCGGCCGTGTACTTGAAGGCGTTCCCGTCGGCGTTGGTGTCGAGCGCCCCCAGCGTCTCGCTCACACCGTAGTCATCAAAGTGCCGCTGGATCGTCGCCGACATCACCACGCTGTCCGAACTCCCCGACTCGTACACCGTCTGATGCTCCTCGAGCACGAGGTCGTCCACCACATCGTCCGCATCGCTGTACCCCGAGTCGTCGAAGGCTCCCAGGACAAACGAGTGCGTCGTCCGACCCAGCCGGTCGTACACGGTCTTGGTGAGTTGCTCACCCTCCGCTTTGATCAACCGCCCGTCGGGGTCGTACCAATTGAGCGCGACGAGGGTGTCATCGTCTGAGCCGTCCGCCGGATCGATCTTGTGGCGGATCGTCTTCCAGACCTGCCCCTTCTCGTCGTAGAAGGTCTCGGAGAGGGCCATCCGATTGGTCGCCAGCGAGGTCGGGACGTCGGAGATGTCCAGCCCTGAGGTGGAGGAGTACTGGCCCACCGAGGTCGCCCTGCCCAGGTTGTCGAACTTGACCAGCGTGTGCGGGGCCTGGGGATTGAGCGTCACGATCGCCCTGCCGCGCACGTCGTGCAGGAACGAGGTCTCGCGCATGTCCGTCGTCGAGTCCTCGACGAAGGCGGTGCGTTTGGTGACGTAGCTGTTGCCGCCGTCATTGCCGCCGTCGAAGGTGATCTCGCTCACCTTGACCATGTTGCTGGTGCCCGAGGCGGAGCCCCCCGGGAGCCCGTTGTCGTTGGTCCCCATGAACTGCCGGTAGGCCCGGCCCAGGTCGTCGTAGCCGGTGCGGGAGATCGTTCCCGTCGGCGAGAGGACGCGGATCGTCCGCCCCATGTCGTCGTAGGCGTAGGTCGTCGCGTCGTAGTTGGTTCCCGCCGAGCCGGCGCCCGAGGCCGGGATATCGAAGTAAGAGCGGCTCTCCTCAAGCTGGCCCGAGGACTCGTTGTAGATGCTGGTGGACATCCGCGCCAGCGAGCCGTGGGTCACCGCCAGGATCGGGTCCGAGTCCGTCTCGTCGGTCCAGCCCGAGGGACCGGTCGTGGTGCCCGAGGACGAGATCGCGATCACGCCGCTGAAGACCGGCTTGCCCGCCAGGTTCGTCACCGTGTAGGAGGCGGGGCCATAGTACTTGTCCGTGGCCAGATCCTCGTAACGTGGGACCGAGATCGTCACCAGCCGCCCGTCGGCCAGACGGGTGTAGTGCATGAGCGTGACATCGCCGTCGGGCATCGTCGTGAACGTGGAGCGCCCCAGCCGGTCGTGCTCGTACTCCGTCTTGGGTTGCAGACCGGTGCCCGAGTTGGCGATGCCGAAGTCGCCGCTGGCGCCCTCTCCGACGGGGAAGGCCTCAACCGGCGAGGCGATGTCAACGTCACGAATGCTCATTGTCGTGACACCATCGCTCACACGCACGTTCGTGACGTACCCGCGTGCATCCACCGTGAACGCCGTCGTGCCGTCCTTGCGGAAGTGGCGGGAGGTCTCGGTGGACGCTTCGGGGCCGTTATTGTCCGCGTCCCAGAACGGGCTCGTAGTCTCAACGCTCTTGAGTGCGATGTACTCAACGCTGGTGCTCGTGCCATTCCACCACGCGTGGCTCATGGTCGTCGCGTTGTAGTTGGCGCTCGTGCCCGCTGACGCACCTGCCGTGTGGTAGCGGCGGACCTCATCGACGACGGGACGGATCACGTAGATCCCGGTCGCCACTTCCAGCGATCTGGTGTCGAACTCCTGCCACGACTCGTACGCGGCCGTGCCGGAGTTCCCCTCCTTGAACTTCACGCCGTTGATGTACCCCTTCGTCGCCGATGTGCCGCCCGAGTCGCGCTCGTATGTCCGGATGAGCCCAGCCGCCGACTTCCGCGTGAAGGACCCGTCCGAGTGGTCGTAGTCGTTGTCGTTGGCCGCAGGCGTCACGATCTCGCTCACGCACCCCATGCTGTCGCGCACGACCTCGGTGGCCCACATGTCCGTGTAGCTCACGGCAGGATCGCCGTCGGTGATGATCGAGCTCAGCTGCTGCCCGACCTCATCGAAGTAGTGCGTCTTGTAGACCAGGTCCGGCTGCTTCACCACCGTCCGGCTCTTCCACTCCGTGTCGTACCCGCTCACCGGCGAGAACGAGCCGTTCGTGCCGTAGGTGAAGGTGTACGTGCCGTTGTTCCCGCCGGAGCACCCGCACTCGCCGCTGAAGAACGCCTTCCAGACCCGGTAGTCCGAGCCCGAGCTGTGCTCGAAGTACGCCGAGGAGTAGGCCTTCAGGCTCGTGTCCGAGGCGGCCGTGAACCCGTCGTCCAGGACCTCCGGGGACTCCGCCCCGTCCTCGCCCCAGTCGAAGTTGCGGCACCCCTCCGCATCCACGACCATCTTGAGCATCCCGATCCCGCCGCGGCGGCCGTCCGAGTCCGCCCAGGTCTGGGTGTAGTAGCGGTAGTAGGTCTTCCGCTCCTCGTAGACCCCGCTGCTCATGTCCGTGCCCGACTCGCTCAACGCCCGCCGGATCGTGACCAGCTTCAGAGTCCCGTTCGGCCCGTGCGTGTTGTCCCCCGTCTGGTAGTAGTCGTACGCGACACGGGCGATCTCCCGCAGGTCAGTGGGGCTCCCCCAGGTGCCCCCCGCCTTGGACTCGACCGAGACCTCGGCCAGGCGGCTGACGCTGTCGATGGTGCTGTATGTGTACGTGAACCGCCGCCCATCGTTGCTGGTCGAGTCGTACGCCACGCCGATCGTGCCATCCGCGTTGTACCCGGCGCTCACCGCGGTGGCGGCGGTCGTCGGATCCCCGACATACGCGACGTTCCCGGCCGGATCGACCACCTTCCAGATCTGCCAGTCCGCCACGTTCCCCGACGTGTCGTCGCCGAAGAAGTACGTCCGGTTCCCCTGCTGGTCGTAGTACACGTACACGTCCGGCGAGCCCGCCTCCAGCTCGATCACCCCCGCCGCCCCGTTCACCGCCCGGAACGTGTCCGCGTTCGCCGCCGTCCGGTCGAACTCGATGTACCGGTCCGCCCCGTAGATCAGGTAGAGGATGTCCGCGTCCCCCTTGGTCCCCGGGTTGCTGTCCGCGTCGTGGAGCCGCAGCTCCGGCTGGCTCATCTGGAACCAGTTCTTCCCCTGGTACCCGTCGCTGTCCTGGTGCGCGGGCGAGCTCGTCTCCTGCACCTGGCTGTACGACCGCCCGATGATCCACGGGACCTGGGCCGGGAAGGCCAGATCGATCTCGGTCGGCGTGTAGGCGCCCGTTTCGAGGGCAACGCCGCCGAGCGAGTGACCGCCGCACGAACTCCCGACGCCGGGCTCAAAGGGATTGCCCGCCATCGCCCACCCGAAGGCGCCGCCCGCTCTCATGGAACCATCGAGATGCACGCCGCGCTGGATCGCCAGCGGCCTCACGCCCTGCACCCGCGAGGAACCCGAGTAGACGTACGTCGTCAGCGACGCCGTGTGCTCCTGCAGGATCGGGTCCGCCGCGAGCGCCGACAGGGCGGAGCCCGCGAGCGTCGTCAGAACGAGCACCGTGCGATGAGAGAGGCGGTTCATGCTGTGATCCCTTGGAAGAGACGGTCGTCGCGACCGGAAGCGATATGACAACCTGCCGAGCGCGGCGCACGCCACGCTCGGAGAGCAACTGACAACACACACAGGGCGACATCCGTCCACGCATCTTGCGACGGACGAACGAGGAGTGATCCGGCCTCCCTGGCCGGAGAGCAGCACCAGCGGAGCGATCAGCCGACTCCGCGCTATGTCCAGTCAGACCAGCAACCACCAACAGATCAAGCGACACACAACCGTCGCGGGAGAGTTCGGCGCCACCGGGTCTCAGCCCGAGGTCGCCGATGCCCACACGGTCGTGATGCCGCCGAGATTGTTCGTCAGAGAGGCCTTCGCCGCAGCGACCGCGCCATTGCCATCGGCGCTGGTCACGATCGTCTGGGCCACCGGGGCCGCGCCCTCGCCATTGGTGGCGACCTCCGAGAGGGCATCGCGGAGCGCCGTCGCGTCCGACTCGCTCCGGCTCACCACGAGGTACGCCGTCGGAAGCCGCATGGCCGCGTCGGCGTTCTCCCGGTACGCCTGGAGCTTGGCGACCTTGCCCCCGTCCAGCCCCTCCGTGGCCGCCGCCCAGTAGGCGTCAAGGTTCCCATCATGGGCGGCCCGGGCCGAGCTCAGGGCCGCTGCCGCCGCCGAGAGCGACGCGAGATCGCCCTCGGAACCGAGGCCGGATTGCACCGTGCGACGCAGGGCGTCCACGCTGATTCCCGCCCCATCCAGCGCGGCGCAGGATGAGGCGCAGGCCGTCCCGTGTTCGCCCCACCAGGTGGACGCACGCGACAGGATCGCGGTGGTTTCTTCGGATGTCACCCCGGCCGCCGCCAGCGACTCTGGCGTGATCCGGGCACGCATCAGCGCCATGCTCGCCGGGGCCGAGAGCTGGGGACCGTCCAGCGTTGTCGCCAGGTGCGCCCGGGCGAGATAGCTCCACGATGCCACGAAGCCCGCTGCCGCGCCGCCCATGCCCGTGATCGCGAGCGCGGCCTGGATCAAACCGATGGCCTTCCTCTGACGCTTCATGTGATGGACCTCCACGCCGCACAGCAAGTCGCGCGGTTCCGCACGCGACGACGATGAGATTACCCAGTGTGATACGCAGGACGCAAGATCGCTCGGCACGATTGTGTGAAAATATGCTCACCAGTCGCCGAGCAAACGCGGCTCCGACCTTGTGTCGAGTGCGATTCGTTCTTCAAGAGAGAACGGCGCGTGGCCGCTGCGGATCCTGTGCGTGAAGTTGCTGCCGCTTCATCCGCAAAGACTCGCCGTGCCGCAACTTAGAACGTGTCGCCGGATGGCTCAACTGCTGTGTCACAGAGCGTGTCACACGATGGCTTCTCGCCCAGGTGAGAGATGCCCCTTCCTGCCACGCAAGAAGCGTTGCATTCCCATCGCACGCCGCCCTCCAGCCAGTGGAATCCCCGGATCTGATCGGCAGGCCTCGCAGCCGAGCGCACCGACCGCAAGGTGACGGATGCGGCCACGCGTCAGCGCCCGTGAGATAAGGTCATCTCCTCAGAGACTCCATCCCGCCAGAGCGCGCGGATCGTGTAGACTGGCGCGCATGCTGCCGCTGCCACTGTCGAAGATCCGCCCCGGCCATACGGCCTCCCAGACCACACGCGGCCTGTTGCTGGTCCTCATGGCGTGCTGCCTGGTGTGCGGCCCCGCGCGCGGCGTGCGTGCGCAGGAGGACGCGTCTCCGGCCATCACCTCACTCACCGACCGCATCGAGCTGATGCGCTTCACCGATCTGGTCGCCGCCCGTCTGAAGCTCAATCTCGAGTACGACCCCGCGGCACTCACCGGCGAGGTGAGCATCCGGACCGAGCAGGGCCTCTCTGACGCCGAGCTCTGGCAGCTTTTCAACGGCGTGCTCGCCACACGATCGCTCACCACGGTGCTGAGCCCCGCGCAGGGCACGTACCGGATCGTCAGGATCTCCGACGCACCAGTCGTCGCGCCCGTCGCGCCGCAAGGCCTCACCCCATCCACCACAACCCCCACGTCCCCCACGACCCCCGGCCCCGGCTTCCTCAGCGTGGTTGTCAGGACCTCGAACCGACCGGCGCAGGATCTCGTCGAGCCCCTCTCGAAGATCATCGCCAAGCCCTCGGGCAGCGTCGCGGCTCTCGGGAGCGCGGGAAGCAACCTGCTCCTGATCAGCGATCTTGCTTCCCGCGTCGAGCAGGCCGCGGCACTCCTCCCCCTCATCGACACGCCGCTGGAGAGCGTGATCGTCGAGGAGGTTCCCGTCCGCAACGTCACCGGCGAGCGGCTCGCGACCACCTTCGCGCAGGTCGTCGCCAAGCGTGACGCCGTCGCGGGACAAACCGGCGTCTCACAGGCCGCCACCCGTGCCAGAGGGGATGTCCTCCCAGGCCCAGACGGCAACTCGGTCCTGCTCGTCTCCCCTCCATCGGAGGTCGAACGCTGGAAGGCGCTGATCGCCAGTCTCGACAGGCGCGAGCGCATCGAGACCGTGACCTACACCCCACGCTACTACGCGGTCACCGACGTCGCCCCGCTGATCGAGCAGTCAGTCAAGACCGCGACGGACGAGCGCTGGAAGCTCGTCGTTGACCAGCTCACCGGCAGCCTGCTCATCACCGCCACGCCGAGCCAGCACGAGAGCATCCGGTCACTTCTCGACCGGCTCGATAATGCGCCCGCCGCGGCACGGCGACCCGTCCGCACCTTCGTCATCAAGAACCGCTCCGTCGCGGAGATCCGCGCCATCCTCGAGGACCTGCTCCGCACGGGCGTGCTCGACGCCGCGGCACAAGACCTGACCGCGTCCAACTCAGGTGATGCACGTTCCTCGACACCCGGCTCATCCGATGCGGCAGCCGCCGATGCGCGTACCGACGTCATGGCGATGCCCCCGCCGCCCCGTGAGGATGGCTCCCCGTCGGGCATCACGCCTGCGTCTGGCACATCGATCTCTACCTCGCGCGCCTCTCCCGGCTCCGGCTCGCGCCGCAGCAGCACGGGCGCGCTCGGCTCTTCCATCGGCGGCTCCATTGACGATCGGTCACTGGTCTTCTCGATCGACGAAGGGACCAACACGCTGATCGCCGTCGGCGAACCGCGCCTGCTCGCGCAGGTCGAGTCCCTCCTCGCCTCGCTCGACGTCCGCCAGCCCCAGGTCATGCTGGAGGTCCTGATCGTCACGCTGACCGACGGCCAGACGCTCGACCTCGGCGTCGAGCTCGAGCACCTCCGTGTCTCGGGGGAGACCCGCATCCGGCTGGCGTCCCTCTTTGGTCTTGCCACACGCTCGGCTGACGGCGCCGTGAGCACGGGCGCCGCCCAGGGCTTCAGCGGGGTCGCCCTCAACCCCGGTGACTTCTCCGTCGTCGTCAGGGCCCTGGAGACCATCAACGGCGGCCGCGCGTACTCCATGCCCAAGCTTCTGGTCGGCAACAACCAGCAGGCATCTCTCGATTCTGTTGTCCAGCAGCCGTACGCCAGCGTCAACGCCTCCAACACCGTCTCCACCACCTCCTTCGGCGGCACGCAGGACGCGGGCACCACCGTCACCATCAAGCCGCAGATCGCCGAGGGGGACCACCTCGTCCTCGATTACTCCGTTTCCCTCAGCGCCTTCCTCGGCTCGGCCTCGCAGGCGACGCTCCCCCCCGCGCGTCAGCAGAACCGCGTCTCCAGCGCCGCCACCATCCCCGACGGGCACACCGTCGTCGTGGGGGGGATCGACCTCGAGAACGACTCCAAGACCGTGTCGCAGATCCCTTTCATCGGAAGCGTCCCCATCATCGGCGAGGCATTCAAGAACCGGAGCAAGACCGGCAACCGCACCCGCTTCTACGTCTTCATCCGCGCCAACATCCTGCGCGGCAGCGGGTTCGAGGACCTCAAGTACATCTCCACCCAGGAGGTCACCGAGGCGGGGCTCGACCCCGGCTGGCCCACCTCCACGCCACGGGTGATCCGGTGAGCCCCGAGCGTCCATCGGGCGTTGAGGCGACGGTCGCTCCAATCGATCCGCCGGTCGGCTCTCAGATCGACTCCCGGCTTGACTCCCACCTCAACTCCCAGATCGAGCCGCGCCCGACCTCAGGTCCAATCTCAGGCCCGATCTCTGGCCCGATCGCCCATTCACATTCCCCGGTGTCGGACAGCCAGCCCGTGCTCGCGGGAGCCGCCGTCCCGAGCCGGGCGTTCCTCGACACGATTCCGCATGAGTTCGCGAGGCGTCACCTGATACTGAGCGCCGGACGCCACAGCGAACCTCGATCGCCGACCGCCCCGATTGAGCATCTCATCGTCTCCGATCGCACCACGTCCGCCGCCGTCTACAACGTCGGCGTCGCGCTCGGCGTCCCGGTGACAACCTCGATCGGCCCCGCCGAGTCCATCGCCGCCGCGATCGACCGCGTCTACCTCTCGAAGGAGGAGAGCGAGTCTTCACCTTCACACGGCGACACACCGCGTGTCACGGTCATGGGCTCGGCCGACGTCGAGCGCGACCTCGACGACGCGATCTCCGAGACCGAACGCGATCTCCTCAGTACGCAGGGGAAGGCGCCGGCGGTACGGCTCGTGGACCTTATCGTCTTCGAGGCCCTGCTCCGCGATGCCAGCGACATCCACGTGCAGCCCGTGCGTGGCAAGACGCTCATCCGCTACCGCCTCGACGGGGCCCTCTACACCGTGCGCGAGCTCCCCGGCTCGATGGCCTCCGCCCTCGTCAGCCGCATCAAGATCATGGCCCAGCTCAACGTAGCCGAGCACCGCGCCCCACAGGACGGCCGCGCCAGCGTCACGGTCGGGAGCGCGCGGCGCGAAGCGAGCACGCGACAGGACGATGACCCCGACAGGGACACGCCGTCCGCGTGGGCGGGGCGGCGCGTGGACCTCCGCGTCAGCACGCTTCCGAGCACCTACGGCGAGCGAGTCGTCATCCGCCTCCTGGACCCGACCAAGTCTCCGCACGTGCTGAGTTTCGCGGCACTCGGGATGCCCTCACCGATCGAACGCTCGTTCCTCGCCCAGGTCGATCGCCCCAACGGGATCGTTCTGGTCACCGGCCCGACCGGCAGCGGCAAAACGACAACGCTCTACACGACGCTGGCATGGATCAGCGCCAGCAACACGAAAGGTGCATCCACGAGCCATCGCCAAGGGCACGCCGCACAGAAAGCCGGGTGCGAACTCAACATGATGACCGTCGAGGACCCCGTCGAGTACGACCTCTCGGGGGCGGGACTCTCGGTCAGCCAGACGCAGGTCGATCCCAAGCGCGGCGTCACTTTCGCGACCGGGCTCCGCCACATCCTCCGTCAGGACCCCGACGTGATCATGGTCGGTGAGATCCGCGACGAGGAGACCGCCCGCATGGCCGTGCAGGCGTCCCTTACCGGGCACCTGGTTCTCTCCACGCTCCACACCAACGACGCACCGAGTGCCGTCGCTCGCCTCATCGACCTCGGCGTCGAGCCCTTCCTGGTGTCATCATCGCTCTCGGCCGTTCTCGCGCAACGGCTGGTTCGGCGCGTGCACCGCCATTGTGATGGCACGGGCTGCGAGGACTGCCTCGGCAGCGGCTACCGGGGCCGCACCGGCGTCTTCGAGCTGCTCGTCTGCGACGGCCCGATGCGGGAGCTCGTCCAGATCCGCTGCTCGACGGGAGAGGTCGCGGCGCTCGCGATCCGGTCGGGCATGCGCACGCTCAAGCAGCACGGGGACGCCCTCGTCGCCGAGGGGCTTACAACAGTCGCGGAGGTCGCCCGCGTCATCGCCGCCAGCGAGGAGGTGCAGCCTTGAGGCCTCCCGGCACATCCACGGCGCCTCGCGGCGGTGCGGGACGCACTGACGCTCGGGGACGCGGTCATTCGTTCGCAACGCTCCTCGCCCTTGCGATCCTGCCGACACTGGCATGGGCCCTCTGGCCCGCGCGAGATCCTGACATCCCGCGTGTGCGCCACGGAGAGGCCCCTGCGAGACCCGCTGTCACGACGACTTCATTCGATGCCGATGCCTTCAGCACACCCCTCTGGGTCGCCCCCCCATCTCCGCCACCTCCTCCGGCGCCCCCGGAGCCCGAGCGTGCTCCCCCTCAGCCCCCGACTCCCGAACCCCTCAAGGTCCAGCTCCTCTCCATTGTCCGCGAGGGCGGCACCCACCGCGCCATGCTCTTCGACCCCGACACCAGGAAGGTCCTCACCCTCGCCGTGGGCGACCACGTTGGTGCGATTGCCGATGGCCGCACCATCACTTCCATCACAGACAAGGACGTCGTCATCACCGGCACGCCCCCTCACACGAGCCAGACCCTCTCCCTCCGTGACCCCGCGTCATCGCCTCCCTCGACAACCAGGCCGAGGAGACGGCCATGACGCCGGGCATGTCATCCGCAGCGGCGAGAGAGCAGGATCGTGACGAGCGCGACGCCGCGCCGAGCACCGACATGAGGTGGCCGCCCGACCGGTTCTTCTGGGGAACGCTCGACGCCCCCGGCATCCGCCGCCCCGGCGTCCTCCCGTCCGCGATGGCGCTCACCTTCGCCGATCTGGTTCCGATTCCTATCGAGGACCTGCACGCGGTCATGGCCCCCATCGGTGACGCTTCGGGCGCCGACGCCGGTCGCGTTGTCGTCTGCGCGGCGCGACGGAGCGATCTCGAGCCCCTTCTCGCCAGCGCTCGATCGCTCACGCCCGCCTCCCTCCCCGGCTTCATCGAGCACGCCGGAGCAGACAGCACGTTCCCCCTCAACCTCCTCGTCGGCGGGTTCGAGCCGATCGCCTCCAGGCAGAGACGCCACCGGCTCATCACCCGCGCCGCCATGCTCTGGATCGCGTTGGTCACAATCGCGATCGTTGGCCTCGTTCGCCGGGATGCCATGGCGAGATCGCACGCCGAGTCGTGCCGGGCCGCGCGTGCGTCGGCCGTTGCAGCAGCGATGCCGGGCGGCGGCGAGCCCGACCTGCGCGACGCCGTCGAGCGGCTCGAACGCCGGATCGACGCCAGACGAGCCGCCGATCGACCGACCGACATCTCCGCCGTGCTCGCCGCCTTCCTCCGCGCGTGGCCTCTCGACGCTGGGGAAGAAGCTCACCCTGAGATCCAGTCCATCGCGCTCAACGAGCGCCGCATGGCCTTGTCCGTGCTGGTCAAGGGCGATCCCTCGCCTCTGCTCGCACGTCTCAAGGCGCCGGAGGGTTGGATCCTCAAGGAGCCGCGTCTCACCTCCGTCGGTGACGCGACACGCCTTTCACTGGAACTCGTACCTATCGCGAACAGCGAGGTAGGCCAATGAACCAGACCCACGCCGATCCCCTCCGCGAACCGGTCAACGCTCCACGAGCGGCGGCACGAC
>JAPKGU010000100.1 GCA_026647565.1 Phycisphaerales bacterium | reverse complement strand
GATCATCTGGACGCAAGCTTCGGGCGCAACAGACATCGGCACTCTCGGCGGTGCTGACGCCAATGTCGCCGGCATAAGCGGAGATGGACGCATAGTTACTGGCACGAGCAAGGTATTGCCGAGCGCCAATCGGCAGCACGCGTTCCGCTGGACAGCAGAAGACGGCATGCAGGATCTCGGCGCTCTGTCCTGGGAATACTACTCATCTTTCGCCAATGCCATCAGTGATGATGGAAATTCGATCGTTGGTTGGAGTTACAGATCCGGCATTTCGGATACGCTGGCGAGCGGCTTCCGATGGACGCCCTCGACTCGGATGAGAGAGCTATCGAGCGGAATCGGCGGCTACTCGTTTGCGATTGACGTGAGCGCTGATGGTTCTGTGATTTGTGGAGCAGTGGAGCTTGAGTGGAATGGCGATAGCTTCGCCTGTGTCTGGAAATCTGGCTCATACCGAACGCTGTACGCACCCGGAAGCGCTGTCGCAAGCGCGGTGTCAGCCAACGGCGTCGTTGTTGCGGGAGTGTACGAAGACAACAGCAGTTCGGAGTACCACCTCTTCCGTTGGACTGAGGCGGAAGGCGTAACTTCACTCGGCTCGTTGGGAAGCCGCGGATACGGCGACATCGACATCTCCGAGGATGGATCTGTCTTGATCAGCTACATCTCGACCGATTCGTGGTTCCCGATAGTTTGGACAGAGGAGCTGGGGATCAGGAATCTCAACGACTATTTGCGTCAGATCGGTGTGGACTTGGATGGCGGCGAGATCGCGTACGCAACTGACATGACGCCCGACGCAACGGTGATCGTTGGCGAGGCATATCGCAATGGTCGCTCCCAGACGTTTCGCATCACCAACATGACCTACGACCGCCCCGACTGCTCGATCGATTACAACGGCGAGGGCGACAGCGGCGATATGACCGATCTGCTCGACTTCCTGGGCGATTTCGGCGCGTGCGAGCTTCAACCAGCGCCCTGCGGCAGCACCGGCAACGTCGACTACAACGAGGATGGCTTCGTGGACATCCTCGATTTCCTGGATTTCATCGACGCGTTCAGCATTGGATGCTGACTTGCCGGGTCGCTCGCCACGGCAGGCCCGGACGGCACCAGATACGACCGTTCCAACGCCTTCCTCCGCGGCCCTCAGCGGCCCTCCGCGTTGAATCTCTTCTCTTCCGTCCTCACGCCGCTGCCCGCTTCGCGATCGCCTCGTCGTACTTTTCGCGCAGCTCCGGGTCGCTCAGCACCTCGTGCACGCGCGTGATGAACGCGAACCGCTCACCCGCATCCGGCTCCTTGCACACATCCGGATGGAGCTTCTTCGCAAGCCCCCGGAACGCCGCGCGGATCTGGTCCTGCGTCGCATCGCGCGTGACGCCCAGCGTCTCATAGAAGCACGGCAGGTCCGCCGTCACCGTGACGCGTGGCCGCGCGTGCTCGGCGTGCGCATCGCACGATCCCGCTGCTTTCGCCGTGCTCGCCCCGGTTGATGCGGCGGCGCTGGGGTTGACAGTGGCACCGCCGGCGTTCCACTTCGGCGTTTGCTTCGACTCACCCTTCCCATCGTGCACGAATCCGTACATTGCGATCTGATCGAGCACCTTCGCCACCGCGCTTGTCACACCGACAAACTGCACGCCGTACTCGTACGGACCCGCCAGCAAAGAGGCCCGCTTCACCCACGCCATCCGCCCCTGCACCGAGAGCGTCTTCATGCCGACGCGGAGCGTGAACGACGCGGCTCCACCCGCCTTCGCCGGCGGCCGCTCTGTGGACCTCACTCGCATGCCACCCGCGGACAGGTCCATGACCTCACCACTCACGCACGTCAGCCCCTCTGTGAGGTGTCGCTCGTGCTTGCGGGGTGATGATCCAGGCCTTCCGCGCGCTCCCATTCAACAAGGAACGGCCGGACGGCGTCTTGTGTGAAGCCCGACGCCAAGATGACGCGCCCGTCGGGCCTCCACCTCGCCACTCGACGGCCCCAGCCCGCACCATCCGCACAGATTCACACCCGATCGCGACCCGATCGCACGGTCTCTACAATGGCTCTATGCCCGCACGAGCCGCCAAACGGACCAAGCCCCGCGCCTCACGCCCCCCACTCACAAGCACGAAAGCCGCGAAGCCCGCAACGCCTCCGAAAGGCGAGACGGTCCGCGCTACCTCGAACGGCCGCCTCAGCGGCGCTGCAAGTCACGGCTCCGCCAACGGCACACCTTCCCCCGCGAAACGCAAGCCCGTGGGCTGGGACTACGCCCCCGCCCCCGAGTCCGTGAAGGTCGAGATCAAGCCCCGCTACGGCCACTTCATCAACGGGCGATTTGTCGATCCGTCCGATCGCTCCCACTTTCAGACCATCAACCCCGCCAATGAAAGGGTTCTCTCCGAGATCGCCCAGGGCTCGGGTGCCGACGTCGATGCCGCCGTGCGCTCCGCGACCGATGCGCTCCCCGCGTGGTCCTCGCTCTCCGGCAAGGAACGCGGCAAGTACCTCTACCGCATCGCGCGTCGCATCCAGGAACGCGCCCGCGAACTCGCCGTCCTCGAGACCATGGACGGCGGCAAGACCATCAAGGAATCGCGCGACGTTGACATCCCGCTCGTCGCCGCGCACTTCTTCTATCACGCCGGCTGGGCCGACAAACTCCAGTACGCTTTTCCGGGCTTTGGTGGCACCGCTCTCCAGAGCGGTGATCCGTCTGCACGGCTCAGGAGAGCCGTGCCACCACCGATCGGCGTCTGCGGCCAGATCATCCCCTGGAACTTCCCGCTCCTGATGGCCGCGTGGAAGCTCGCCCCCGCCCTCGCGTGCGGCAACACCGTCGTCCTCAAACCCGCCGAGACCACATCCCTCACCGCCCTCCGCCTCGCGGAGATCTTCGAGGAAGTCGGCCTTCCCAACGGCGTCGTGAACATCGTCACCGGCGACGGCCGCACCGGCGCCGCGATCGTCGACCACCCCGGCATCCACAAGATCGCCTTCACCGGTTCAACAGAGGTCGGCAAACGCATCGCCAGGGCCGTCGCCGGCACCAGCAAGCGACTGACCCTCGAGCTCGGCGGCAAGTCCCCCAACATCATCTTCGAGGATGCCAGCATCGACCAGGCCATCGAGGGCATCATCGAGGGGATCTACTTCAACCAGGGCCACGTCTGCTGCGCCGGCTCACGCCTCTTCGTGCAGGAGTCGATCCTCGACACCGTCCGCAAGAAGCTCTCGCATCGCCTCAAGTCTCTCCGCGTCGGAGACCCGCTCGACAAGAACACCGACATCGGCGCGATCAACAGCGCATCACAGCTCTCGATCATCAACAAATACATCGAGGCCGGCAAGCGCGAGGGCGCGAAGCTCCACGAGGTGAACGGCTCACCCCTTCCCAGCAAGGGCTACTACTGCCGCCCGTCGTTCTTCACCGACGTGCAGCCGAGCCACACCATCGCCCGCGAAGAGATCTTCGGCCCGGTCCTCGCCGTCATGTCTTTCCGCACGCCGGAGGAGGCGCTGACCCGCGCGAACAACACGCCGTACGGGCTGGCGGCGGGCGTGTGGACGGACAAGGGCTCCAAGATTTTCCAGATCGCCTCCAAGCTCCGCGCCGGCGTCGTCTGGTGCAACACCTACAACCGCTTCGATCCCGCCAGCCCCTTCGGCGGGTACAAGGAATCCGGCTTCGGGCGAGAAGGCGGGATGCAGGGACTGCGGGCGTATGTCAGCATCTAAGCTCAGCGTCGCCGCCTGACACCCATCACGCACCCACCCAGCAATCCGATCGTGCCCGGCGGTGGCACACGCGTCGCTGTCAGCACAAAGTCGTCGTAACACATTCGCGGGATCCCGTCGCTCCCCACGATGCTGATCGCCAGGTATCTCCCCACCAACCCCGGAGGCAGAACCTCCGGCGACGTGTACTCAATCGAGTATGGGAGCATCAGACCGGCCTTGTCGTTGCCGGGAAAGATCCCGAGTGCGGGAGAGAGCAGTGTCGTCCCCGGTGTCCCCCGAAACGCCAGCGTCTCCAGGTCAGGCGACGCGAGCAGCGACGCGTAGACGCCCGTCACCGACGTCCAAGCCCCAAATCCCGCCAAGAAGCTCAGGCGATAGTGCGTGTTCGGCTGCACTGTCGCGTTCAGGGTTTGCTGCATTGCCGAGATCTGCACCGATCCGACATACGTCCCCGACTGACCGGTCAGGAATGGCGTGCCGCCCGACACGGGCGGGTGCAGCACGCCCGCGTACACGGGCGCCGTCAGATTGTCGGCCGGCGGCAGGCGCGTCCGCCACCCCGGCACGAACACCGGATTGCTGATGTCGACCGAACTGCCCATGTAGTCCCGCACCCCGACCCCGACGCCGTTGCCGCCCGCCCCGTTCGTCTGTTGCCCCGGCGCAATCGGGCGCGAGATCTCCTCGAAACCCGGATTCACGATCGGAATCACGCCCGCGCTCGCAGGGGGCGCAACGCCCGCCAGCACCATCACCGCGACCACCGCACACGCTCGTTGTTCCATGCATGAAGCATGCCCGATGACCGGGAATGTGCAAGCTATCTGCGGAGATGGTCACATCAATCCGGAGGTCCTCTCACTCTGTTCGCGCTGCACGAATCAAAGATTCACACCATCCGCTCGTACTCGCCGTACACGGCCAGGAACTCCTCCCCTTCGGGTGTGATCACGAACATGGTCAGCAGGAGCTTCGTCGCGTGCGGACATTCCAACGCGATCCGCCATCCCCAGTCCGGCCCCGGCGGCGCGGGGAACGTGCCCGAGATGGAGACCCGTCCGCTCGCCGCTCCCTTGACCTTCTCGTGCTCGCCCTTCAGAAAGAGCGTCTCGTTCGACTGGTGCCACGAGTCCACCCACGCGCCCGTCGCCTCGTCGCGCTTGGCGTGCATCCCCAGGATCATCGTCCCCTCGTGGCCGACGCCCTCGTGCGACCATGTGTAAGAGATCTGGACGAATCGACCCTTGGCGATCGGCGTCGCCGTCAGCGTTGAGTCCGTGGTGACGCCCGGCGAGCCCGGCTCCATGTGCAGGCGCGACGTGCCCCGCCAGGAGCCGACGAATGGAGCGAGGCGCGTGTCCATCGATGATGGAATCGTGTTCACACGTTCATGCTACCACCTCGGAGCGAGACCGTGTCGAATAAAGAAGCGGGCCCCGCCGTTCGGCGGGGCCCGCTCAAGTCTTTACGCAACTATGCTTTACGATCAGCCGTTCCGGCCCGCGTCGCTCGTCACGTTGACGCCACGGACCTCGACCTGAGGCACGCCGAGCGTGTCGTTCCGCTCGGCACCCAGCGCCTCCGCGGCCTCGACCGCCTCGGCAAGCATCCGCTCCTCCTCGTCGTCGATCTGCGAAGGCACATCCACGAGGAACTTCACGCGGATGTCCTGATAGGGGCGGAAGCCCGTGCCCGCCGGGATGAGGTGACCGAGGAGGACATTCTCCTTGAGGCCGACGAGCGTGTCGATCGCGCCGCGGAGCGCCGCTTCGGTGAGGACCTTGGTCGACTCCTGGAACGACGCACCCGAGAGGAACGAATCGGACGAGAGCGCGGCCTTGGTGATGCCGAGGAGCAGGGTGCGGCCGGTCGCCGGGCGAGCCTTGCGTGCCTTGGCGCCGTCCTTGCCAGCGGCCTCCGCCTTCGCGTTGGCCTCCTTGATCTCGGCGCGGGTGACGAGGGCATCGACGGGGAGATCGGTGCCGCCCGGCTCGGTGACGCGGACCATGCTTGCGATCTGGTTGTTCTTCTGGCGGAAGTCGAACTTGTCGACAACCTGGTGGGGAAGCAGATCGGTGTCGCCGGGGTTCTCGACGCGGACCTTTCGCAGCATCTGGCTGAGGATCAGCTCGATGTGCTTGTCGTTGATGGTCACGCCCTGGGCTCGATAGACGTTCTGGACCTCGTCGAGCATGTACGTCCAGAGCGACTCCTCGCCCTTGATCCGCAGGATGTCATGCGGGACGAGCGGGCCTTCCGTGAGGGCGTCGCCGGCCTCGACGGTGTCGCCGGTGTGCACGAGGAGGATCTTGTCGCTGGGGACGTGATGGTCCTTCTCGATTCCGGACTCCGACGTGACGCGGATCGTCATCTTGCCCTTGCGCTTGTCCGAGAGGATCTCGACCTTGCCAGAGATCTCGGCCATGACAGCCGGGTCCTTGGGCTTACGGGCCTCGAAGATCTCGGTGACTCGGGGCAGACCACCGACGATGTCCTGCGAACGCTCGGCGCCACGGGGCAGACGCGCGAGCATCTGCCCGGCCTTGATCGGCGAGCCGTCCTTGATCTCCAGTCGGGCGCGGGCGGCGAGGAAGTGGAAGTCGAGGATGTTGCCCGCATCGTCGACGATGTTGATCGCGGGGCGCATCTCGCCCTTGTGCTCGATGACGACGAGGGCCTTCTTGCCCTGGCCCGCGTCCTCTTCGCGCACGGTCTCGCCGATCTCGATGTCGACATACTGCACGCTGCCGGACTTCTCGGCGAGGATCGGGGTGCGGTGCTGGTCCCACTTGACGAGGACCTCGCCCTTCTTGACCTCGGCCCCGTTCGAGAACAGCAGGAAGGCGCCGTAGGGAATCTTGTACTTCTCGAGCTCGCGGCCCTTGGCGTCGAGCACCGCGATCTCGGCGTTGCGTTTGAGAACGATCAGCACGTCACGGCCGTCGTCGTCCTTGCCCGGGACCTCGGCGCACTCGCGCAGCTCCAGCGTGCCTCCGTTGAGGGCGCGATACTCCGACTCGACGACCGAGCGGGTGCCGATGCCGCCCGTGTGGAACGTGCGCATCGTGAGCTGGGTGCCGGGCTCGCCGATGGACTGGGCGGCGATGATGCCCACGGCCATTCCCGGCTCGACCAGGCGACCGTTGGACATGTCCATGCCATAGTCGAGCACCGAGCAGCCGCTCTTGGACTCGCTGGTGAGCGGGGAGCGAACCAGCACGGAATCGATGCCCAGGCCCTCGATCTCCTTGGCGGCCTCGGCGGTGATCATGGTGTTCTCGGCGACGATCACCTTGTCGGTCATCGGATTGATGATGGCGTTGACGGAGACGCGGCCGATGATCTGCTCGGAGAGCGGAACGTCGACCTGCTCGCCCTTGTAGATCGCTCGCTTGAGGACACCGCGCTTGGAGCCGCAGTCCATCTCACCGACGATCACGGACTGCGCGATGTCGCATAGCTTGCGGGTCAGGTAACCCGAGTCCGCCGTCTTGAGCGCCGTGTCCGCCAGACCCTTACGCGCACCATGCGTCGAGGAGAAATACTCGAGGATCGTCAGACCCTCGCGGAAGTTCGAGCGGATGGGCGTCTCGATGATCTCGCCCGAGGGCTTGGCCATGAGGCCTCGCATGCCTGCGAGCTGGAGCATCTGGGCGACGTTGCCGCGAGCGCCCGAGTCGGACATCAGGTACACCGGGTTGAGGTACGGGGTGCCCTTCTTCTGCTCGATGTCGGCGTAGTCGCCCGCCTCGTCACGACGGTCGTGCTTGAGCGTCTCGACGAGCTTCTTGGTCACCTGCTCGCGGCAGTGCGACCAGATGTCGATCAGCTGGTTGTAGCGTTCACGGTCGGTGATGATGCCCTTGTCGAAGTTCTTCTCGACGCGATCGACCTTCTTCTGCGACTCCTCGATGAGTGAGTGCTTCTCCTTGGGGATTCGAAGGTCGGTGACGCCGAAGGAGAGACCCGCGAGTGTGGATCGCTTGAACCCGGCCTCCTTCATTCGATCGAGCAGGTCGATCGTGTCGGGCTTGCCGCAGTACTTGAACGTGTCGTCGATGACGCGTGCGCAACCCTTCTTTCCGAGGGCGCAGTTGTAGAAGGGCATGCCCTTCTTGAGGATGTCGGCGAAGAGGATGCGGCCAACGGTTGTGGCGACGCGTCCGTCCTTGGGCATGGGCTTGGGCTGCCCGCCCTGGGAATCGACGATCTCCGTGAAGCCATCGAGGCGGACGAAGATCTTCTGATGGATGCCGATGGTGCCGTGCTCGAAGGCGAGCAGCGCCTCCATGCGATCCTTGAATCGCTTGAAGGTCTTGGGGTCACGGTCCTCCTGGATCTCGGTCGTGAGGAAGTAGACGCCCATCACGATGTCCTGCGAGGGCGAGATGATCGGCTTGCCGTTGGCCGGCGAGAAGATGTTGTTGGTCGAGAGCATGAGGACGTGCGCCTCGGCCTGGGCCTCGACGGAGAGAGGCAGGTGCACGGCCATCTGGTCGCCGTCGAAGTCGGCGTTGAAGCCGCCGCAGACGAGCGGGTGCAGCTTGATCGCGTTGCCCTCGACGAGCACCGGCTCGAACGCCTGGATGCCCATTCGGTGCAGCGTGGGGGCGCGGTTCAGGAGGACCGGGTGCTGGTAGATCACTTCTTCGAGGATGTCCCAGACCTCGGCATCGCGGCGCTCGAGCATGCGCTTGGCGGACTTGATGGTGTCGGCCAGGCCGTGCTCCTTCAGCTTCCGGATGATGAAGGGCTGGTAGAGTTCGAGAGCGATCTTCTTGGGAAGGCCGCACTGGTTGATCTTCAGTTCCGGTCCGACGACGATGACCGAGCGTGCGGAGTAATCGACGCGCTTGCCCAGCAGGTTCTCGCGGAAGCGGCCCTGCTTGCCCTTGATCATGTCCGTCAGCGACTTGAGCGGCCGGTTCGAAGAACCGAGCACCGGGCGGCGGCAGCGGTTGTTGTCGAACAGCGCGTCGACCGCCTGCTGGAGCATCCGCTTCTCGTTGCGGATGATGACGTCGGGCGCGTTCAGGTCCATCAGCTTCTTCAAACGGTTGTTCCGGTTGATGATGCGCCGATAGAGATCGTTCAGATCGCTCGTCGCGAAGTTGCCCGACTCGAGCAGGACGAGGGGACGGAGGTCCGGCGGGATCACCGGGACCACGTCCATCACCAGCCACGCGGGGTTGTTCTCGCTCTTCCTGATCTGCTCAACGAGCTTGAGTCGCTTCGCGAGATCCTTGATCTTCTGCTTGCTCTTGGTCTCGCGGAGCTCCTGGCGGAGCTGATCAGAGAGCGCGTTGAGATCCGTCTTCTCGATAAGGTCGCGGATCGCCTCGGCGCCCATGCGGGACTTGAAGGCGTTTCCGTACTTCTCGACGTTGGTCCGGTGATCGTCCTCGGTGAGGACCTGCTTGAACTTCAACTCGGTGTCGCCGGGGTCGACGACCACGTAGTCCTGGTAGTAGATGACCTTTTCAAGATCGGACGTCTTCATGCCGAGCAGCGTGCCGAGGCGGCTGGGCATTGACTTGAAGAACCAGATGTGAACGACCGGGGCCGCGAGGTTGATGTGCCCCATGCGCTTGCGTCGGACGCGTGAGTGCGTCACCTTGACGCCGCAGCGGTCGCAGATGATGCCCTTGTACTTCGTGCCGCGGAACTTGCCGCATCCGCACTCGTAGTCGCGCTCCGGTCCGAAGATGCGCTCGCAGAAGAGCCCGTCCTTCTCCGGTCGGTAGGTGCGGTAGTTGATGGTCTCGGGCTTCTTCACCTCGCCGTAGGACCACGCCCGGATGTCGTTCGGGCTGGCGAGGGTGACCTTAACGGCGGAGAAGTCGTTCACGCGCTCGTAGACGGACTCGGCCATGGGCGGTGATCTCCGGGCATTGCGCGGCTTGGTGTGCCGCGTGGGTTCGAACTGGAACGGACGGGACTGTCTCGATCAACCAGATGAGAGCGACGCGATTACAGGAGCGACCCGCTCGAGAGTTGTTTCTTCTCGAGCGTGACGTTCATGCCGAGGCCCTTGAGCTCGTTGCAGAGAACGTCGAAGGCGACGGGCATACCTGCCTCAAGCTTGTTGTGGCCCTTGACCATGCTCTCGTAGATCTTGGTGCGGCCCTCAACGTCGTCGGACTTGACGGTGAGGAGCTCCTGAAGGATGTAGGCAGCCCCGTAGGCCTCGAGTGCCCAGACCTCCATCTCGCCGAAGCGCTGGCCGCCGGTGCGGGCCTTGCCGCCGAGGGGCTGCTGCGTGATGAGCGAGTAGGGTCCGGTGGCACGCGCGTGGATCTTGTCGTCCACGAGGTGGTGGAGCTTGAGCATGTACATGTAGCCGACGGTGGTGCGCTGCGTGAAGGGTTCACCGGTGCGACCGTCGTGCAACTGGATCTTGCAGCCCTTGGGCATGCGGGCCAGGATCTCGCGCCAGTGCGGGTGCGTGCCGGTCTTCTCGTAGTTGGCCAGCCGCTCTTCGACGCTCTTGTTGGCCTCTTCGATCGCGGCGTGGACCTCGGCCTCCGTCGCGCCGTCGAAGACGGGCGTGACGGCCTGGAACCCGAGGATGCGGGCGGCCCAGCCGAGATGCGTCTCGAGAATCTGTCCGACGTTCATGCGCGAGGGCACGCCCAGCGGATTGAGGAGCACGTCGACGGGAGTGCCGTCCTCCATGAACGGCATCTCTTCTTCCGGCACGATTCGGGCGATGACGCCCTTGTTTCCGTGGCGGCCCGCCATCTTGTCGCCGACCGAGAGGTGACGCTTCGTCGCGAGATAGACCTTGACCATCTCGAGCACGCCGTTGGGCAGCTCGTCGCCCCGCTTCATCTGCGCGACCTTGCGCTGCTTCTCCTTCTCGACCGCCTGGATGCGGGGCCAGAACTGCGAGTGGATCTTCTCCGCCTCGGCCTTGGCCTCCTTGGAGCCCTTGATCCACTTGGCGTCGAAGGTCTTGATCTGCTCGAGGATGACCTCTCGGATGTCGGACGCGCCGACCTTCTGGCGGGTCATCGGGTCCACCGTCTCCGTGCCGACGGCGGCGTTCACGGCGGCGATCATCTCCTTGAAAAGCTCGATGGCGCTGTCGTCCATCGACAGCTCGAAGGCCTCGATGTCCTTCTTGAGCTGCTTCTTCTGCGACTCGTTCATGTGCTGACGGCGAGAGAACTTCCTCGCTCCGATCACCACACCCTCAACGCCGGCGGGCACTTCGAGTGAGTCGTTCTTGACGTCCTCGCCGGCGCGACCGAAGATCGCGTGGAGGAGCTTCTCTTCAGGCGTCAGCTCGGTCTTGCTCTTCGGGCTGACCTTGCCGACAAGGATATCGCCGGGTCCAACGCGGGCCCCGATGCGGATGATCCCGTTGTCGTCGAGGTTGCGGAGCATCTTCTCGGAGACGTTCGGGATGTCTCGTGTGAACTCCTCGCGCCCGAGCTTGGTCTCGCGGATCTCGACATCGAACGAGTCGATGTGGATCGACGTGAACACGTCGTCCTTGACGAGACGCTCGTTGATGACAATCGCGTCCTCGAAGTTGTACCCGTCGAAGGTGTTGAACGCGACGAGGATGTTCTTGCCGATCGCGAGCTCGCCGTGCTTGGTTGCGGCGCCGTCGGCGATGATCTGGCCCTTCTCGACCCTCTGTCCCGGCTCAACGATCGGCTTCTGATTGAGGCAGGTTCGCTCGTTCAGGCCGACGAACTTGCGGAGCACATACTCGTCGGAGTTGTCGATGATGATCCGCTCGGCGTCGACATGCGTGATCTTGCCGCCGTTCTTTGCGCGGATGACCATGCCCGAGTACTTGCCGATGTGCTTCTCGAGTCCGGTGGCGACGCACGGCGGATCGACCTTGATGAGGGGCACCGCCTGACGCTGCATGTTCGAGCCCATGAGGGCGCGGTTGGCGTCGTCGTGCTCCAGGAAGGGGATGAGCGCCGCAGAGATACCGACGATCTGCTTGGGAGAGATGTCGATGAAATCCACGGAGCCCGAGTCAATCTCGGCCAGTTCACCGTTGACGCGGGCGAGGATCATGCCCTTGCGGAGCTTGCCGTCCGGCTCGATGGCGTCGGCGGGTGCGAGGACGGCCTTCATTTCCTCGTCCGCGCGGAGGTAGACGGTCTCGCCGGTCGCCTTGCCGTTCTTCGCGACCCGGTACGCCGTGCGAAGGAAACCGTACTCGTCAACGAGCGCGAAAATGCCGAGGGACGCGATGAGACCGATGTTGGTGCCCTCGGGCGTCTCGATCGGGCAGATACGCCCGTAGTGCGAGATGTGAACGTCGCGCACCTCGAAGCCGGCTCGCTTGCGGTTCAGACCGCCGGGGCCCAGCGCCGACAGACGACGCTCGTGGATCAGCGAGGAGAGCGGGTTCGTCTGATCCACGACCTGCGAGAGCTCCGACCTTCCGAAGAAGAAGTCGATCGCCGAGGAGATGCTCTTGGAGTTGACGAGATCCGCGATCTTGGCGACCTCGTCGGGGTTCTTGACGCTCATGCGCTCCTGCACGGTGCGCTTGAGCTTCAGGAATCCCTTGCGAAGCTCCTCGACCGCGAGCTCGTCGAGCGTCCGGAGACGCCGGTTGCCCAGGTGATCGATGTCGTCGACAACCGCCACCGAGCGGCCCGTGTCCGGATCCTGCCGGTTGGACCGGAGGTCGAGCATGTACTGCACCACGCGGAGGAAGTCCTCCGACGTGATGAACATCAGGTCCTCGGGCGTGTTCAGGTCAAACTTGCGGTTGATGCGGAAGCGGCCCACGCGACCGAGGCGATACCGGTTCTCATCAAAGAACTTCTCCTGGAACAGCTGCCGGGCCTTCTCGACCTGCGGCGGGTTTCCGGGGCGAAGCTTCGAGTAGATCTTGAGGAGCGCTCGCTCGTAATCGCTCGGCGCCTCGAACTGCTCGAGCCGCTCTTCGGCGATCGTGTTCAGGATCAGCGTGTCCGAAGGATTCTCAACCACCCGGACCGTCTTCAGGGACGACGAGATGATCTTTGCTGCGGCTTCGTCGCCGATCTGGCGGCCGACGTGGACGATCTCCTCGCCGGTCTCGGTGTCGATGATGGTGGCCGCGGCCCAGTGATCCGCCCGGACATTCTCGGCCTTGATATCGCTCACGACATAGAACAGCGAGATCAGCGCGTCGGTGGTCGAGATGGACTCGTCGAGGCAGCGGAGGAACGTGGTTGCCGCGAGCTTCGTCGACTGGTCGATCCGCATCGCCAGGACGTCTTTCTTGGTGACTTCCAGCTCGATCCAGGAGCCCCGCTCGGGGATGATCCGGGTGGAATGGAGGGGCCGGTCGGCCTCGCTGGAGACGATGGAGAAGTCCACTCCGGGCGAGCGGTGGAGCTGCGAGACGATCACGCGTTCGGCGCCGTTCACGATGAACTCACCGCCGCCCATCATGATGGGGAACTCGCCGAGGTAGATGTCTTCCTCGGGAAGATCCGGGTGGTTCTCGCGCTTTAGGCGCACGGCGATGCGGAACGGGCGACCATAGGTCAGCCGGAGTTCGCGGCACTCGTCCGGGGTGTACCTCGGCTCCTCCAGCACGTAGTGGAGATACTCAAGGGACATGGTCTCGTCGTACGACTTGATGGGGAAGACCTCCTTGAGGAGGGACTCCAAGCCCATCTGGACGTCGCGCGTCTCAGGACCCTTGGTGAACTGGAGAAAGCGCTCGTATGCGTCATGCTGAACCTGGTTCAGGTTTGGCACATCGATCGCGTCACCGCGCTTGGCGAAGTTCCGGACCTTCGTCGCAGCCATCAGCTACCTCGCGATGGTGAGACAGCCCGCCCCGATCGATTACGTCGGGTCAGGCGTCGGGTTGTGGTTGAACGCTTGGAAATCCCTGTCGCACCCGTGGCATTCCGAACCAACCAGTGTATCCCTGCCGCTCGTCCGACGCAAGTGCGCGCCGACGACCTCTTTCTACCTACCGGACGCCGAGCGGTTCCTGCGGCAGAGAGAGGGGGGCCGACCCGCGACGGGCCGGCCCCT
>JAPKGU010000010.1 GCA_026647565.1 Phycisphaerales bacterium | reverse complement strand
AGGAGCCCTAGCCCGCGGCGGACCAGCCTGCTGCCGCGGATTTCGAGCACGTCACACAGAGGGCTGTTGTCACATGCAGACGGTCGATGAAGTTTCACCAAATAGTCGCGATGCCTCTTTCACGTGGTGACCGTTGCGGGCTAAAGTATTATCTCAGGCCGCTGCAATCATTGAATTTCGACGCCGGATTTCGTTGTCCACAATCTCGCGGATTGCATGGAGCAACTGAATCTCAATGAGCAGTTCATCAACCGGGCGCTTCAGCGCCGCCTGTTGACCCGTTCCCAGACGGACAGCCTTCGGCGCGAGCTGCTGCGGCGCAGCCAGCAGGGGCAGCCAGCGACCATCGACGCGGTGGCCGTCGAGGCCGGCTATCTCGATCCGGCCAGCGCCCGGGCCATTGTTGGGGAACTTACCCCGCCGCCCAAAGCCGCCCCCGCAAGCGACTTCTCGGGGTGGGCTGATCCCGGCGCCAAGCTCCAGCAGATCGCCGAAGAAACCGGCATTCCCACAGGTACGCCGCCTCCACCGGCCGCGCCTCTGGAGATGGAGTTGCCTCCGCCGCTCAATCGCAGTGGTGACTCCGTGTTCGAGGAGAGCGAGGCTATTTCCGCCCTTGCCGAGGGTGAAGCCACGGAAAGCACCGCCAGCGCCGCGCTGATCGAAGAAGAAGAGCCAGACTTCCAGGGCGGTTTCACCATGCCCCCCCCCTCGGGTCCTGACTTCCTCGAATGAGTCCCTTTCGGCTCCGGGAGCATCGGGTGCGATCTCCGGCCCATGTCGCAGTCCATACCCCAGTGCCTGAAGCCAACTCAACGCCGCGAGTTCGACGACATTCTCATCCACGGGTTCGCCCAAACCGACCAAGCGACTGTGCATCGCCGACGATGGGCTGGAACACTTCCCCGGCGCATGGCGTGAAGTCATCTGGCCAACACGAACTCATGCGGCAAAGCACCCGCTGCTGGAGCGGTGCGCCCGCATTCAAACGCTCGACTGTCACCTCAATGTGTTCTGGATGGCACTCTCCGCACAACTCCCTCACGTCGTGCGCCAAGTATCGCGGCACGTACCCGACAAGCTGCCGCCCCACAGCGTCGCAGGTCCGCAACGACACCGCCTCCGCATCGTGCGGATTGTTGATCTCCAGGCTCAGCATCAGAGGATCGCCGGGCTGCAAGCGTGCGATCCGCTCGTGCGCTACCGGGTGCATCCACCGCACGCCGTGCAGAAAGAACTTGCTCAGGTATCGACCCCGCCCATCCGGCATGGGACAGGGGAAGACCTCCAGCGAATCGGTCTGCCGGAGTCCTTGCGTCACGCCGAGCACCGCGAGCGGATCGGGAGGGTTCGCCGGGTCAAAGCCCCCCCAAACCAGAAACGCCTCGTACTCCGGGCGTGAAGGAGACAGCAAACGATTGGCAAAGAGCGGGAAGAGCGTGTCCGACTCGTATACCTCGCGGAGGTCGGGCATTCCCGGAAACGGCTGAAAGCCGGCCAGCGTCTCTGCGCCCTTTGTGTACACAAACCGATACACCCCGGCTTCATGTTCGAGCCGACCCACAGGACTCCAGAAGCCCGCCTTGGGCTCGCCCTGCCGCGACGCGATGTACAGCACGCTCTTCATTCTTCCGTTTCTTCCAGGATCCGCTGCCGGTTCTCCGACAGCAAGGCCATTGTAAAGTCCCGGCAAACCGCTGTCATCCGGCCCGGCGGGACCTCCTCAAGGATCGCCCGAACGGTAGGGGCGTTGATCGCGCCCAACCTTTCCCGCCAGATGGCAGCCGCACCCTGCGCCCGCGCTGCGAACGAACGCCACGCCTCATGCGTCGTCATGGGACTCCCTGCCTGTGGGTCCGCGAAGAATGCCGAGTCGGCGCGCCGGGCAAAGAAGGGAATGCCGTAGTTTCGGTCCGCTGTTGTCAATCGAGCCTTGCGTGTCTCGTCGGTCAGATTCCGGGCCAGTCCCGACCCATGGTCAAAGGTCGGTGCGAGCGCCACCGTTTGGCCATCCCACAAGGCACCCCAGTTCTCGTGGTGACGATCCTGGTTTGCGGTCCACGCGTCGAGCATCACGTATCCAACGAAGACATCAGACGCCGTGAGGATGCCCTCCGGTGCGTGAGCCATCCACGGCTCTGGCGGCGGTCGCAGAAGCCCGACGGCCCCCGACACCGCTTCCACCGTGTGTGCCTTCACCTTGAACTTTCGCCCTACACGCACTGGGTACGCATCGTCCAGCGCCCCCAGAACCTGATTCCCGAGCACCAGCGCCCACTGCTCTCCCACGCACGAGGCGCACACCACGCCCGGCTTGTCGGTGCCGATTTCCACCGCGAGGTCGTAATGGACGTGCGGCAGGCCCAGCAACGCGGCCAGTTCGCTGGTGATCTTCTCGGCCCAGTCCTCGCCCGTGCCGCGTTCCTCTGCCTTGAAGAGCACGCGCGTGTCCGGCTGGCCCGCGATGCTTGATGGCTCGCGGAACCAGTACTTGCGCTTGGTGCCCAGCGGCTCCAGGTTCTCAGCAAGGTCCGGGTTGATGTGCTTGATTGGGTACACGGCTCAGAGCGCCCTCCCGACGATTTTCTCGGCATCCGCGATGCGGAGTTCGCCCGAGATGAGTTTGGGGAGCAGCGTGTCGCGGAGGGCGACGAGGGTGGCGGATTGGGCTCGCGACACCGCGATCCTGTCGAAGGTTGGCATGGCCGTCTGCGTAAATGCGTGCAGCACATCGGCGGTCGGCTGGACGCACTGGAAGTCAAGGAAGTCCTGCGGGCGGACCCGCTGATGGCTGTTCGAGGTGCCGCTCGCGTGCGTCGTCAAATGCTCGATCAACAGTGAGCTTGTCGCAAGGCAACAGGCGAACTCGCGGCCGATGTGCTTGGCCTTGTTGCCCGTGCAGACGAGGAATTCGGTGGACGCGACCTGCCGCCTCGATGCCGCGGCGGGTGGAAGCCAAACTCGCGGGGTCCGCGGGTTCAACTTGGAGACCAGAACACAATTGGCGGTGACCACGAATTTCTGGCTCTTGATCGTGTCGCCCCGGTCCCTTGACGGCATCTGCCCGGCGTCGAAGGCGGGGATACTGAAGTGGTCGAACTCTTCGTTCGGATGCTCGCCGGGATCGATCGCATCTCGGGACAGGCTGAGCAATTCCCCCAACGTCCCCACTCTCCATCCCTCTGGCACCTCGCCGATGGGGGAGTCCACGAGGCGCTTGGGGAAGAGAGCCGCGAGGTCGGAAGAGAGGCCCGTGGGTTTGCCCGCGGCGGCGCGGCGGACGGGGTCGAAGTCCACGAACCACGACGTGAAGACCGCCCGCGCGATCCCCTCCAGCACCCGCGCCTTCTTCCGGTTCAACTCGATCTTGTCGTCCAACGCCCCCAGCACCCCCGCGATCGCCCGCTGCTCGGGGAGAGGGGGCAGAGGAACGGGCAGCGTTGCCAGATCGGAAGCGCGAATGCCCGCTGCCGACACCTGCTCCACGATGCTGGTCATGGTCGTGCGACCGATAGGTGACCTGAAGAAGTAGTAGTAGAACGACGGAGTCACTCGTCTCCGATCGAGGCGAACGCGGATGATGTGCGACTCGAACGTACGCGGATACGGCGCGGGCAGGAGGATCGCTACCTTGCCTGCGCCCTCCAACGTCAGCGAGGCACGCGCGAACAGCAGGTCCCCGTCCTGCAACAGGAACCGTTCAGCTTCGGCCTCCGAAAGGGGCACTCGCTCCATCGGCACATCGCCGATGCGGTCATGGGCGAAAATCTCACCCATATTGACCATTGCCACGCCCGATCCCCGAACGGCCTTGGGCCGCATCAGTCCGTTCCGCGATGGCCCGTCGTACAACGCACCGAATGCGGACTGCGGCCACGGTGGACTGGTGGTCGCGTTACCGGCCATGCCCAATACCCTCTGCGTGCATGGCGTACTGATCCGACGCTATCAGCGAGGCCAGACGGCGGAAGGCCGCCCCGCCGCGAGCGAGAGAACCGTTTGCGCGCGAATCGCCGAAATTGTCGAAGAGGCGAGCCGACGGAAAGGTGTTACGGATCGCTGGACGAATGAGGCGGTTCACGCTCCACCGCCCTTCCAGATCGGACACTCCTGCCAGTTGGTCGGGAAGCCCATGCTCTGGATGGGAACTGTGGGTGACGCCGCAATAAGCGCCCGAAACCGACCGCTCCAACCACTCTGCGGGGCGATGCGGTCGAGCGACCACTTGCAGATGGTCAGCGTCCCGAAGACCCGATCGCCGGTGACCCTGACCGGGGCGTGCCAATCGGCGATCCTCTCTGGGATCTTGGGCTTGATGCCCAGTTCGCGGTTCCACAGGCGGCTGTGGTGGGCGCAGATGTTCCGCACGGTGTTCAGTGCAAGCAGCCATGAGGTAAAGACCGTCTCGTGCACGCCGTAGTGCTTCGCGATCGCCGCGCGGATACCGGGGTCGCACCCGCGATGGAACGTGAGCAGTGTTCCGAAGGCCATGACTTCCGCCGCCATCCAGAGCGGGAGCATGGAGTGGCTGTCGCCGTACTTGGTCTTGAAGTGCTTGACGAAGGTGTCCTTGCTCCGGGTCTGTTCCTTGATGATGTCCGCCCGGTAGTCGTCAAACTTTCTCGCGTCGAGGTTTGGCACCGAGCGTGAGTCGTTGACGTACGCGAACGCGCCGTATCGCTGCGAGTGGTGCGTGGCGAGCAGGGCGCGAAGCGAGACCTCGATCCGCTCGATGGCGTCCATGCAGAGCAGACGAAGCCGCCGATCAAAGACGTAACGACACCACACCTCGTCAAACGTGCAGCCGGGCTTGAACTCGTTGAGCACTTGGCGGGCGTCGCTTGGATGAGGCTTGCGAAATGGGTGCCAGTACGCGCTGAGTCTGTAGTATCCCACGGTCGTCAGGCGCTCGATGATGAGAGCACGATCGCCCTGCATGCCGCGTGAAATGAGCACGTCGGCCTGCTGCTCGAAACTCAGGGGTGGCTTGTCGTACCTCATGCCCAGCCCTCGAAGAGGGGCGGCAATGAAAAACCCGCCGAAGTGAGCTGCCTTGCGGCGCGCCCGGCGGGTGTGCTGGGAGAACTGTATCGGCTAGGTTGCGGGGCCGCAACCAATCCAGACTGGAATGAGTGCAAGTATGCGACTGGGGGGCCAAATGCAGGGCCGGATAAGGGGGGAGGAAGGGTCATTTCCGGGCTCCCCTGTAGGTTAGTGGGTACCCAATCGCTGCCAAGTTGGCCGCGATGGCCTTGTCCAGGTCCGTGCCCCGCGCCGTCAGGGTGGCCAACTCGGCCGTGAGCGCGGCCATCTTCTCCTCGAACGGCACGCCGTCATCCGCGACCTCTTCGGCCCCGACATAGCGCCCCGGCGTGAGGACGTGTCCGTGGGCGCGGATCTCGTCGAGCGTCGCTGCCTTGCAGAAGCCGGGGATGTCGGCGTAGGTCTTGCCCTTCGGGACGTTGACCTTGTCGCCGCGCCAGGCGTGGTAAGTGTCCGCGATGGTGGCGATGTCGGCATCGGTGAGTGTGCGCTGCACGCGATTGATCATGGTGCCCATCTTGCGGGCGTCGATGAAGAGGACGTGGCCGCGGCGGTCGCGGAATCGCCCGTTCTTCCTGTCGCGAGCGAGGAACCACAGGCACACCGGGATCTGCGTGGAGTAGAACAACTGGCCGGGAAGCGCGACCATGCAATCCACGAGGTCCGCCTCGACGATCGACTTGCGGATCTCGCCCTCGCCCGAGGCGTTGCTGGACATTGACCCATTCGCGAGCACGAATCCAGCCACGCCCGTCGGCGAGAGTTTCGAGAGGAAGTGTTGCACCCACGCGAAGTTGGCGTTGCCCGCTGGCGGCACGCCGTGCTTCCAGCGCTTGTCTTCCTTCAGCAGGTGCCCGTTCCAGTCCGAGTCGTTGAAGGGCGGGTTGGCGATGACGAAGTCGGCCTTGAGGTCCGGGTGCTGGTCATTGTGGAACGAGTCGCCGTGCGTGATCTTGGCGTCGATGCCGCGGATCGCGAGGTTCATCTTGGCCAGGCGCCACGTCGTGTAGTTGGACTCCTGCCCGTAGACTGCGATGTCGCCGACGCGCCCGCCGTGGTGTTCGATGAACTCCTCGGATTGGACGAACATGCCCGCCGAGCCGCAGCAGGGGTCGTAGATGCGGCCCTTGTAGGGCGCGAGCATGTTCACCAGCATCTTGACCACGGGGCGAGGCGTGTAGAACTGGCCGCCCTTCTTTCCCTCGGCGCTGGCGAACTCGGAGAGGAAGTACTCGTAGACGCGGCCGAGCATGTCCTTGGAGCGCTGGCCCGCGCCGCCGAATCCGATGTTGCCGATCATGTCGATCAGTTGGCCAAGCCGCTGCTTGTCGAGGCCCTGGCGCGTGAAGTCCTTTGGAAGAACACCCTTGAGCGTGGGGTTGTCTCGCTCGATGGCCTCCATTGCGTCATCGACGACCTTCCCGATGGTCGGCTGCTTGGCCATCTTGAGCAGGTGCGACCACCTCGCCCCGGGCGGCACCCAGAAGATGTTCTCGGCCTTGTACTCGTCGGGATCCTCGGGGTCGGCTCCCTTTGCCTTGCCCGCCAGCAGTTCGGCGTGCTTGGCCTCAAACGCGTCGGAGATGTATTTCAGGAAGATGAGGCCGAGGACAACGTGCTTGTACTCCGCCGCGTCCATGTTGTTGCGCAAGGCGTCGGCGGCCTTCCAGAGTTGGGCCTCGAAGCCGAGGTCGGCATCCGACGCTGCTCCGGCGGGCGATGTCTCGCTCTTACGGGTCCTCTTGGCCAAGCAAACCTCCCGGACAGCAGCCGTTGTCCGCGCCCATGGGGGAGCGGGGTACCGGTCTGGACCTGATGATACGGATTGGCAGCCGGAGATGTATGACGCGCGTGGTTGGAGGCAGGCCCGCGGGCGGTGCGGTCGGGAGGCCCAGGTGGGGACATGCGCAGGCTGCTGGTGCACACGAAATGGGTACGCTTTGTGAAAGGGACCGTAGCCGGGCGATGAGAGAGATCGGGTATGGCCAAGCGAACGCAGAGCGCGCCAGAGTCCAACGCCGATCCAGGTGGTGCGCCCGGTGCGCTGGACCGTGCTATCGACCTGTTCTCTACGCTGCATGTGAGGGCCGGAAGAGTTCTTGAGGCGTGGACTGCTTGGCAGACATCCATCGCGAACAGTCCGGTCGGCGAGCGGCCAGACCCTGAGGATGTGCCTTGGGGACTTGCAGAAGGCATTGCCACGCATGGAGAGCTGGAAGCCCGCAAGGCTGAGCGCCGCGCACGAACGCACAGAGCATGGCAGAGTTGGGCCCGCCACTACGACGCGTACGACGACATGGCGTTCGCGGTCGATCGATGGCGGGAAGCTCTCGATGCTGCGAAAGCCTCGCTGCCCGAGGTTGCCCGTTGGGTTGACGACGAGCGGGAGCCTCCGCTGAAGCGCTGGACAGCCGACGCGCAGCGATTGCTGGGGACATTCGGTGGGCACATCAACCGTTACACGGAGGCCGAAGTCCCAGAGCGACTGGACACCGCGGGATTCGAGGCGTGCATGGGTGAGGTCTACGCCAAACTGAACGATCTGAAGAGCATACCGAAGATCGACGCGCCTCGTACGGAGCAGCATGCCAACGCTGAACGAGACCGGATCGATGCCGCCTATGGCGCGATGATGGAGTTCATTGACCGAGCGGCTGCGCTCGCAAGCATGGCACGCAACCCAACACCTTCAGGCGAGAGCGCTGCGGGCATGAACTACGGCATGGCGATGGTCGCGTGGATTGACGTTCGGACTCTCCTCACGGGATCGGTGCGAACAGTCGCCCGCGCGTGCTACGCCGCCGGCGCACCACCGATCCGGTTGGGGAGGCTGAGGCCTCCCCGAGCGTCATTGAAGCAGTTGCCGACGAGCTCGGCGTGCTGGTGCGGAATGCCGTGTATCAGGACCGTCCGCACCCGCTGGATGTTGCTCCCGGCGAGTCGGCTCGGGAGGTTCGAGACCGGCTCGAAGTCCGAACACCATTGGACGGGTGGACCTTGTTCCAAGCCGATTGGGAGGCTCTCACTGCGGATAAGCGAGGATTCGCAAAGGTGATGCTCCGTTGCGCCGCTATCGATTTCGATAAGCTGCGCATCCTCGCCATTCGGGAGGCAGAGGCGGCGACGGGGCCGGGACGACTTGGGGCGGCGAACGCCCGGGCGTCGGATGTCGCGGAGAGAACCCTGAATGGCGCGAGTACATCATCAGCTCACTCACTGGTTCCCACAGATCGAGCCAATAAGGAATCGGCCAAGGTGACGTGGCAGGAAGTTCAGGCACAGTTGCTCTCTATGCGCGATCGGGGGGAGCGGTATACGAATGGTCGCGATCTCGCGGAACGGTGCGGCTGCACCGAAGGCACTATCAGGAAGGCCATTAAGAAGAGCGCCATTCTCAAGGGATGGAGGATCCGGTATCGATCGCCATCGCGTGGTATCAGAACCCAACCGCTCAGCGAGATCGTGGAGGATCAGACAGGACAGTCCAAGGAGGGGGCCCCGCATCGGGTGGTCTTGGACGACGATGTAGATGCCACGATGGCCCGGCTGATCAAGCAAGCCAAGCCGGAGGAGCGCTCGAGGCTGGAGGCGATGAGCCCAGAGGCCCGTCGGGAACTAGCAAGGACATGTCAAGAGCAGTTCTCCGATGAAAAGTCGAGCTCGCGAGCATCTCGGAAGGCTCGCCGTCGGAAGCGCGAAGGTGGCTAAGGGGCCTGTGGGCGGCTGCGCACGTGCGCAACCGTGCGCAGGACGATACTGAATTTAGCCAAGAAACCCGCACTCACGCACTGCGTGCGTGCGCAAGCGTGTTCTTCCAGGGCCTATGCCCCGGAAGGAGCGCGTGCCGTGACACTCCCTGCTTACGTCCCGAAACTGAGAACGCCTGGGGTGCTTGCCGCCGACCTCGGTGTGCCGCTCCACCGCGTGCTGCATGTCCTTCGCACCCGGGACCACATCCGGCCCGCCGCCAGCGCCGGAAGATTGCGCCTGTACGACCGGGCGGCCTTGGAGTTGGTGAGAAAGGAGCTGGAGGCGATCGACTCGACTCGTCGTCAGGAGGAGTCGCATGGCGAGTGACCCTTCCAAGCCCACTTCCCCGGCCTCTGACATCACACTCGCCCTCCGTGCCCCTCAGGCGGCGAAGGCGCTGGGGATCAGCCCGCGCTTGCTCGCGACGCTGACTGCTGAGGGCCGCGTGCCGTTCGTCCGTATCAACAGGGCGGTGGTCTATCCCGTCCCCGAACTTCAGCGCTGGCTGTCGGATCAGGCACGCCGTTGCCACGAGTCCGCGACGCCGTGCAGCAGCACGGCGCAGAACGGCGGTGTCGCGTGAGCCCTCGCCCCCCGTTTCCGTCGCCTGATTCCACCAACGCGCCTGAGCGATTGCTGACAACCAAAGAGACCGCAGACATTCTCGGCATCAGCGACCGGACGCTTCGAACGCTCGTTCGCACAGGAGCGTTGCCCTTGGTCCGATTCGGTCGCAACGTCCGGTTCGATCCTGTCGATCTCCGCCGATTCGTAGACGACGCGAAGCGTGGGCGGAAGGGAGCCGCACCATGAGCGTGCCGCTCACTCCGACCGAGCAGGTTCTGGCCGCGCTCCGGGACTCGGGAAGAACGGCTCGTCGCAGCGGCGACGGCTGGACGAGCAAGTGTCCCGCGCATGACGACCGCAAGCCGAGTCTGAGCATCAGCACGGGCGACACGGGGGGATGCCTGCTCCGTTGCCACGCAGGGTGTGACACCTCCAAGGTCGCGGCTTCGATCGGACTCACCATGAATGACCTCATGCCGCGGGGCAACAGAGCGCAGAGCACACCCAAAGCAAGCTCGCGTCAGAAGTCTGAGGCTAACCCGCGACGCCAGAACTCCTTCGACTCGGCAGACGGTGCGATTGCGGCGCTGGAGCGGACTCTGGGCCCGGACCCGAGGCGCTGGCCGTACCACGACATCAGCGGCAAGGTGGTTCTGGAGGTCGCGCGGTGGGATCTTCGGGTCGGAGGCAAGGAGGTCAGGCCCGTATCCGCTCGCGGCAACCGCTGGGTGATCGCTGCTCTTCCCGAGCCGAGGCCGCTTCTGCACCTCCCGGAACTCGCTCGCCTGCCGGACGGTGCGTGGGTGTACGTCGTCGAGGGCGAGGCGTGTGTTGACGCCGCGAGGAGCATCGGTCTCGTCGCTACGACGAGCGCGGGTGGCAGCGAGGCCGCGAACAAGACGGACTGGTCAGCCATGAAGGGCAGGGTCGTCTTGATCCTTCCCGATCACGATGCGGCGGGTGAGAGGTACGCCGATGCTGCGGCGCGACAGTGTCTCACCGCAGGTGCTCTGGAAGTCCGCATTGTGCGGCTCGCCGAGCACTGGCCAGCGCTGCCGTCCGGCGGTGACATCGCTGACGTGCTCGCGATGGAGAGCGGCGACGCCGAGGTCGTGCATGCGAAGATCGACGCTCTGGCACAGGCCGCCAAGCCGTTTGTTCTGGAGCCGTCCGTCGTAGACGGATACGGCGACGGTCCGGTGTTCGACATCACCACACTCTTTCCCCCAGACCTCGCCCCCGTTCGCGACTTCTTCGCTGACGTTGCCCGTTCCACGCAAACACCGGCGGCGATGACGGCCCTTCTTGGAATGGCGATCGCTTCGGTGTGCATCTGCAACGTCGCGTGCGTCCGTGGGCATGGAGATCACATCGAGCCCGCTCCGCTGTGGGCACTTGTGCTCTCCGAGCCAGGAACCCGGAAGTCGGCCGTGCTCTCTGACCTGCTGCAGCCGATCCTGAAGTGGGAAGCCGACAAGTGCCGCGAGATGAGTTCTGTCATCGCTGCGGCGGCCCAGAAGCACCGGATCGCTGAACGACGCCTCCGAGCCCTCGAAGATCAGGCAGCGAAATCTGACGATCCCCAAGAGCGGGCGCGGCTGGAGGGCGAGACCATTCGACTCGCGCAGGAGATGGGTGCGTCGCCCGTTCCGACCGTGCCCGTGCTGCTCGCCAGCGAGCCCACGCCGGAAGCGCTCGTGCGTCAGATGAAGGAGAACCACGGCCGTGCCCTGCTCGCCAGTGCCGAGGGCGACGCTCTGGACATTGTGCAGGGCCGGTACTCGGGCGTGCGGAACTACGGCGCGATGCTGAAGGGCCACGCGGGCGATCCCATCCGAGCCCAGCGTGTGGGTCGTCCGTCCGACGTGATCGATCGACCCGCCTTGGCGGTGGCACTCTGCGTGCAGCGGGCGGCCGTCGAGTCGGTGTGGGTCGATCCGCAGGCCGAGGGGCGGGGCCTGCTCGCACGCTTTGCGATCATCTCGCCGCCCGACCTTGTCGGCACTCGTGACGTGCGCCCCGAGCCGGTGCGGGAACCATCTCGAAAGGCGTGGCAAGCCGCGCTCTCGCGACTGCTGTCCTTCATGCCCAGCGATCACCCCGACAACGGCCCCGTCGTCATCAGCCTGAGCCCGGAAGCCGATGCTCTCTATCACACCTTTCAACTCCGCACGGAGGCATCTCTCGGGTTCGGAGACCTTGCCGAGCGCAGGGCGTGGGGCGGCAAGTTGTGCGGGCTCGTCCTTCGCATCGCCCTCACGCTGCACGCACTGCAGACGTGGGCACGTTCCGGTACGCCCCACGACGCACCTCGAATCGACGCCGCGACGATTGCCGCCGCCATCGCGTGGGCTGATTACCTCGCCGCAGCGGAACGGCACGCACGGCGATCGATTACGGAGCCGGCCGAGCAGCGAGTCATGCGCCGTCGGGTTGTGATCATCCGAGAGCGGGACGGTTCCGTCAGCGTTCGCGAGTGGCAACGGGCGCGGTCTCTTGATCGGGCGTCGGATGCCGAAGCGGAACTGGAAGCCCTCGTGAAAGCCGGTCATGGAGACTGGTCCAGCCCCGCGCCAGGCCCGCGTGGGGGGCGTCCGTCGCGGCAGTTCGTTCTGCGGGCCCACGCACCACCCTCTGACACAACCCTGCCCACGAGTGACCCAAACCCCACTGGCGGCATTTAGCGCGGGGTTTCGTCAGTTTCGTCAGTGTCAGACGAGGGTCGCCCGCCGTCACCGACCAATCCCGCCGATCCACCCCCCGATCCTGCTTGACCCCTTGGCATGCCGAGCCCTCACTGGCGACACGGAGGTCCGCCCGATGGCGAGCGTCACAACCCGAAAGAACGGCAGCCGATTCATCACCTTCCGCGATGCCAGCGGGGCATGGCGGCACATCACGCTCGGCAAGGCCGCCAAGCGATACGCCGACTCCCTGAAGGTCCGCGTCGAGGATCTCGTGGCCGCGGCGCTGCACGGGCACTCTCCCACGGACGACACCTGCCGCTGGCTCTCCGGCCTCGAAGATCGCCTCTACGCCAAACTCGTCGCGGTCGGCCTCGTGCCCGACCGCCAGAACGCCACGATTGGCTCGCTGCTGAACGCGTATATCTCGGAGCGCGAGGGCGACCTCAAGCCCGAAAGCATCCGCAAACTGCGGCAGACCGAGACCAAACTGCTTGAGTACTTCGACAAGGACCGGCCCGTGCGGCAGATCACGGTTGAGGAGGCGATCGCCTGGCGCAGGTCGCTCAAGGATCTCGGGCTCTCGGAGGCGGCGATCCGAACCCACTCCGGGAACGCCAAGACCATGCTCGCCGAGGCCAAGCGCCGGAAGGCCATCGACGCCAACCCGTTCGACACGCTCAGGAGCGGCTCAACGCCAAGCAAGTACACGAGGTACATCACGCCGGACGAAATCGACCGGGTGATTGCCGCCTGCCCAGATTCAGAGTGGCGGCTGGCGTTCGGGCTCGCGCGTTATGCGGGGTTGCGCGTTCCGAGCGAAACGCAAGGTCTCACGTGGGCGGATGTGGACTTCGAGCGCGGCCGCCTGACGGTCCGCAGCCCAAAGACCGAGCGGTGGGAGGGCCACGACCAGCGGGTGGTACCGATCACGCCGAAGCTGATGGCGCTGCTGCAGGAGCGCTTCGAGTCGATGTCCGAGGGCGAGGCGCGGCTGGTCACCATCGGCGGCAAGGGGGCCGTCATCCGGCGCGTACGCCGCATCTGGGCGGCTGCGGGGGTGGAGCCGTGGGCGAGATTGTGGCAGACGCTGAGATCATCGTGCGAGAAGGAGTGGGCGATGACCTTCCCGCAGTTCGCCGTGAGCAAGTGGATCGGCCACAGCATCACCATCAGCGGCAAGCACTACGCCAACTCCGTTCCCGACGAACTCTTCGACAGGGCCGCGAGCGCGACACCGACGCCCACCGCAACATGCGCGCAGCGCCAGGCGCAGCGGAAGGCGTCGGAAACGGCAGGAAAGCAGCGGAAATCGGGAAACGCGGCATCTCCGCTCGCTGCGCAGAACGTCGCGGATTCCCGCGAGATTCCGCTACTTTCCGCGAATTGCCGCTGATCAGAGGAATGGAGCCGGGGGGAATCGAACCCCCGTGCCGGGACAGTCAGATCGATGCCTCTACGCGTGTAGTCACTCTGTTATCTCGATCCGCGGGCGGCGAGTGAAAACCTCCCGAGGAACACAGCACCCGGCATACATCTCGGCCTCCCCCCCGCGTGCGGCAGGTTCGGCCCAGCCCGATGCTTCGTCCCGCGCCCTATCGGGCGTCGAACGCGGGACGTGGCGCCTCTTAGGCAGCCAGAGCGTAGCTGTTGTTGGCAGCTGAATCTTTGCATGCTTTTTACGTGGCCAGCATGCTCCACGACGCGCCACATCGACCCTCGCATGTCCGGTCGATACCACTTCGGCCCCTTGATGTCACAGATCACACTATTCTACGCGCGCCCGACTCCGCGCGCCCAGAACCCCCACGCCCCTGCCGCACACGCCACCCAAGAGGCACCCCCGCATGCGCAGCGCCAACCACCCCAAAGCCCCGCGCCGCACCACCAGCCGGCTCCTCACGCTCCTCATCGTCTGCGCCTGCGCGCTCGGCGCGTGCCAGCAGCGACGACTCATCGACGCACCCTATGTCATGCGCAGCGACGCGGGCCGCGAGCGATTCGACGCCGTGCCCGAGCATCTTCGCACCTCGGACATCCCCGTGCTCTATGTCACCAACCGAAGCATCGATCAGCAGACGCCGAGCGGTCCGCGCTACGGCTACGGCAGATCCAGAGATCTGTTCTACGGCGTGGCGCGCGTGGGCCTCAACCCGGAACCCACATGGGAAAAACTCGTGCGCGACAGCGTCTCCGTGCCGCGCGACCACCACTACACGATCGATGTTGCCTCCGTCGAGCAGATCGGCGTGGTCAAGCCGGCGATGGACTACATGGTCGTTCGAGACGGACGACTCGACTTCCCGCCCGAGGCCGTTTCGCCGATCGTCGACGCCAGGAGCGGCTTCGACCGCATGTTCGATCTCTGGTTCGGTCCGGGAGGCACAGGACCCGCGTTCCTCTATGTCCACGGCTACAACAACTCGTTCGACGACGCGGTGTTCCGAGTCGCCGAGTCATGGCACTTCGCCGCGCGGCCGGGCCTGCCGATCTGCTTCACATGGCCCGCCGGCTCCGGAGGGCTCAAGGGCTACGCCTACGACCGCGAGTCGGGCGAGTACTCGGTCGTGCCCCTCAAAATGCTCATCTGGATGCTCGTCGACTCGCCAAGGATCACCGAGATCCACGTGATCTCGCACTCACGAGGCACGGACGTCGCCTGCACCGCGCTACGTGAGATCCAGATGGAGCTCAGAGGGCTGTTCGGCCGGACACTCTTCGCCCCCGCCGCCGGAAAGCAGGTCTCCATGGAGGTCAGCGAGCAGACCCAGGCCTTCCACATCCTGCGCCTGCGGACGCTCGTTCTCGCCGCCCCCGACATGGACCTGGACGTCTTCATCCAGCGCTTCTTCAACGAGGGCTTCATCCACGTCGCCGATCGAATCGCCGTCTACACCTCGAGAAACGACGCGGCCCTCGGGATCTCAAACTGGCTCTTCAGGGGCAGGAGCCGGCTCGGCGACCTCAAGGTCGAGCAACTCGACGCCGACCGGCTCGCGAAGCTCGACGACGTCGACCGACTGCAACTCATCAACTGCGACGTCAGGGGCACGACGTCCCACGGGTACCTGTTCCAGCACCCGGCCGCCTTCTCCGACCTCGTCCTCCTGCTGCGCGATGATCGCGACCCCGGCCCCGGAACGGCCCGCCCCCTGTACAAGCGCTCCCCCGGCATCTGGCAGCTCGACAACGACTACCTCAAGCCCGGGTCGCCCTGATACCCGCACGCCGCGCCGATCAGGTCTGCGCCTCGCACGCACGCTTGATGTTCTCAAGGTCCGACCGCAGGCACTTCTGCAGCGTCTTCTTCATCATCGGCGCCATGAGCGCACACATGATCCGCGCCGCGAACGTCGTCGGTGTGCCCTGGAAGGCGAATGTCACCGTCGTGGTGCTCGGTCCCTCGCTCTTGAAGTCGAACGTCGTGTAGTAGTCCGTCCCGCAGTTGTGCGCCGTCACGGCGTAGAACTCCGGCGCCCGGAAGTCGGCGATCTCGAGCAGCTCCGTGTGCTCCTTGCCGAACATGATCCGTGTCTCGCGCCAGCGCGTCCCCTTGCCGACAGGACCATCGCCCAGCACTTCGACCCGTGTGATCTCCGGGATCCGTGACGGCGCGTTCCGAAGGTCGGACGCGATCCCGAACACCCGCTCCCGCGGCGCGTTGATCGTGATGGACTCGGCGATCATCATGGCGTGGCCCCGCTCGAAGGCGCCCCCTCCGAAGAGATGGAAAGCCGCCTGCGCACGTCGGCCACAAGCCGCGCCGCAAAGGCGTCGTCCCGCTCCCGGGGCGTCGTGTACGTCGGCTGCATCCCGCGCGCCGACAGTTCCGGCTCCTGCGCAAACGTGCTCTGGCGGATCGACGAAGTCTCCAGACGCCAGTGCGGCACGTGCACGCGATCGATCACCACGTCCACGTGCATCACCAGCCCGCCATGCTCCGCACGAAGGTCGTCCCCAAGCCCCGGCAGCACGCTCCCGTCCAGCAGCACCCCGTCCGCCGGGATCTCGCCCGAAGCGACCGCTTCACCAGCAGGCCCCGCGTCGCTCCCACCCTCAAGGGCCGGCTCAACCCCCGGCCTTGCGAACACGATCCGAACCCGACGATCCTGCTGATTCATGATGTCGCGCACCCGGTCCCGCGCCGTCGAGTGCACCGGATCGAACGGACTGGCGATCCCGTAGCTGAAGCGAGGCTCCGTCGTGATCACCCCCGAGCGAGCGTCCACACGCGACAGCGTGAACTTGTACTCGCGCAGCGTCTCACGCGCCGCATCGAACGCCTCCGTGTACCGGCCGGCGGGAATCGCCGCCGATCGGTCCGTCGCCTTGTTCGACGCGCACCCGCCCGGCAGCACCGCGCACGCAGCGCCAACCGCGGCCACCGCCGCGACCAGGATTGGTCGATCCATGCTCACGCCCAGACTGTACATCGATTCGTCCCCGGACGCGACCCCATCACTTCAGCAGCTCCGTCATCGGCGGCTGGCCTTGCACGTACTTCGTATGCACATCGATGTAGTGCTTCCGATAGATCGCGTCCATCTGCTCCGGTTTCGGGAACTTGGCCACGAACCCCGGCCGCGCCGTCTCGATCGTCGACTCCGCCGCCTTGATCAGGTGCGCCAGCAGCGTCCGCGGGTCCTCCGTGCCGACGGCGACGCGCGTCGTGGTGAGCGAGATCCCCGCGTCCTTGAGCGCCTGCGCCGACATCTCCGAGTGGCTGGTGATCGCCGGGCAGAGCACGACCGTGTTCGGCTGCCCCAGGGAGACCTGGTGCCCGAAGACCGGATCGAGCATGTCGAAGAACCGCTTGAACGCGTCGCGATCCAGCGCCGGCACGTTCCCCTTGCCCTCGAAGTCGAAGGTGAAGAGCGGCGCCGGGAACCCCATGTGCAGGCACTTCTCGCGGATCGGCGAGTTCTCGTTCCCCGGCGCGGCGCAGCACTTGACGTTGATGTCCGGGTGCGAGCCCAGCACCTCCGCCAGCGTCAGCGTGTTCGCGACCTTCTGGAGCAGGCGGACTTCCAGCGTGTGCATGCCGTTGAGCACCTCGAACGCCTTGTCCGCGTCGAGGAACGCGCCCTTCACGTAATACACGTTCCAGAAGAGCGTCTCGTCCCACGTGTACGTGCGGGGCTTGCCGTCGGCCGTGAACCCCGGGGCCGACTCGTGCTTGCCCATGAACATCCGCTCGTTCCGACCGATCACGCACCCCGCGGTCGTGCCGCCGTGCCCCGCGAGGTCCTTCGTGTAAGAGTGGATGACAAAGTCCGGACGCTCCATCGGGTCCTTGCGGCGCAGCGGCCGGTGCAGGAACGGCGTCCCCACGGTCGAGTCGCAGATCACCGTCAGCCCGCGCTTGTGCGCCTCGGCGCAGATCGCCGGCACGTCCAGCACGTACCCGTGCGGGTTGCACGGCGACTCGATGTAGACGTACACCTGGCGTCCCGCGTCGATCCGCGCCTTCTCCTTCTTCATCACCGCGTCCAGCGCCGTGACGAACGCCTCCGCCGTGTACCCGTCGAAGAAGTTGACCGACACGTCAAGGTTCGACGGCTTCCCGTACCAGTCGTGCATCAGCTGGTACGTCCCGCCGTACACGTTGCGGCTCGTCAGCAGGATGTCCTGGTACCCCACCAGGTGGCTCAGCACCGCGTCCACGGCCGCCATCCCCGAGTTGAAGTTCCACGCGAAGTACTCGTGCGCCAGCGGCCCGGCCTCGACATCGACGATGTGGTTGGCCAGCGACACGCTCGTCGGGTTGAGCAGGCGCGAGTAGACCTCGAGCATCAGCTCCTTCCCCTGGAACGCGTCGTCGACCCACTCGGCGCACGCGTACACGTACGTCGCCGTCCGCGTGATCACCGGCTTGGCGCTGAAAAGCGCCGTCACGTTGTCGAAGATCGGGTAGGGTCCCTTGCGGCTGCGCTGCCCCGCCTGGTCCACGATCGACTGGTACGTCCGCCGCATCGGGTGCTGGAGCGTGTCCAGGATCTTCGCGATCTGGAAGCAGAGGAACTTCTGGGCCGCGAACCGCTCGATCCGGTCCTGCCGGGGGAGTCGCGCCAGCTCCTGCACCGTGTCCGTCCACATGGCGTGGAGGTCGGCGTGCCCGGCGTAGAGGTGCCCGGCGAAGCGGGCGAGGTGCTTGCCGTAGTCCGACGCCGGGTCGATGCCGAAATGCGCCAGCTGCTCGGCCACCAGCCCGTCGATGTCGTGGGCCTCGGTGCTCTTGCGCCGCGGGCTGATCTGGCGAGCCGTGTCGAACTCGCGGGAGACCGACTTCAGTTTCTCGGCCGTCGCGGAGGGGGGCGGTGGGGGGGTGGTCATGATCCCAGTATAAGGCCTGCCAAGGGCCGAATCGTCTACGCCTGCTCTTTCCGTGCCTCCCGCTCGATCGCGGCCGCATCGAGCCCGAGTTCCGCCAGTTTCTTCACCCGCCACGGCAAGGAAACATGGGTCAGGTTCTCTCGAACAGACTTCACGAACAGCTCCATTGCCTGCTCCGTGCGTCCTGCGTGCAGCAGCAGGACCGCGAAGTGGTGATCGTTCCACCCCAACGGATTCTTCTTCGATGACTCATACATCTCGATGAACGACTCGATGTTCCGACGCCGACGGATCGCGGGCGCGGACACCGTCTGCATAACCGTCACGATCTCTTGCCCGAGCGGATCGATGTCCGAGTCGTCGCGCAAGACCCAGCGCTTGTGATCGTCCAGGCATCGCAGCTCAGTCGGGAACTCGGGTGGCATGTCCACCGGCGTCAGCAGCTCCAAGGTCGTATGCCACTGCATGTTCGACGACGGCGGCACCCTCTCCGGCGGCACGGGAAATCCCAAGTGGTCATTGAGGACGTCGAACGAGACGCCGAGCGTCAGCCAGAACTCGATCACCTCGCTCGTGCTGTGCCGATTCCGCTGGAGCGCCACCACACCCCACAACTCGCTGCCGCGCAGCCCCCACGATGTGCCAGACTTCTTGAAGCCCTGCTGCTTCATGAACGGAGCCACGTGCTCCTTCACCATCGTGTTGAAGTGCTCCTGCGCTGTCATGCCTCAAACCCCGACACGCGTCCGCCATCGGCGAACGCTACAGCTTCCCGATCTGGTGCCACAGGATGTACACCGCCATCAGCACCAGGAACACCGCAAACACCCGGCGCATCACGCGCGGGTCGAGCTTCGAGCCGATCGCCCCGCCCGCCAAAGACCCGAGCATCCCGAGGAACGAGAAGACGACGATCGTGTTCCAGTCCACCCGCTGCCCGACACTCGCCAGCGTCACCTGGTACTTCGCGAAGCCGACGGCGCAGTTGATCACGATCAGCGCCAGCGACGTCCCCACCGCCATCTTCATCGGCACGCCCGCGAGCAGCACCAGCGCCGGCACGATCAGGAAACCGCCCCCGATCCCCACCAGCCCCGTCACCAGCCCCAGCCCGAACCCGACAAGAACCAGCAGCCACGGGGGCGCGACGCGTGAGCGCTCGCCGATCGCGTCGCGTGCCGCCGTCGTCGCGGCCATCCGTGCCGCGGCAACCAGCATGATCGCCCCCAGCATCGCGATCTGCACTTCGCCCGCGATGAACCGCGCCAGATACGCCCCGAGCAGCGACCCGCCGATCCCCGGCACCCCGAACCACCCGACCGCCCGCCACACAACCTGCTTCCGGATCGCACCCCGGATCGCGCCGAACAGGGCGATCGCCCCGACGATCGCCAGCGACTCGGCGATCGACTGCTTCTCCGGGTGCTTGACGAGATAAACGAGAATCGGCACCGTGAGGATGGAGCCCCCCGAGCCGAGCAGCCCGAGCGAGAGACCGATGAGGATGGCGCCGATCCAGGCGGTGATCATGTGAGCAAAGAGAGTAGATCAGGAGCAGAGGCGGCTCGGCGCCCGGCAAGCCCTCAAACCGATGGGGGCCTGAGGGCGACCGGGCCGAGGGTCTGAATGGTGGCGCGTCCGCGTGGCGCCGCAGAGGCCAGATAGGCGTTGACGTCCTCAAGGGTGACGCGGTCGATCTCAGAGGCGATCTCGGCCAGTGAGCGTGCGCGACCACGCCGGTGGTGATCCGCAGCAAGCGCATTCGCCCTCGCTCCGGTCGACTCGCCAGAGAAGACGACCCCCGACTTCATCCCCACGATCGCCCGTCGGAACTCGTCGCGCGTGACCGCGCCGGCCACCGAGGCGGCGCGCCGAAGCTCGGACCACAGGACATCGAGCGATTCCTGCGCCTTGTCCGGCGTCGTGCCCACATAGGCGACGCGAGCACCGAGCCGCTTGTCCGCGGCGTACGAGGCGGAGACGGCGTAGCAGAGCCCGCGCTTCTCGCGCACTTCGGTGAACAGACGCCCCGACATACCGCCGGAAAGGACGTTCGTGGCGACGCGCTCAAGGACCGAGCTTGAGTCCGGATCTCTCGGTGCGTCCTCGAGGACGAGGATCTGCACCTGGTTCGACTCGTCCGGCTCGTGGTGGTACCCGCGCGAGGGTGCAGGGCCGATCGTCGGCTCCCGGCGCTCTCCCGACCAACCGGCGAGGAGCCGGTCGACGGCCGCGCACGCCGCTTCGGGCTCCACGGCGCCGGCGATCGCCATGATCGAGCCGACGGGAGCGGCTCGCTCGATCCAACGCTGCCGGACGTCGTCGATGGTCGCCGCAGCGAGGCCCTCGGCGGTGCCGAGAACGCTCCGATCGAAGGGAGTGGGGTAGTGGCGAGACCTCGCAAGGAGCGTGGCGCGTTCCTGCGGCTCGTCGGCGAGCGCCTCGATCGCCATGAGGGCCAGTTCCCGTGCCGGATCGAGGGAATCGGCCTCGAAACGGGGCTTCAGGACCATGTCGGTGATGAGGGGGAGGCCCTGGAGGAGGCGATCTCCGAGCAGGGTGGCGCTGATACGGATGAAGGAGGGCCCGGATTCGACGGCGCGGGCGAGGCCGATGGCGTCGCAGGCATCGGCGTGGCCCCTCGAGTCCAGGTCGGCGCAGCCGCGAAGCAGAAGCTCGGCCCACAGCGCGGAGAGTCCGAGTCGATCCTGGGGATCGTGGGCCGCACCCGCGGGGACCAGCCATGTGACGGCGCACGATCGGACCCCGGGGATGGACTCGACGATGAGCGGCATGCCGCATGAGAGAGTGCGTGTGACGATGTGGCTCATCGCTGCTCCTTGTGGTTGAGGATAGAGGCGACAGCGGCGTCGCGACGTGGTCCGCGGAGCGCGCCGGCGACGCGCGAGAGCGAGTCGCGAGGGCGGTGAACAGTGTCGCGCAGGTCGCGTTGTCCACAATCGCGCGGGGTCGATTGACGGGGTTGACTTGACAGGGTGGGTGCGCATCGGCGAGTATGTGGGTTCGACGGGAGATGCGCGTGCGCGCGTCGTCGTCGACATCGAACGCGACGGGGCGTTCAATGGCTTTGCTCGTTGGACAGACCTTGTCGCTCAAGGACGGCGCGGGTTGTGTCCGATACAAAGCCCGAATGGTCCGTCAAGCGCGCGGCGCTCCGAGGCGCGCAACATCTTTCGGTGAACGGAAAGAACCGAGGAGATCGCATCATGGCTAAGAAGAAAGCAAAGAAGGCAGCGAAGAAGACCGCGAAGAAGGCCAAGAAGAAGGCCGCGAAGAAGTAATCCGACCGCTTTGAAACCCGGCCCGAATGACTCGGGCCACCAACGTTTTTCTCTCATTCTGTGTCGGGCCGTGTGAGCCCGACCTCATCGGAGCGCCGCAGTACGAAGGACCGGGTCGAACCCGGTCCTTCGCCCTTTTTGCGCCTCGGGCGACACGCCGAGCGGATTTTGACCTCGATCCGGCTCGCATCGGGGGTGAGATTCTGCGACAATCCGCGCCCGTGAGCCGGCCCGCCCCCCATTCCGACGCCCGAACCGTCATCTCCCACCTGCGTGCGCATCGCAGAGCGGTGCTCCTGACGCCGGAGGGGGCATTCCCACGTCCCACGATCATCGACCCCGCCGCAGGCGCCCTGGTCCTGCCGATGTCCGAGCAGGAGCTCGAGCTGGAGAGCGCCACCCTTTTCGTGCCCGAGGAGTCGGACGGGGCGTTGCAGGTTCTGATCGTTCCCGGGGCGTCCTCTCGCGGCACGGACGCCGATATAGATAGGTATCAGGCCGCCCACGGCACCCCCGACCCGATCTCGCTGGCGAGAGTCAGGATCGAGAGCGCACGCCTGGGATCGGTCGTTGTGGATGGTTCGGACATCGACCTCAAGGATCCGTTCCTGACCGAGTCCGGCGCGATCCGCCGCGCCTTGAACACCGACCGGAAGGCCCTGACGCGGGCGTGCGCGTGCCTGGACCTGGCGCCGGGTCTGCGCGAGGGGGAGACGGTCGTGGCGTTGTCGGTGGACCCGGAAGGAATCGACCTCAGGGGTCCGCTCGGACTGGCGAGGTACCGATTCGAGAAGGCGGCACGCGACAGGGACCACCTCCGTTCGCTGGCATCACCCCTCCTGCCCTTCGATCCCAACGCGACCAGGGTGTGAGGCGCGCCCGATCAGGCCGCGCAGACGTGGCGCGCCAGGGCCGACGGTCTCCCGATCATCGCGCTCCCACAAGGCCGCCTGCGCTGCGCCTCGACAGCACCTCTTCCGCGTACTCGATCATCGCGTCGCGCAGCTGCTCGAACGACTCCAGCACGTAGTAGATCGGCTGGAAGTGGTCGATCTCGAAGTCGGTGTTGCAGATCCGGCGCATGTCGAACGGCCGCCACTCGGCGACCGGCCGCTCCTTGCAGTCCTCGGCGGACCTGCCCTTCTGCTCCCACGCGCCCTTCAGCGCGTACTCGCTCTCGGCGTGGCTCGACACCAGACCGCTGCCGTAGACCTTGACCTTCCCGTCCTCCTTGATCAGGCCGAACTCCACCGTGAACCAGAAGAGCCGCCCGAGCTCCTTGACGGACTGCTCGTCGTCGCACTGGAGCGCCGCCTTCCCGTAGGTCTGGAGGAAGTCCGCGAAGACCCGCAGCGCGTGCAGCGGCACATGCCCGAACACATCATGGAAAATGTCCGGCTCCGGCAGATAGTCCATCACCTCGCGCGGGCGGATCAGCACCGTCGTCGGGAACTCCCGCTGCGCCAGGCACGCGAAGAAGCTCTTGGCCGGCAGATAACCCGGCACGCCGTAGCTCGCCCAGCTCGACTGCGCCCGCAGGAACTTGTTGATCCCGTCCAGCTTCGTCCCCTTCTTCAGCACCACGCCGCCCGCGATCGTGATGTCGCGGTCCAGCGTCACGTCGTCCAGCAGCGGGATCCGATCCGCCGTCAGACGCAGGATCCGCATCCCCTCGATGAACTGGCGCGAGACTTGCTGCTCCAGCACCGTCCAGCGCCGGTTGTAGAGGTCGCGCCACACCTCGTGGTTCTCCTGCGTGTACAGGTGGTACTGCTGGGTGATGTAGAACCGATCCGCGTCGATCTGATCGGCCGGCAGCGTCGCCCCCGCATCGGCCGCGGCTTGTGCCGCCCGCGCCTCGTCGCCATCGATGATGTTGTTGTACCGGATGTCCTGACGCATGGCCTGTCTCCGATCCTTGGAGTGGGGACTGGAACGGGTGCGGGGCTTCCAAAGCGCGTATCACGCCATTATACGTGCGATTCACGCGCACCGGCCGATCGCCGCCGCCCCCCAGAAACCGCTTGATCGGCGTCCCGCCCTGCTTGTAACCTCCACGCGGCTGGCGCCTGCAACGCCGCCGGGAGGTTCCCCATGGCCATCGATCCGATGATGTACAAAAAGTACAGCGGTCGCTCCGGCGACCCGTACGACAAACTGGGCCAGACGCTCGCCAAGTCCAGCGCCCGCTCCCAGAAGCTCTCCGCCAAGAGCGGTTCCGATGGCCCCGTCATGTTCGGTCTCAAGGCACACTGGTGGTTCAGCATCATCGCATCGATCGTGGCGATGATCGTCGTCTTCTCGATGATGGTCTGACCTCCCACCCTGACTTTGTCAGGCGGTTGTCACATCCTGTGTTCGTCCTGCAACTCGACGCCGCTCCGCCGATACCCCGCCATCACTGCAGTGACCGGTCCGCGCGAGGCATCCGCCTCCGGGGCCAGGTCGGGCCTCTTTGCGTGGAGTGAACGATGGGCTTTCTCCTTCAAGGCGTCCTGTCCCGCACCCTCCGTCTCGGGGCGGCCATTCTGCCGACCCTGTGTGTATCGCTCTGCGGCTCGGCGGCCCACGCCTCCGCCGTCAGCGACCCCACCCCCGCGTCCATCGACGCGATCTTCTCCCAGTGGGATAGCCATACGAACGACGCGGCCGGCCAGACCCCCGGCGTCGCCCTCGCCGTCATCCGCGACGAGAAGATCATCTACGCGCGGGGCTATGGGATGGCCAACCTCGACCACGCCATTCCCATTTCCACCACCACCGTCTTCGATGTCGGCTCAACCTCCAAGCAGTTCACCGCGGCGTGCATCCTCCTCCTCGCCGAAGAGGGCAAGCTGTCACTCGCAGACGACATCCGGAAGTTCTTCCCCGACCTCCCCAACTACGGCACGCCCATCACCATCGCCCACCTGCTCCACCACACGAGCGGCCTCCGCGACTACACCTCGATCATGGGTCTTGCCAACCTCGACATCGAGGCCGACCACCCCGATCCGCTCCTCCTGGACATCATCTACCGCCAGAAGGGGCTGAACTTCCCGACCGGTGAACGCTTCGACTACACCAACACCGGCTACTTCCTTCTCGGCGAAATCGTCCGGCGCGTCTCCGGCACGCCCGTGTCGCAGTTCGCCAAGGCCCGCATCTTCGAGCCGCTCGGCATGACCTCGACCATCTTCTGGGACGATCACACCATGATCGTCCCGCACCGTGCCGACAGCTTCTACCCCCGCGAAGGAGGCGGCTACCACCTCTCCATCTCCCTCATGGACAACGTCGGCGACGGCGGCATCTACACCACCGTCGAAGACCTCGCCAAGTGGGATGCCAACTTCTACCACAACATCCTCGGCAAGGGCACGCCCGACTTCCTCGACCAGATGCAGAAGATCGGCGCACTGAACAATGGCCAGCCCATCGGCTACGCCTCAGGCCTCTTCATCGGCGCCCACCGCGGCCACCGCATGGTCTCACACGGGGGCGCCTGGCGCGGCTTCCGCGCCGAGATGGTCCGCTTCCCCGACGAGAAACTCACTGTCATCTGCCTGGCCAACCTCGGCACCATCAGCCCCACACAACTCGCCCTCCGAGTCGCCGACCTTTACCTGCCCGACGCCCCGGAGTCGGCCGACGCCAACGCCGGAAGCTTGACAGCCGTGACGCCCGCCGCTCCCTCCGCGGCACCGACGATCACGCTTGCCGATGGCGACTGGGAGAAGTTCCTGGGTCGATTCAAGGCGAACAACCCGGGCGGCCCGACGTGGACCGTCACCCGGCGCGATCAAATGCTCATGGTCCGCAGCTCATCCGGCCTCGCGTTCACTGCCCGCCCCATCGGCCCGCTCGTGTTTGAGTCCGTCGAGCGTCCGCAACTCGCGCGCCTGACGTTCGGTGTCGACACCGACAGCGCCATCTCCACCATCACCCAGACCATCCCTGATGTACCGGACATCGTGCTCACCCGGGTCGTGACCGTGGCAGACCACGCCGCGGGACTCGAAGACTTCGTCGGAACCTACGACAGCCCGGAGATCGGGGGCTGGATGCGCTTCACCGTCGCCGACGGCAAGCTCTTCGTCACCTCCACGGACCTCGGCGACCCCTTCCCCGTCGAACGCTCCGCCCCCGACACCTTCGCCCTCCCCGGCTTCGAACTGGTCTTCACCCGTGATGCCGCCGGCAAGGTCGACGGCATCACCTTGAACGTCCCCCGCGCGAGCGGGATGCGGTATGCGAAGCAGGCAACAGGCAATTGATGTTCGCGAATGGGACGATGTCGCCTCCGGCAACGAGCGACCAATGACGCGACGCGGCAGAGCGGTTTCCCGTAGCGCAGAGCGAGAGGGTCAAGTCCGGATGCACATCAGGCAAGTGGGTCGTTACGCCGTGAAGGTCGACCCCACATCTTGAAGGCTCTCTCGTCCTTGATGGCTTGAATCGCTTCGACCAATCGATTGTCCCGAGTGCCATGAGCAAGGATCATCGGAAGGTAGTCGATCGCGTAATCAACCTGCTCGTCGAGTGCCAACTCGTGCAAGTCATCGCCGTGCCCGAGCGCTTGTCGGATATCAACGAGGTAGTACCACATGTCGGTTCCGAATGAGCACGCGTAATCCCATTGCCCCCGATCGCGAAGGACGCGAACGCGATTGATCCCAATCTGATAGTCGAAAAGCATGTCCCCAAACGACTCCGGCGGGTAGCGTTGGTCGACAAGCACGCCCGTCAGCGTGTGCTCAATGAACTCCTGGAGGCGGGCAATTGGAGCGGGGATATCGTCCATGGCCGTTACTCTGCCGTCGCGGTCGAGGAGGACCGCCCTGACGCGCCCGCGAGGGAAATATGGGACGTGCAAGCCCATTCCGCACTGGCTCATTGCGACCGGTTCGTCCGGAGTGTATCATAGAATAATCTGATTATTCTGTGATGGAGCCATCGATGGTCAAGCTCACCGATATCCACCCCCTCACCGGCTTTCTCCGCGACCACAAGGAGCACATCGAGCGGCTCGCCGCCACAGGTCGCCCTGAAGTCCTGACCGTCAACGGCAAGGCCCGCGTTGTGATCCAGGATGCCGCCGCGTACCAGAAAATGACCGAAGCGCTCGACGCCATCGAGACCGAGCGCATCGTGCGTGATCGCATGGCCTCTCTAGACCGAGGCGAGCCCGGCGTTCCCGCCGAGCAGGTTCTGGCCGATGTCCGCAAACGCCTCACCAAGAAGCGGAAGTGAGCGCCCGTGCGCTACACAGTCATCTTCCGCGCCGAGGCGCGCGACGAGGCCCTTGACGCCGCCGACTACATCGCCGAGCACGGCTCACACGAGGCTGCGCTCCGGTGGTATGAAGGCCTCGAAGCCGCGATCAGATCTCTGGAGACCATGCCCGCGCACTGCCCCCATGCCCGTGAACGCGATGCGTTCCCCGGAATCGAGCTCCGCCAACTCCTCTTCGGCTCGCACCGCCTGATCTTCACCATCCGCGCCCGCGAGGTCCATGTGCTCCACATTCGACACGCCGCCCAGGCGAACGCGGACTCGATGCCGGACGACGCGTAGCCGCACGCTCGAAGAACACCCGTGATTCTCCCCGTGCCTCTCTCCGCGCTTCGCATCCTCCGAGGTCTGTGCGCTCATCCCTGTTCCGCCTCCGTGGCTCTCCGAGGCCCTCCGTGGTGAATCTCTTTCCTCTTCGATTTGCCCACGCCCTCATCGCGCAAACGCGCCCCACGCCTCTTCCTCCCCAATCCCCTGCTCAAGCCCGATCGCCTCGCTCGCACCCATCCCCACCCGCCGCCGATGCACCGCCGCCTGGATGCTGTCCTCCGCATCCGGCCGGACGATCGGCGTGTCCGAGCCGAACCACATCAGCTCCCCCGGCACGCACCCCGCCGCCGCCAACTCCCTCAGCGGCAGCACCCGTCCCAACCGGTGGGGGAGCAGACGACGCAGCGCCTCAATGTCCGCCAGCAGGTGGCACGGCTGCACGCTCGCCACCACGCCGAGCTCGGCGAACCGTGGCACATCCGCCTCGTCGATCAGCTCGGCGTGCTCGATGCGAAGCGTGAGCGGTTCACCAGATCGTGCTCCGCCCCCCTCGGTCCCTTTGCCCCTTTGCTCCTCTGCCCCTTCGCTCTTGACCGTCTCCGCCGCTTCCAGGCACGCCCGCACCGCCCCATCCCCGATCGCGTGCGCCGCAAGATGCAGCCCGTGCTTCGTGCACGCCCGGATCGCCCCCGTGATCTGCTCGACGCTCATCAGAGGCGTGCCGCGTGGGTGCGACGGGATCGGATCGGCGAACGGCTCCAGCATCCACGCCGTCCTGCTGTTGATCGTGCCATCGGTAAAGACCTTGCCCCCCGCCAGCCGCACCTCCGCCGACTCCCACGCGCCGCGCCCCGCAACCGCCCTTTCCAGGTCCTCGACAAGCGGATAGAGCCACACGGAACACGGCAGACCATCCGCCCCCGCCTCGTGCCTCAACTCCGCCAACACCGGCCCCAGCCAGTCGTGGCTCAGCATGTCGTGCGCCTCGACGAATCCCTTGGACGCCAGGTCCTCCAGCGCGAGCCGCACGTGCTCCTTCCGCTCCGCACGCGTCGGCTCCGGAACCCTCGACCAGACCAGGCGCGTCGCACCCTCCAGCATCACACCCGTCGGCTCTCCATCCCGATCACGCTCAACGACGCCCCCCCCCGGGTCGGGCGTCTCTCGCGTCACACCCGCCAAGGCCAGCGCTCGAGCATTCGCGCACAGCGCGTGGTGGTCAAAGCACCAGATCGCCAGCGGCAGATCCGGACACACGCGCTCCAACTCGGTCCGCGTCGGCCACCGATGCTCCGGCCATGACTCCGGCCTCGCCCCCCGTGCCAGCACCCAGCCACCCGCACCGCCCGGCCCCGAAGCGCCCCGACACCTCGCCGCCCGATCGATCACATCCAAGAACTCACCAAGCGTGCGGCAGCCATCCAGCGCCACCATCGCCTTCGACTGACCGTGCGAATGCAGGTGGCAGTGTGCCTCACGCAGCCGCCTCTGCCCACACCCGAGAGTCGGACTGGAACCACCTCGCGTCATCACGGTTCGACACTGTAATCTGCCGCGACGCCCCGTGTTACCCCGCTCACTCGCGGCCCCCTGAGCCGCCGGCCGACCACGCTGGGTCCCAGAATCCGATGCTCGGGTGAGGAGCGGGGAGGGTGGCACGGGTCGCACGCCTGGTGGTGGCGCCTGGACCGGGGCGAGCGTCGGCGGATCGCGGGTGCGGGTCGGTACGGGGTGAAGGCGCTCGCTCCGGCGGCCGATTGACTGGACATGAACGAGCCGCGACCCGCCACGCCCATCGAATCACCCGACATCGCCGGGGCTCCCGGCGAGCCGGAGGGTCCCTGCCAGAGACCCGCGGGGCTGCGCTGTCCGTGCACGGAGGGAGGGCCATGCCTGTGCGCCGCATCGGGCGGGCGGGCGCGCCCCTCGGTGATCAAGTGCGCGATGGCGCTCGCGCTGGTCGGGGTGGTGGGGTCGTTCGCGATGCTCAAGCCGGACCCGGAGGGCGTGCGGGCGAGCGATCTGTCGTGGACGCCCGCGTCGGAAGCGCGTCTGCAGGAACTCCGTGCCCACGTGCTTCGGGAGCACCCGGTCGACGAAGGAGCGGGCGCGCTGTCCGCACCGGGCTCCGGGACGGAATGGAGGGCCGTCGGGTCGCTGGTGGGAAGCGATGTGACGGTGCTGATCGAGGCGCAGGACACCTCCTTCGTCTACACGGTGAAGGATCCGGAGGGGCGCGTCCTCGCGACTCGCCTGACGCGCGAGGAACTCCAGTCGCTGCTGCCCCATCTCGACGTGGACTCGCTGACCGCATCGCCGGAGCACCCGCGCCTGATGCTCGCCGACGACCCGGGCGATCACTGACCGCACCATCGGAACACGATCCGATGCGCGAGCCGACTCGTCGCCGGGGTGTCCCGTGCTCTCGCATAACATCCCGTGATGGCACGCAAGGCACCGAGAGCAGCGAAGGCCACGAAGTCACGCTCGTCCGGGCGTAGCGATTCGGGCCGCACCGAAGCACCGATCACGCCGCTGAAGCTCCCGCGCCACGTCAGGACGATCGTCGTCTTCGGCGGATCGTTCGATCCGCCGCACTTCATGCACGTCCTCGCACCCCTCATCACGACCAGGACCATGTTCGGCGATCGCGGCTGGCTCCTCTTCGTCCCCGCCTCGCGAAGCCCGCACAAGTCGGGCACAACCGCGCCGGATGACCATCGGCTCGCGATGCTCCGCCTGGCGATCGACGTGCCCGGACAGCGATCCATCTGGACCGACGAGCTCGACCGCGCGGCGTGGGCTCGCGAACGCGCCATGCGCCCCAGCCCCTCGTACACCATCGACACGCTCCGCCGCCTCCGGAGCGTGCTGCCCGATCGCGTCGAGATCCGCATGCTCCTCGGCTCCGATCAGGTCGCCTCATTCCACAAGTGGAGGAACCCGCGCCAGATCATCCGCCTCGCGGAGCCGCTCGTCGCCATGCGTGCGCCCGTCGAGAGCGTGCTCAAGCTGTGGAACACCCTCGGCTCCGCTCGGTTCTGGTCGCACGAAGAACGCCTCGCCTGGCTCACACGCCTCGCACCCTCCGCGGAGGCCCCGATGTCATCGACCGCCATCCGCGCCGCCATCCCCGGCGCGCCCGCCCCATGGCGAGCGTGGTCGCGCCACGAGCCGCTCGACTCCGTCCACGACGGCGTCGCACGCCACATCATCCGGCACAACCTCTACGGCCATCGCCCCGGCGGGGTGAGACCCATCGATCCGGACGACGTCCCGCCCGCCCCGGTCGGCGACGATCCGACCTTCGCTCGCCTCGTCATGTCGCTCAAAGAGATTCCGCTCAAGGACGCGGAGTGGCGCCAGCTCTTCGCACGCATGCGACGCGCCGCCCCACCAGAGCGCTCCCAGAGCGGCAGGCCCACAAGGAACAAGCCCAAGAGGAACGAGCCATGATCGGCGACGGCTGGGACGGCGAACCCTCGGTCAGGCCCGGCGACTACGCCGATCCCGTCGCCGCGCCCTCGCCCGGCACCAGGCGCATCCTCGCCGTCACCGGCTCGCGCGCCGACTTCGGGCTGCTGGTCCCGGTGCTCCGCGCAGTCGAGGGCGCGCCAGGGATGGAGCTGCTGGTCGTGGCCGCCGGCTCCCACCTCGTGCCCCCGGCGCTGACGTATCGCGACGTGAAGAGACTCTTCCCCGTCTCCGACGCAGCGCCGATGCAGACACCGGGGCGATCCACACGCCTCGACGACGCGGAAGCCACGGGACGCGGCGTGCACCGGTTCGCACGCATCTACAGGCGCCTTGCGCCGACCTGGGTGATGGTGCTCGGCGATCGGATCGAGGCCTTCGCCGCCGCTGCCGCCGCGTCCATCGCAGGCATCCCCGTCGCCCACATCCACGGCGGGGACCGCGCCGAGGGCGTCGCGGACGAGTCCCTCCGACACGCGATCACGAAGCTCTCGCACCTCCACCTCGCCGCCACACCGGCCTCCGCCCAGCGCATCCTCAAGATGGGCGAACGGCCGGAGGCCGTTCACGTCGTCGGGTCGCCCGCCGTCGACGGGCTTGATCGCGTCGAGCCGATGAGCGACGCGCACGCCGCCGAACTCGGCTCGCCGGACACCGTGCTCCTCTTCCATCCCGTCGGACGCCCCGCCGAGCACGAAGAAGCCGTGGCGGCGGCGGCGATCGAGGCGCTCGCTGGCCGCCGCGTCCTTGCCCTCGACCCCAATCTCGATCCGGGGCGAGAAGGCATCGTGCGAGCCCTGGACGCCGCAGGGGCCGACGGAGCGACCGGCGGCAAAGGAGGCCCGGCGGGGGGCGTCGTGTCGAGAGTGTCGCACATGGAGCGCGCCCGATTCCTCGCCCTCCTCAAACGCCTGGCAAGGAGCGGGGGCGTCATGGTCGGCAACTCGTCCGCCGCCCTCATCGAGGCCGCCGCACTGCGCCTCCCGGCCGTGAACATCGGCCCGCGGCAGGCGGGACGCGAACGCCCCACCAACGTCGTCGATGCGCCGGGTGAGACCGCCCCCGACATACGTCAGGCCGTGCAACTCGCGCTGGCCATCGATCGGGATGCCATCACGCACCCTTATGGCGACGGGCGATCCGGGCAGCGGATCGCGGAGATCCTGGCGCTGACGCCACCGGTCGATGAGCGACTGATCCGCAAGCGGTGCGCGTACTGACCGATGCGTGCCCGGCCCGCGCCGGGCATCGCGCACGGGCTCACGCTCGTGCCGCGCCCTCGGCCTGCCTCACCTGCGCGTCGTACCGATCGCGATTGGCGCGATGGTCCATCAGGAAGTGGACGCGCCCGGCGTGCTGGTCGCCGACCAGCTCCGCAAGCTGCTTCCGCGCATACTGCAGGTTGGTCCTCCGCGAGACATGGACCAGCACCAGGGCCTGCGACTCCAGCACACGCAGCCACTCCGCCACATCGGCCGCGTGCATGTGCATGCCGATCTTGGCACGCTCGCGATGGTCCGGCTCGAAGAACGTGCACTCGCAGATGACGATCTGGGCGCGACGAACGTCCTCGCGCACAAGGTGCGGCCCCGGCGCCGTGTCCCCCAGGTACGCGACGAGCGGGATCTCGAGCGTCCGCGTGATCTCGATGCCACGGTCCTTCAGCTCGCGCAGCTTCTCCTGCGGAAGCTCCAGGTACTCGACCTTGAGCTTGCTGCGACGCTCAACGATCGAGTAGCCCATGGACGGGCAGGTGTGCTCCGTGTGGAAGCCGCGAAGGAAGGTGTTGTTCTTGATCTCGATCTGCTGATCGTGCTGGAGAGCAATGAGGTTGTACGGGGTCTGCTGCCGCTCCAGGTCGACGAAGCCGCCCATCATGCCCCGGATGTCCTTCTCGACGCGCGCGTCGCAGACGATGGTCGCGTCGCCCATGCCCTGGAAACGCCGCTGGGAGCAGAAATACGCCAGCGCACCGACGTGGTCCATGTGCCCGTGAGAGATCGCGGCAAACCTGGCCGGGAGCATCGCCCGCGGACACTCGCCAAGATCAAACACGACGTCAAGTTCGGGAATGCCGATCGAGGTGGTCTCGCCCGCGACAGACACGCCCTGCACACGAAACGGCGGCACATACAGAAAGCCGAGTGATCCCTCGCGGGGAGGTGGCTTGGGGAGCATGCTGAACCTCCAGAGGCAGGGCGTTTGCCCGGCCCGGATGGGTGATGTGGGAACCGCCGATGATAGGTCGATGCGGGCGCGGACGATCGACGCCCCGCGTATCCTGCCGACATGCCGGAGCGCGTCATCAGGGTGGGCATTGTGGGCCTTGGGTTCATGGGGCGTACGCACCTCCGCGCGTACATGGCCGCGGCACGCGACGGACTCCCCTGCGAGGTCGCGGCATGCTGCGCCTCGCGCGACAGCGACTGGAACGAGATCGTCTCCGGCTCCCGATCCGTCGCAGGGAACATCGAGCAGGCGGGCTCCACCGAGGCACGGGTCGATCCCTCCCGGGTCCGCTTCACCACCGACTGGCGATCGATCGCGAGCGACGCCTCCATCGACCTCGTCAGCGTCTGCACCCCGACACACACGCACGCGGACATCGCGATCGCGCTCCTCCGCGCCGGACGACACACTTTGGTCGAGAAGCCCGTCGCCCTGTCGAGCGCCGACGCCGTCCGCGTCGCGGAGGCGGCTCGCGAAGCCGCGGCACGGAACGTTCTCTGCATGCCCGCGCACTGCATGCGGTTCTGGACGGGGTGGGACTGGCTGAAGGAACGCGTCGCGGACAGATCGCTCGGCGCGCTCCGGGCGCTCACGCTCCAGCGGATGGGCAGCCGCCCGAACTGGTCGCGCGAGTACTACGCGGATCCGACGCAGTGCGGCGGAGCTCTCTTCGACCTGCACATCCACGACGCGGACATCGTGCTCTGGCTGCTCGGCGTGCCGGACGGCGTGAGCAGCGCCGGCCATGTCGATCACATCGTGACGCGGTACCACTACAACTCGCCCGGCGCGCCGGCGATCGTGGTCGCGCAAGGCGCGTGGGTCGCGGACGGCTTCCCGTTCCGCATGCGCTACACCGCCGAGTTCGAGCACGCGGTGGCGGACTGGGACCTGGCCAGGCCCGAACCGCTCCTGCTCTGCCGCGATGCCAACGCCGAGCCGGTCCCCCTCCCGCCCGTCTCGGGCTACGACGGAGAGATCCGCCACTTTGTCCGATCGATCGCCGACCTGAACCGTGGCATGTCACCGAAACTCCGCGTCACACCCGAAGACGCGGTGCGGGTCTGCCGTCTCCTGGAAATGGAGATCAAGAGCGCACGGACCGGGAACCCGGTGGACGCGTCGGGACTCTCATAAGATTCACAAAGGGGCCGAGGGTCGCTCGGCCTGAGATGCGTTCCGGCCGTGAACTGGCCGTGTTCCGGGAGGTCCGATGCTCTTCCGAATGATCTACGACGATGCGCTGGCTCAGGCGGCGTACCTGATCGGGTGCCAGAAGACCGGCGAGGCGATCGTCATCGACCCCGAGCGCGACGTGGACCGCTACCACGCGATCGCGCGGAAAGAGGGCGTCAGGATCGTCGCCGTCGCCGAGACCCACATCCACGCGGACTACCTCTCCGGCGCCCGAGAACTCGCCGAACAGGGCGCGAAGCTCTATGTCTCCGCGATGGGCGGACCGGACTGGACCTATCGCTGGCTCGACAAGAAAGGTGGCTCGACTTCCGATCGGCCGCCTGCAGAACCTAGGCCGTACGACCACGTCGAGTTGAAGGACGGCACCACCTTCAAGATCGGCAACATCCAGTTCAAGGCGATCCACACACCGGGCCACACCCCCGAGCACGTCTGCTTCCTCGTGACGGACTTGGGAGGCGGCGCGACCGAACCGATGGGGATCGCCACCGGCGACTTCGTCTTTGTCGGCGATGTCGGCCGACCCGACCTGCTCGAGACCGCCGCCGGACAGGCGGGCATGGCCGCGTCGTCCGCGAAACTGCTCCATCACAGCATCGCGAAGTTCCTCGACCTCCCCGATTATCTCCAGGTCTGGCCCGCGCACGGCTCCGGCTCCGCCTGCGGCAAGGCGCTCGGCGCCGTGCCCCAGACCACCGTGGGCTACGAGAAGCGCGTGAACCCCGCCCTGCGTGCCGCGGCACAGGGCCAGGATCGGTTCTCGTCGTACGTCCTCAGCGATCAGCCCGATCCACCCTCGTACTTCGCCCGCATGAAGCGCGAGAATCGCGACGGCCCCGCGGTGCTCGGCTCCCTGCCAAAGCCGCCCAAGGTCGACGCCAGAGCCCTCGCGGCACTCGACACGCAGAAGGTGGCGCTCGTCGACACCCGTCCGTGGGACCAGTTCGTCGCCGGGCACATCAGGGGCTCGTTGTCGCTGCTCGTCAATGCGCAGTTCCCGACCGAGGGCGGCTCCCTGATCGATCCGGCGGAGGACGTGTACCTCATCATCGACCCGGCGAAGCTCGACGAGGCGATCCGCGCGCTGGTCCGCGTGGGGATCGACCGCATCGGCGGCTGGGCGCCGCCCGATGCGGTAAACGAGGCGGTGGCCGCCGGCGCCCGCGTCGCGAAGATCGCGGAGATCGACGCCGCGGCCGCAAAGGACCGCATCGCCGCGGGCAAGACCTTTGTTCTCGATGTCCGCCGCCTCGGCGAGCACACCGAGGCGCGCGTGAAGGATCACCCCGCCGGAATCTTCAACGTCTCGCACACACGCCTCTCGACCGCGCTCGACCAGATCCCGAAGGACGCGGACATCCTCGTGCATTGCCGCGGCGGCGTGCGATCGGCGCGGGCGTGTGCGTACCTCCAGCGCCGCGGCCACACGGTGACCAACCTCGCCGGCGGCTTCATGGCGTGGGAGAAAGCCGGCGGCTCGGTCGAACGCGGGGCGAAGTAGACCCAGGGCGCGCCACCCGACAACATGCCGTCAGACCGTCAGGGAGGGCGTTCTTCTTCCGAGCATCCCGCCGCCCTCGTCCGCTGGCCCCGCCCCCATAACATCACGCCCCATGTCCACCCTTCAGGACGCGAGCACCGGAGACGCCACGCCCCTCGGCGTTCGCGTGGCCCGATTCCTGGGCCAGTATGGCGTCATGATCGCCATGTTCCTCGTGCTCGGGGCCTTCCTCCTCTATCCCATCGCCCTCACCGTCCGGGGCGGCCTCGCCGCCGATGTCCGCAGCGGCGACGGCTGGACCTTCCGCCACATCGCCGCCGTCTTCGAGGATCCCAGCGAGCGCCGCGCCCTCCTCAACTCCTTCAAGATCGCGCTCGGCACCACCACCCTCGCCTGCTGCATCGCCCTCCCCCTCGCCGTCCTCTCCGCACGCTACCGCTTCCCCTTCAAGGGACTCTTCAACGCCACCGTCCTCGTCCCGATGATCATGCCCCCCTTCGTCGGCGCCATCGGCGTCAAGGCGATCCTCGGCCGACAGGGCGCGCTCAACGCCCTCCTCGGCACCGAATGGGACATCCTGGGCGAAGGCAAGATGTTCGGGATCATGGTCGTGCAGTCGCTCTACCTCTTCCCCATCATCTACCTGAACGCGACCGCCGCTCTGGCCAACCTCGACCCCGCCCTCGACGAGGCCGCGGAGAACCTCGGCGCCGGCCCCTGGCGTCGCCTCCTCCGCATCGTCCTCCCGCTCGTCCGTCCCGGCATCTTCGCCGGCGCCACCATCGTGCTCATCTGGTCCTTCACCGAGCTCGGCACGCCCCTCATGTTCGACTTCGACCGCGTCACCCCGGTCCGCATCTTCTACGGACTCAAGGAAGTCGAGAACGCCTCGCCCCGACCCTACGCCCTCACCCTCATCCTGCTCGCCTCCGCCGTCACCATGTACACCGTCGGCAAGCTCCTCTTCGGGGGCAAGGCACACGCCATGTACGCCAAGGCCTCGCGCGCCTCCGCCGAGAAGCCCCTCGTCGGCCTCGGCGCATGGGCCGCCTCCGGCGCCTTCGCGCTCGTCACGCTCCTGGCCGTCCTCCCGCACCTCGGCGTCATCCTCACATCCCTCACCGCGCCCGGCCAGTGGTACCAGAGCGTCCTGCCCGCGCGGCTCACCGGCCAGCACTACGTCCACGCCCTCACCTACGACACCGCCTCCACCGGCATCTCCAACAGTCTCATGCTCGCCACCCTCGCCATGGGCGTGAACATCGTCATCGGCATCCTCGTCGCCTACGTCGTCGTCCGCACCAAGGCCAAAGGACGCAACGTCCTCGACGCCCTCTGCATGCTCCCCATCGCCGTCCCCGGACTCGTCATGGCCTTCGGATACGTCGCCATGACCCTGCGCTGGCCCTTCGACGGTCGCCTCGCCCCCGGCCTCGAGAACTTCCTCGGCGCGTTCCTGCCCGACTCGTGGGTCAACGCCATCTCCGCCGCGCCCCTCGACGGCACATGGTTCGACCTCGCCGTCCTCGGCATCGATCCCAACCCCTTCCCGCTCCTCGTCATCGCCTACGCGATCAGGCGCCTCCCCTACATCGTCCGCTCCACCGTCGCCGGGCTCCAGCAGACCTCCGGCGAACTCGAAGAAGCAGCCGTCAACCTCGGCGCGACACGCGCCAGCGCCGTCCGAAAGGTCATCCTCCCGCTCATCATGGCCAACCTGATCGCCGGCGGCATTCTCGTCTTCTCCTTCTCCATGCTCGAGGTCTCAGACTCCCTCATCCTCGCCCAGCAGCAGAAGCACTACCCCTTCACAAAGGCCATCGTCGCCTTCACCGAGCGCCTCGGCGACGGCCCATACGTCGCAAGCGCCATGGGCGTCTGGGGCATGGCCCTCCTCACCACCACCCTCCTCGGCGCCTCCATGCTCCTCGGCAAGAAGCTCGGCGCGATCTTCAGGGCGTGAACATGGGCGTGGAGCATGCAGCCCGACTGTGAAGGAGGGCGTGCTTCGGCGATGGACACGTCTACCCCCCGGCCAACGCCCCGAGTCGTGCGCCCGATCCCCCGCCCCGCCGGTACACTCCAAACGTCCGCCGCTCGACTCCCGTTGTCGGCCCACGCCATCCGGAGCCCCACATGTTCATCCGCCGCACACTCGCCCAACGGACTCTGGCCATGACCATCGCCGCCGCCGCCTCCCTCGCCTCACACGCACAGCCCGGCGAACCGACCCCCGGCTACAAGACGCCGCCCGACGCCATCCGACGCGTCCTCGACACCCCGCCCACACCATCCGTCTCCATCAGCCCCGACGATCGATGGATCCTCCTCCTCGAACGCCGCAACCTCCCCTCCATCGCCGACCTCGCAGCCCCCATGCTCCGCCTCGGCGGCTCGCGCCTCAACCCGAACACCAACGGCCCCCATGGCCCCCGCCCATACACCGGCTTCATCCTCAGGCCCATGCCCGCCCCCGGACAGCCCGTCGGCTCGAGCGACCACCGCATCGAAACACCCAAGGATGCCGCCCTCTCCGGACCCTCCTGGTCCGCAGACGGCAGGTACTTCACTTTCACAAACACCATCAACCCCGCCGGCCAGTCAGATCCGACCGGACGCCCGCTTCCCAGCGGCACCGAGCTCTGGCTCTGCGACACACAGACCCGCAGCGTCAAGCGACTCGTCGGACCCACGCTCAACACCGCAAACGCCGTCGGCATCCGTTGGATGCCCGACCAGAAAAGCGTTCTCGTCTCTCTCATCCCCGACGGCCGCGCCCCAATCCCACAGAAGCCCGCAATTCCCGGCGGCCCCGTCATGCAGGACGCCGGAGGAAGCGTCGCCCCCGTCCGAACCTACCAGGACCTGCTCACCGACACCCACGACGAAGCGCTCTTCGACTGGATTATGACCGGCCAGCTCGCGATCGTGAACGTCGACACCGGCGCGATCCGCCGCGTCGGCACCCCCGCGATCCACGCCGGCGTCTCCCCCTCGCCCTCCGGCGAGTACCTCCTCGTCGGAACCGTCAAGCGTCCATACTCCTACGCCGTGCCCTGGTCTCTCTTCCCGCAGTCGTGGGAGATCATCGAGACCTCCAGCGCCAAGCCCGTCCGCACCGTCGTGGAGATGCCCCTCCGGGAGAACATCCCCACCCAGGGCGTCCAGACCGGTCCCCGCGGCCTCAACTGGCTCGACACACAGCCCGCCACGCTCCTCTGGACCGAGGCCCTCGACGGTGGCGACCCCCGCGCCAAGGTCGATCACCGCGACCGCTGCATGCTCCTGGCCGCACCCTTCACCGCCGAACCAAAGGAGTGGCTCAAGCTCCAGCACCGCGCTAGCGGCATGTCCTGGCTCGAGCCCGCCGGCCTGAACCACGGCCCCTCGATCGCACACGCCATGGTCGGCGAGTTCGAGCGCGAACGCCGCTGGACAAGGACCTGGCTCGTCTCGCTCGACGTGGACGGCTCGAAGATCGTCGGCGAGCCGCGCCTCGTCTTCGATCGCTCCGTCAACGATCAGTACAACGACCCCGGTTCTCCGCTCTCGACCCGCCTCCCCAGCGGCGTCTCCGTCATCCGCGTGGACGACGGCCACGTCTACCTCGACGGCGACGGCGCCACCCCCGAAGGCAACCGCCCCTTCCTCGACCGCATGTCGCTGGCCGACTTCTCCAAGCAGCGCCTCTGGCAGAACCAGGGAGAGTGCTTCGAGGCCGCCGTCGACGTCATGCACGAACGCGGCGCAAACGACGCCCTCCGCATCATCCTCACACACGAGACCAAGACCTCGCCTCCCAACTTCTTCGCCATGGACATCGGTTCCCCCGAGCCGCGAACCCCACTCACCACCTTCACCGACCCACTCCCCGAACTCCGCAGAATCAAGCGCGAAATCATCACCTACACCCGCGACGACGGCGCACCCCTCTCCGCCACCATGTACCTGCCGCCCGACTACGTCGAGGGCACTCGGCTCCCCCTCTTCATCTGGGCATATCCCAACGAAGTCTCCGACACCTCCACCGCAGGCCAGGTCTCCGGCTCCGAGCACCGCTTCACCCAGATCGGCGGCAGCAGCCACCTCTTCCTCCTCCTCGCCGGATACGCCGTCATGGACGACGCCGCCATGCCCGTCATCGGCGATCCCGAAACCGTCAACGACACCTTCGTCAAGCAGATCGTCGCCAACGCACAGGCCGCCATCGACAAGGCCGTCGCAATGGGCGTCGCAGATCCCAACCGCGTCGCCGTCGGCGGCCACTCCTACGGCGCGTTCATGACCGCGAACCTCCTCGCCCACTGCCCCCCAGGCATGTTCAAGGCCGGAATCGCGCGCAGCGGCGCCTACAACCGCACCCTCACCCCCTTCGGCTTCCAGTCCGAACGCCGCTCATTCTGGGAAGCCCAGGACGTCTACATCAACATGTCACCCTTCACCCACGCCGACAAGATCAAGACTCCGATCCTCATGATCCACGGCCAGATCGACAACAATCCCGGCACTTTCCCCATCCAGTCCGAGCGACTCTTCCAGGCCATCAAGGGCACCGGCGGCACCGCCCGCCTCGTCATGCTCCCCTACGAGTCCCACGGATACATGGCTCGCGAGAGCGTCATGCACGTCCTGACCGAGAGCATCGAGTGGCTCGATCGCTACGTCAAGAACGCGTCCGAAGCGCCCGCGACAGGCAGCGAGAGTGCCAACTGATGCGCCCCCGCCCGTGAAATCGACGGATGCTGGTCGCCAGACGCGCCAGCGTCTGGGCAGCGGTGCCATCCGGCCCGTGCAGGTTAAAGACGCGATGGACCCACCCTCCCGGTCCTCCCGCCTTCGCATCCCTCCGCGTCCTCCGCGGCCCTCCGCGTTGAGTCCCCTTCTCCTTCCCACTTCCTGGTGAGGCGACTTTCTTTGCTTTGCCTGCAAGGTTCCCTCTCCCCGCGGCAACTCTGATGCCGAGCGAACGACGCCCGGCCTGACGGACCCGAAACCAGAGCCGCCAGCCAGACCTCACAACCAACCCTGAACCACAGGAGCACCCCCATGAACGCCCGCACCGCTATCGCCACGCTCACACTCGCCGCACTCTCCACATCCGCCGCACACGCCGTGATCGTCTCCACCGCGGGACAGACCACGTTCGTCGCCGCACCCAGCGGCTCGGCCACGCTCGGCAACATGCAGGGCTTCAACGCCTTCGCGTGGAACGAGGTCCTCGCCGCGCCACAGACCCTCGCCGCCGATCAGACCAACAACGGACCCGACTCGGGCGCAATCCCCGGCATCGTCAGCGGCACCCTCGACAGCCACTTCATCCACTGGGAGCCGCTCCCCGGCGCCATCGGCGCGTCCGGGTCGGTCACCTTCCTCGACCCCATCGTCGGCGTCATGTTCACGCCCCTCAACCTCGACAACTCCGACGCACCCGCCGGACACCCCAACGTCACCTACCCGACCTCCTACCCCTTCCGCGGCATCGGTGGCATCCCACCCTCCACGATCCTCGTCGCAGGCAACACCCTCCACTTCAACTTCCAGTCCTTCGCCCCCACCGCGCACGTCGTCCAGGTTCGGGTCCTCACCTCCCGCATCCCCGCCCCCGGATCCCTCGCCCTCCTCGGACTCGGCGGCCTCGCCGCAACCCGCCGGCGTCGATAAAAACCCCTCGAACCCGGCGAACCCGCCTCCCGGTCCGGCGTAAGAAGGGCACCACAGGCACATCCAGCACAGGCAAAGCTTCTTCAGCACAGACACCTCCGCACACGTCCCTCTCTCTCCACACAAGGTCCAACCCCGGTGCCACCAGGCACCGGGGCTTGTGCTTTTGGCGCTCGACGCGCCCGCGGGTTAGAAAGACGTGAGGTATCCGCAACTCTGATATGCTCAAAGACCCTGCGTGCTGCGCAAGGGCACGCGGTCGTGCTGGGACCGGAAGGAGCGTGCGATGGTTGGGGAGGACTATCCCAAGCTGTGGCGTTCGTCGGATCGTGCCGCCGCCTCGTGCCAGAGGCGATACCTCGCGCTGGTGCGTGCCCATCTCATCACCCTCTGCCTGGTCGGCATGGTCGCGTGCTGGAATCCGGTCGACAAGGGTGAGCAACGACTGGTCGCCTGGATGGTGGCCGGGCTGACGCTCTTCGCCTTCGCGTTCGGCGTCTCCCTCAAGCTGTCGCGCCTCGACGACTCGTGGTTCAAGGCCCGCGCCTTCGCCGAGAGCGCCAAGGAGGCGTGCTGGCGGTTCATGATGACCCCCTTGCCGACAGGGGCCGCCCCGGACGACGCCCCCGCGAGGTACATGCAGGACCTCAAGGACATCCGCGACCGGTTCCCCGAGACCATCAAGCTGGTCATCGCCCACGACGTGGAAGGAGAGGAGATCACGGTCCGCATGTCCGCGTCGCGATCCGGCGATGCGCTCGAGCGTCGCGAGATGTACCTGCGCAAGCGGGTGGACGACCAGGTCGGCTGGTACAAGGCCAAGGCCCGGTTCAACGGGAGCATGGAATCGCGCTGGTTCTGGGTCATCCTCATCATGGAGATCCTCGCCATCGCCGTCGCCTTCGTGCGCGTCGGAACGCTGGACCTCGAGTTCAACCCCACAGGAGGCGTCGCCGCCGTCGCCGCGTGCGCCGTCGCGTGGATGCAGACCAAACGCTTCTCCGACCTGGCCAACACCTACTCGGTCGCCGCCGGTGATCTGGAGATGATCCGCGAACGCTACAAGAACGCGCGCACGGAGGACGAGCTGCGCGCCCTCGTGCAGGAGACCGAGTCCGCCATCTCGCGCGAGCACCAGCTCTGGGTCGAGCGACGCGTGGCGGTGTAACGGCGATCAGTCGATTGGTTCAGGGGGCTGCGATGAGACCGATCAGAATCTTTGTGTCCTCCCCTTCCGACGTGCGCGACGAGCGCCAGCTTGTCCAGGCCATCCTCAAGCGGATCCAGACCCGCCTGAAGGACTCGGTCCGCCTCGACGTCCTCCTCTGGGAGCAGTCCTACTACGAGGCCACGGTCCCCGTCCAGGACGCCCTCCCCCGCGCCGCCGACTACGACATCGTCCTCCTCATCCTCTGGTCCACCCTCGGCTCCGCACCCGCCACGGACCCCGATACCGGGAAGGTCTACCCCTCCGGCACACGCTTCGAGATCGCCGACGCCGTCCGGGGCCGGAACGGACATCGCCCGGACCTTGTCGTCTGCCGCTGCGTCCGCCCCGTCGCCTTCGCCGCGGACCTCTCGCCCGACGAGCTGGCCAGAGCCAAGAGCCGCTACGACGAGGTCCGCGCCTTCTTCGGCCACGAGGCGAGCACCCTCGGCATCGCATCCGTCAACGAGTTCACCACCCCCTCCTCCTTCGGCGAGAAGATCGAGCCGACTCTCGAGCGCATGATCCGCGAACGCGTCGGAGAGGTCCGACGCGCCGAGGGAGCCGCCGCCGCGCCCGTCGAGCCCTACAAGGGTCTCCGCGTCATGGGCTCCGACGACCGCGCCTACTTCTTCGGCCGCAGCCGCGCCACCTACCAGGTCGTCGAGGCCCTCCAGCGACAGGAGCGCCACGGACGCCCCTTCGTCCTCGTCTTCGGCCGCAGCGGCATCGGAAAGTCCTCCTTCGTCCGCGCCGGCGTCGTCCCCAACATCGTCGAGGGCGGCTCCATCCACGGCGTCGACGCCTGGCGCGTCGCACTCTTCGAGCCGAGCGACTCCACGTCCGACCTCCTCGGTGGACTCGCCGCCGCCATCTGCGACGACGACGCGCTCCCGTCCATCGCAAACGAGCCGGGCGGGGCCGAGGGCCTCGCCGAGCTGCTGAGGACCGCACCCGAACGCGCCATCGCGCGGATCGCCGAAGCAATCGGCGCCCTCGGCAGCGCCGCGCCGCGCGCCCAGGGATCCGCCGCCGCACGCCTCATGCTCATCGTCGATCCCTTCGAAGAGGTCTTCACCCGACACTCCACCGACGAGGAAGTCCGACGCTTCGCACGCGCCCTGCGGCTGCTCTGCGAGTCGCGATTGGTCTGGGTCGTCGGCACCGTCAGGATCGACTTCTACGCCCGCTGCACCGAGTACGAGGACATCCGCGTCCTCGAAGAGGGCGATGGCCACTACAACCTCCCGCCCCTGAGCGCCTCCGAACTCCGCGCCATCGTCGTCGAACCCGCCGCCCAGGCCGGCCTCGTCTTCGAGCACGCCCCAGACGGAACCAGTCTGGCCGATGAGCTGGTCAACGCCGCCCTCGCCCACACCGATCCCCTCCCCCTCCTCGCCTTCGCCCTCCAGCAGCTCTACGACCGACGCAAGACCGACGCAAAGCACCCCACCCTCACGTTCGAGGCCTACCGGTCCCTCGGGGGGCTGCGCGGACTCCTCACCAAACGCGCCGACGAGGCCCGAAACACCGCCTTCGACCGCATGAAGGGCGACAACGAGTCCGCGTGGAACGACCTCTTCGCTCGCCTCGTCACCGTCGGCAAGGAGGGACAGCGCGTCCGCCTCTACGCCCGACCCGCCGATATCCAGAGCCAGGACACCACGATCCTCCTCAACGAACTCATCAACGCCCGACTCATCATCGTCGACAAGGACGACCAGGGAGAGGCCGTCGTCACCATCGCCCACGAGACCATGCTCCACGAGTGGCAGTCGCTCGCCAGCTGGATCGAGCACCGACAGGCCATGCTCCGGCACCTCCGGCTCCTCACCGAGGCCGCCGAGCACTGGACCAGGGGCGGCAATCGCCACGACGACCTCACCCTCCATGGCTCACGCCTCGC
>JAPKGU010000001.1 GCA_026647565.1 Phycisphaerales bacterium | reverse complement strand
AACTCAGGCGCGACATCCTCGCGAGGCCGGACAGCAAGGTCTCGCCCTGGTCCGCCTGGTGGGTCGCCGCAAAGGAAACGCTCAGGAAGTACGAAGTCGTTCGTTACCAGGGGCCGTCGGATCTGTCAGGGGATTTCCGGTCGTGAACCACCCATTTCCGCCGCCGCGTACAGCTGATGTTCAAGGATGCCATCGCCCTCTTCCTTCAGCACCGGGAGGGCCGGGTCAAGGCTTCGACCTTCTCGGGAGACATCCGCCGTCTGCGTGTCTTGAGTCGGTCGCCCTTCGGAAGCAAGGCACTGAACGACATCTCGCCCGCCGACTTCATCCGTTGGAGCGAGGATCGTCGGAGAGTCACCAGCGGAGCGACGATCAACCGGGACCTTTGCTTGGCGTCAGCGCTTTTCAGGTGGGCTGAACGGATGGGATACGCGAAGGACAACCCCCTCCGCAAGGTCCCCAAGTTCTCCGAGAAGGGTCGGGCGCGCGAGGTCTACCTCACTCAGACCGAGGCCCGCGACCTGGTTGGAGCTTCGGATGCCGTGATGCGTCCCTTCCTTCACGCGGCCCTGGCAACCGGAGCCCGGAGAGGGGAGCTGCTGAGGCTGAAGTGGCGCGACGTAGATTTCGACCGGCGCGAGGTCACCATTCACCCCGAGAACGAGAAGGCAGGCCGGGGTAGGGTCATTCCTATGACGCTGGACCTTCTCGCGGAGCTGCGGACGCTTCGCCAGCTCCGGCAGGTCAAGGCCCTGGACGGCTCGGACGCCGTCTTCCTCCAGGCGAGCGGAGACCCGATCACTGAGGAGGTTGTGAAGAAGGGGTTTGATCGCGCCATTCGTGCCTGCGACTCCATCCCTACCGAGAAGCGGGAGAAGGTCGTTCTTCACTCCCTGCGTCACTCGTGCGCTTCCTTCATGGTCGCGGCCGGGGTTCCGCTGCTCGACGTCGCTCGGATTCTCGGTCACTCCACGCTGGCCGTGACGATGCGCTACGCGCACTTCGCTCCGGAGTCGGGACGTGCCGCCGTCGACAAGCTCGGCAAGGCTCTCGGGCTCTGCACTCCCTCGACGGAGGCGGCAGCTCAGTGAACAGAAGGCCCCCAACGGCAGTTTCCGAAGCCTCTTCCGAGGGCAGCAAGGCCCCCCTGGAGGCCCCCTTGGGGGTACAGCACTTCGTAAGTCCATGTCCCCGGCGCGATTCGAACGCGCGACCTGCGGTTTAGGAAACCACCGCTCTATCCAACTGAGCTACGGGGACGCGTTCCGCGATTCTATCTTCCCCCTTGGGCCCCGGGTTCGATTTTCCTCCCCGAGCGACCCGCGCTTCTCCCATCCGTCTCCGCGCACCCCCGCCCCCATCCTCTCCCCATCCTCACCCGCTCCACCCCCCGCCGATCCCTCCCCCCGCCCCCCCGATCCGGTACACTTCTCCCGAAACCTGAGGGGAGCCCCCCATGCGCAAGCTCGCGCTCGTCCCGGTCGTGGTTCTGTGCGCCGTCGTGCTGGCCGAAGACAAACCGCCGCCCGGGCGGAAGCTCGAGGGGGTGGTTGCGGACGGGGAGAATGTGCTGCAGGCGGGGGCGGAGATGGCGGCGCAGTGGACGTGGGAGGGGGGGAAGGCGGCGCCGGCGGGGGGGATACGGACGGACGAAGGGGGGAGGTTCTCGCACGTCTGGAAGAAATGGCCCGGGAGCGTGGTGCTGCTGGCGTACAACGCGGCGCGGGATCGCGGGGCGGTGGTGACGATCACGGACGAGGCGTCGAAGAAGCCGCTGGCGGTGCGGCTGGGGGCGCTGGTGAAGGTGCGCGGGTCGATCGCGACGGCGGACCCGGCGGTGCCGCTTCCGGACCCGGTGACGTTCACGGTGACGGCGGTGGAGGGGGAGGTGGAGTTCCTGAAGGTGAAGGCGGTGAAGGGTGCGGTGGCGTTCCGGCTGCCGGCGGGGAAGTACCGGGTGCGGTGGGCGGACGGGAAGTTCCGGGAGTTTGACCGGGAGATCGAGCTGGGGGGGCGGAGCGAGCTGGATCTGGGGAAGATCGTGGCGGTGCCGACGCCGGTGGCGAACGGGATCGGGAAGGTGATGCCGCCGTTCAACGCGGCGGGGGTGAGGGGAGGGCCGCGCGGGCTGCAGCTGGCGGACTATCGGGGGAAGTGGGTGCTGGTGCTGTTCTGGGGGTCGTGGTGCAACACGAGTTCGACGCAGTGGTTGCCGAACCTGGTGGAGTTTGACCGGAGGTTGAAGGGGCGGTTTGAGGACTACCAGATTCTGGCGTACCACGATGCGACGGCGAAGTCGTTCGAGGAGATGGAGGAGAAGCTGGCGAAGCATGGGGAACTGCACTGGGATCCGCGGAACGTGCCGTTTCCGCTGCTGCTGGACGCGCAGGAGGGGGGGACGGTCAAGACCTGGGGGGTGACGGGGGAGCCGATCGTGTTCCTGTTCGACCCTGAGGGGAAGCTGGTGAAGGTGGAGCGGGACTACGGGATGCTCGAGAAGGAGCTCCTGGCAGGCCGCAACCGGTAACTTCGCCCCCGTCTCTTTCCCTTTTCCCCTTGCCCTTTTCTCTTTTCCGTTTGCCCTTCGCCCTTCGCCCTTCGCCCTTAGCCCTTCCCCCCCCCAAAAAAGATTCCGCTTCCCCTCTCCTCCCCCCTTTTGGTAAACATCCATGCGTCGGAAGCCTTCGGAACTCCGGGACGTCGGATGACGTTCCGGTCGGAGTGGCCCGCAAGGGTCGACCGGCTTGTTTCGGGAGACCGGGGGTGACCGCAAGACATTGAAGGAGGCAGTATGCCGACCGGTGTTGTCAAGTGGTTCAACGATCAGAAGGGTTATGGTTTCATCGCTCCGGACGATGGCGGCAAGGATGTGTTCGTGCATCACACCGCGATTCAGATGGATGGGTTCCGGACCCTGACTGAGGGGCAGAAGGTCGAGTTCGAGATCACCCAGGACGTGAAGGGTGCTCGCGCGATCAACGTCCGCAAGGGACCGGGCGGCTAAGAAACCACTCAATCATCGGGCCCCGGGGCTTGCACCCCGGGGCTTTTTTTTTGCCCGTGCGGGGCTACTTTGAGGCGGCGGGGGCGGTGTTGCCGGGGGAGGTGGCGGCGTAGAGGGCGGCGAGGGCGAGAAGGAGCTCGAAGCCGAAGACCTGCTCGTAGCGCTCGTGGAGGCGCATGAACTCGGTCCCGGCGCCGGTGCCGGCGGGGCGGGCGTCGCGGATGGCGGGGGCGAGGAGGAAATGGACGTAGACGGAGCCGGCGAGGAGGGAGGCGAGGGCGAGGTCCGCGACGAGGCTGGGGGCCCTGCGGACGCGGAGGGCGAGGGAGGCGACGAAGCCGGCGGCGGTGGAGGCGAGCGCGACCCATTCGAAGATGCCGAGGGAGCGGCCGACGACGGCGCCCGCGGCGGCGCGGTCGGTCTCGAGGATGCGGAAGGTGGCGGGGGCGACGATGAGGGCGATGGCGGCGCCGCCGCCGAGGAAGAGGGCGAGGGCGAGGATGCGGGTGAAGGCGAGGAGGCGGTTCACGGAGGGCTACTCCTTGTCGTAGACGACGAGGGACTCGACGGGGCGGCCGGCGAGGCGGGCGCGCGGCTGGAGGAAGGCGAGCTCGACGACGAAGGCGAGGGCGGAGACGCGCCCGCCGATCGACTCGACGAGCTGGGCGGCGGCGGCGGCGGTTCCGCCGGTGGCGAGGAGGTCGTCGACGAGGAGGACGGAGGCGCCGGGGCGGACGGCGTCCTCGTGGATTTCGAGGGTGTCCTTGCCGTATTCGAGCTCGTAGGTCAGGGACTTCCTGCGGTAGGGGAGTTTGCCGGGTTTGCGGATGGGGATGAAGCCGACGCCGAGGAGGTAGGCGAGGGGGGCGCCGAAGATGAACCCGCGGGATTCGATCCCGGCGACGAGGTCGGGGGGGGAGAGGCGGAAGCGGTCGTGGAGCGCGTCGACGGCGTGCTTCCAGGCGCGGGGGTCCTGGAGGAGGGTGGTGATGTCGCGGAAGACGATGCCGGCCTTGGGGAAGTCGGGGACGCTGCGGATCGAGGCGCGGAGGAGGTCGGTGTCGGTGACGTGAGGGGGCATGGGGAGTCCTGGAGAAGCGTGGGGGGTGGGGGGACTAGTCCTGCTCGTCGAACTCCTCCTTCGAGGTCCGGGTCCGCTTGAGCGACAGCCGGATCTTCTTCAGCGCGGAGCTCTCGATCTGGCGGACGCGTTCGCGGCTGACGCCGATCTTGTCGCCGACTTCCTGGAGGGTGAGCGGCGGGCCGTCGCCGAGGCCGTAGCGCAGTTTCAGGATCTCCGCTTCCCGCCCGTTGACCTTGAGGAGGTACTTCTGGATCTGGCCGGTGAGGTCCTCGGGGAACTCCTGGGTCCAGGCGGGCTCGCGGTTGGTGTCGTGGATCGCCTTCCAGAGGAGGTCGAGGGAAACGGGCTGGGCGGAGTTGGTGCTGGTGGCGAGCGCCTGGCGGATCGCCTCGCCCGCGGGGCCGGAGATCTTGAGGGCTTTGGCGATCTCGGTCGGGTCGGGTTTGCGGCCGAGCTTCTGGGTGAGCTTGAGGGAGACCGCCTTCCACTTATTGATCAGCTCGACCATGTAGGTCGGGATGCGGACGGTCGGGGCGGTGTCCATGAGGGCGCGCTGGATGGACTGCCGGATCCACCAGGTGGCGTAGGTGCCGAACTTGACGCCGCGTTCCGGGTCGAACTTCTCGACGGCCTTGAGGAGCCCGATGTTTCCCTCTTCGATCAGGTCGAGAAAGGTCATCCCGCGGTTGGAGTATTTCTTGGCGATGGAGATGACGAGCCGGAGGTTGGCGCGGATCATCCGTTCGCGCGCGGCGGGGTCGTCGTGGTCGCGGATGGCGCGGCCGAGCTGTTTTTCCTCGTCGACGGTGAGGAGGCGGACCTTCTCCACCTGTTTCAGGTAGAACTCGAAGTCCTCGTCGTTGCGGCGCGGCACGGGAGTCTCCGGGTACGGGAATCGCGGGCGGATCCGGCGGGGTCGGGATCCGGGCGGGACCGGGCGCCTTCGGCCGGGGCGCGCGATGTGGCGGCGATTATGGTGCGGGAGCGGCGGGAGCGCAAGCGGGTGCGGGGTTCACGGGGAGTAGCGGATCACGCTCACGCGGTCGTCGCCCTCGCCGAAGACGGCGACGATGGTGAACTCGGGGCCGAGGCGCGAGGCGAGGCCGCGGTGGTCGTCCTCGACGAGGGCGAGCCAGCGGGCGCGGATTTCGTCCATGTGGGCGGGGACGAGGGCGGGGTCCCTGGGGACCTTGAACTGGACGACATCCGCGTAGTACGCGACCTTCTCGGCGCCCGCGACCGGCTCGCCCGGGGCGTGCTCGCGCAGCCAGAGTCCGGCCTGCTTCAGCCCGATTTCCTCGCGGCGTTCGGGGCGGAGGGATTTGGGAAGGGCGACGGCGGCGACGAGGAGGACGAGGAGGCGGAGGCGGGGGAGGCGCGGGGTGAGGGCGGCGCAGGCGGCGGGCGCGGTGGCGAGGAGGAGGAGGACGGCCGGGCCGAGGAGGTGGCGGGTGCTGATGTACGACGAGGTCCAGAGGAGGCGCAGGAGGGGCGGGAGGTAGAGGGCGAGGAGGGCGAGGAGGAAGACGCGCGCGGCGCGGCCGCCGGGCGGGCCGCGCGGCACGAACGCCGCGCCGATCACCGCCAGCGCGAACGGCCAGTAGAGCGACTCGCCGAACTTCCGCGCGAACGTCCAGGGAAGGTGCAGCCGGCTTTTCTTCGCGGACTCTTTCATTTTCTGCTGCGATTCCCCGGCGGCCGCGGGCTGCGCGCCTGCGCGGAACGCGGCGCCCCCGGACTTGGGGGTGATCATCCAGCGGCCGAAGACGGCGCGGACGGCGACGGCGTAGGGGAGCACCGTCGCGACGAAGACGCCGCCGAGGATCGCCGCGGCGAGCCAGCGGCGGGGGGCGAAGCGGGGGAGAAGGCCGGGGGCGAGGAGGAGAAACGGCGCCGCGACCGCCGGGACGACCATCCCCTCCGGGCGCGTCAGGAACGCCGCGCCGGCGCAGAACCCGGCCCCGGCGGCGCTCCAGGGGTCGAGCGTTCCCGAGGCGCGGAGGACCAGCGCCGCCGCGGAGACCAGGAAGAACAGGAAGGTCGCTTCCACGAGGATGTCGCTTCCCACATCCACCAGTCCCGGGTGGACGGCGACGAGGAGGGCGGCGAAGAGGGCGCCGCGGTCGCCGGCGAGGCGGCGGCCGATGAACCAGGCGGGGAGGGTGGTGAGGGCGCCGAGGAGGAGGGAGACGGCGGTGAGTCCGGTGGCGGCGCTGCCGAGCGGGGCGCCGAGGAGGGCGCCGAGGGCGGGGAAGGCGGGGTGGTAGCCGTTGGCGATCGCGTCGTGCCAGTTTCCCGAGGCGATCATCCGGGCGATGCGGACGTAGTGGTAGGCGTCGGTGGCGACGACGGCCTTGAGGAGGCAGGCGCCGAGGCGGACGGCGAAGGCGAGGGCGACGAGGGCGGCGAGGGTCGGCGCGGTCGCGCCCGGCGGCGGGGGGTCCGCGGCGGGGGCGGGCGGCGGGGCGGGAGGGAGGTCGCTCATCTCACCTCAGTAGGCGTTCGGGTTCACGAACCCGCGCGCCACGGTCAGGAGGACGATCCGGGCGTCGAGCCAGAGCGACCAGTTCTCGATGTAGTAGAGGTCGTACTGGATGCGCTTTTTCAGGCTCGTGTTCCCGCGCCATCCGTTCACCTGCGCCCACCCGGTGATCCCCGCCTTCATCTTGTGGCGGAGCATGTAGCGCGGGATCTGCTTCTTGAACTGGTCGATGAAAACGGGGCGCTCGGGGCGCGGGCCGACGACGCTCATGTCGCCGACGAGGACGTTCCAGAACTGGGGGAGTTCGTCGAGCGAGGTCTTCCGGAGAAAGGAGCCGAACGCCGTCTTGCGCGGGTCGTCCTTCACCGCCCATTTCGCGCCGGTCTGCTGTTCGGCGTCGATGCGCATCGAGCGGAACTTCCACATTTTGAACACCCGGCCGTCGAGCCCCATCCGTTCCTGGCCGTAGAAGACGGGTCCGGGGGATGTGAGTTTGACGCCGACGGCGATCGCGAGGAGGAGGGGGGAGATCAGGATCAGCACGACGGCGCTGAAGGCGACGTCCGCGATCCGCTTGAGGACCTGGTTCCAGCCGTAGAGCGGGGATTCGCGGAGGAGGATGACGGGGAGGCCGTCCACGTCGGCGATCGAGTGGTTGAGCGCGTCGAACGACCCCATGTCGGGGATGACGCGCACGTCGACGGTTTCCTCGCCGAGGGAGGCGACGAGCGACTCGAGGAGCTGGTGTTCCTGCGCCGGGAGGGCGAGGTAGACCTGGTCGATCCCGTGCTCGCGGATGAGCGACGGGAGGGCGTCCGGGCGGCCGAGGACGGGGACGCGGTGAATTTTCATCCCCTGCCGCTCGTCGCGCGCGTCGACGTATCCGACGGGGAGGATCCCCATCCACCGCTGCTTCCGGAGGGAGATCGCGAGCTGCTGCCCCGCCCGCCCTGCGCCGACGATCAGCGCGCGGCGGACGTTCCAGCCGTGGCGGCGCGCCCAGCGGAGGATGATCCGCGCGCCGGTCCGCTCCAGGGCGAGGAGGGAAGCGTTGAACAGCAGAAATATCCCGAACACGCCCCGGGAATACTCGTAGGTCTTGTAGACGAACGTCACCCCGGTCATGAGCAGGAACACCAGCAGCTGCGCGCGCGAGATGTCGAACCACTCGCTCAGAAGCGAGTCGCTCCGCCGCGGGGTGTAGAGGCGGCAGTAACGGTAGGAGAACGCCCCCAGCAGCAGGATCACCGGGAGAAACCGCGCGTAGTGCTCGAAGTCCGGGCGGCCCAGCGGCGCGGGCCAGAGCCCCGAGTCGAACCGCACCCAGAAGGCGAGCGCCCACGCCGCCGCCGTGACGCTCATATCGGCGACGAACATGACGGCTTCGATCAGCTGGCTGTTGCGCTTGAGCATGATCGGGGGGCTCCCCCGGGCGACCCCGATGATAGCGGCGCGGGGTCGGGGCACAAGGAGTGCCGCGGCGAAGTGGTCCCCGAAATTAGCTTGTTGCGGGCGAATCGACAGCCGGAAGACTGTCTCCAAGTTCTCGTTTTGACCCAAGCAGGGGTGAGGCGTACAGTATGGGGCATGAGCGCACAGAAGCGGATGGTTACCACTCCAGAAGGCGTGAAAGAGGTCGTTTCGGTGGCGGTCCTCGCCTCCAAGGAGGGATTCAACGTCTACGATCTGGCAGACGGGCACACCATCAAGATGAAAACAGTGGTCCTGGACGTCGTCCGCGTCGAAGGAGTCAAGGATGAGCTCGGAAACCCCGTCTATCATGTGCAGCACCGCGTTCTCATGACCGCGGCGCCCACGGAAGCGAAGGGGGAGTGATGCCGTCGATACATGCCGAGTCGACCTGGTCGTTTTGGGATATCTCTCCCGAGCCCGGGCGTTACTTCGGGCACAACCACGCTTCGGCATCCCTGAGTGCGGATCTGCGGCCGAACTCTCGACGTGGTGGCTTCAGCTTTGACACCACAGAGCAGGTCCGGTCGGCTCCCACCGCAGACGCCGCGGGATCCCCCGGCGTCGAGTCCATCCCGGGCGTGTGTGGCGGAAATCCGTGCGTTGTCCGCACTCGCATACCCGTCTGGACGCTCGAGGCGTGGCGACGTCAAGGCCTGACGGACGTCGAGATTCTTGCTACCTATCCGACCTTGCGGGCGATCGATCTCGTGCACGCGTGGGAGTTTGTCCGGAAGAATGCGGCGGACGTTGAAAGGCAAATTGGTCTGAATGAGCGCGCCTGAGGTGACGGCGTTTTATGGCAACGAAAATTTTCCGCTTCAGGTCATTCGTGCCCTCCGGGTCTTCGGCCACGATGTCCTCACAAGCCTCGAGGCCGGGAATGCGAACCGGGGCGTCCCCGATGCCGACGTCTTGACATTCGCTCGCGTGCAGAAGCGGGTGTTGCTTACCCTGAATCGCCATGACTTCAGGCTCCTCCACGCGGCCTCACCGGAACATGAAGGCATCGTAGCGTGTACCGAGGACAAGGACTTTGAGCGCCAGGCCCGGAGCATTGACGCCCGCGTGAAGGCCGAGACGCCACTTGCCGGGAAATTTATTACTGTCTACCGGCCTGCGCGGTAGGCAGTGCTGAGGCCGGAGGATTGCCAGGCCGCCGAGAGACCAGCAGGGTCATGGGGACCGATCGAGCGCCATTGGCTTTTCCTCCGGATTCTCCACAACTTCCCTCGAACCTCCCGGGCCGGCGAGCGTCTATGATGGGAGGAACCGATGAGAATCCGCACCGCCGTGCTGCTCGCACTCGCCCTGTCCGCCCTCGCCCCGTTCGCGGAGGAGCCGGATGCGCAGATCCGCGCCCTGGTCACCGCGCTGGGCGCGGACGAGGTGGAAGTGCGGGAGTCGGCCGAGCGCGACCTCCTCGCGCTCGGAGAACCCGCACGCGAGCGGCTCCAGGCAGAGATGGAGAACGCGAGCGATCCGGAGATCCGGTCCCGTCTCGGGCGAGTCCTCCGCCGGCTCGACATCCCGAAGTGGAAGGATTCCCTCGCCGAGGCGCTGCAGGCGGCGAAGGCGCGCGGGAAGCTCGTCATCGTCGTCCAGGTCGGAGCGAACGAGGCGCGCGGATTCGGATCTTTCATGCAGATGACGACGGAGCTCGAGTCGGTCACGCAATCGCTCTCTGGGTGCGAACTGGTCTGGGAAGGGCCGTCGAAGCCGGGTGCGGAGGGCCAGCCCGCGATGCCGCGCGATACCTTCGAGGCGTCCATGGACCGGTTCGACGGCCACCAGGGGCTCCGCGACATCCGCATCTGGTTCCTGACGTCGGAGGGGAAAGTCCGGCACATGCTGCAGGGGTGGTGGGGGGAGGCGCGGCTGAACGCGGAGATCGCGCGCGCCCGGGATTTCCTCGCCCTGCCGGTCACGGAGGTCCGCGAACGGCGCGCGGCGATCATCGACGAGCTCAACGCAGAATTCGCGGCCTCGTCCTGCGGCAACGCCCGGCGCCACCTCGGGCCGTGGCAGTGCTCGGCGGTCGGATGCGTCTCCCAGCGACTGAGCATGATCTACGCCGCCGGTTCGGAACTCCTGGATCGGGATGTGACAGAGGGGTTCCCGGAGCCCTGGGCGCCCGGCACCGGCCCGGCGGCGATCCGCAGGCGCTGAACGCCGGTCAGGTGACCGGGGGCGCCTCGGTGAGGCCCAGTTCGGCGAGCAGCGCTTCCGCCTTCCGCCGCTGACGGCGCCTCACGAACAGGCTGACCGGCCAGAGCCCCCGCCATGTGAGCGGGAAGGCGCCGCGAAGCGTCAGCGTGTAGCGGTTGCGTTTCGGGTCGAAGCGCATCCACCCGTCCGCGACGAGCGTCTCCATGTCCTGCCGCATCCCGAGGATATAGGCCGCGGGCATGGCGACGACTGCGGGAGGGGGCTCCCAGGTCGCATCGGTCTCGCGGGCACGGAGTGCGAGGTGGACGGCCTCGAGGAAAAGCGGTGCCTGGATCTGGTCGAAGACATGGACCTGTTTGTGAGGCCACTCCGTCCTCGGGAGGAGGCTGGGGGTGTTGGTCGTGTTCAGGACGCGGCCGTTCTGTTTCCGGCTGCTGAACTCCACCACCCGCGCCTGGAGCCGCCAGAGGGAGCCGGCGAGGCTGTGGATCGCGATGACATTCGCGACGACGCTCTTCTGCCGGTGGGTCATGATGAGAAGGTCGATCGAGGAGCGGAGGTGCAGTCCGCGGACGGTCCAGCGCTGCGCCTCCCCGTAGCCGGCGTCGGCGAGCGTCGGGCCGATGGCATCGAACCAGGCGTCGACCTCTCCCGATCCGGGCTGCGGCTCGCGGGGGAGGAAAGACGGCTCCGCGGCCTGCCAGGCGGTGGACCGGACGATCAGCGGGGCGACGAGGTAGATGAGCGCGAGGAACGCGAGCAGGACCGCGAGTCCGATGGTCAGCCCCAGGGCGACGACTGCGACCGGGTGCACCGTCTAGCGCGCCTCCCCGCGGCGCCCTCTCTTCAGCCACCGGTTCAGCCATCCGAGCATTTCCCCGTACCAGTGCCGGCTGGTGCGCGGCTTGAGGATCCAGTGGTTCTCCTCGGGGTAGACGGCCAGGCGCGCCGGGAGCTTCATCGCCTTGTAGACGTTGTAGATCTCCAGCCCCTGCACCGAGGGAACCCGGTAGTCCTTCTCGCCGTGGAGGATCAGCATCGGGGAGCGGAAGCCGCGCGCGTGGCGCATCGGGTTCCAGCGGTCCATGCCTTCCATCCGGTCCCACGGTTCGCCGCCCATCGACCGGGCGCGGCCCTGGGTGTGATCGCTGGCGTACTGCGTCTGGAGGTCCGAAACGCCGGCGTGGTTGACGATGCACGCGAAACGGTCGGTCTGGGAGGCGATCCAGGCGGCCATGTACCCGCCGTAGGAGCCGCCGGTTGCGGCCATGCGGCGCGGATCGACGAGGCCGCGGGCGATGAGGGCGTCGGTGGCGACGGTGATGTCGTAGTACGGCTGGTCTCCCCAGCGGCCGAGGATGGAGGCGGCGAACTTCTGGCCCCACCCGGTCGAGCCGTGGAAATTGACGAGCGCGACGACGTACCCCGGCGCCGCGAAGGCGTGCGGGTTCCACCGCCAGTGCCAGTCGTCGCCGAAGGCGCCGTGCGGGCCGCCGTGGATGATGTGGACGAGCGGGCGGCGCTTCGAGGCGGGAAGGGGTGTGCGCGGGATTTTCTCGCCGGGGGGGTGGTAGACCCACATATGGACGGGATCGCCGTCCGCGCCGGTGACGTGCATCTCCTCGACCTCGCAGAGGAGGATGTTTTTCATCGCGGGCTTTGTGAACGATGTGAGGAGGCGAAGCTTGCGGGTGCGGAGGTCGATGACGCCGGCTTCCGGCGGCTGCCGGACGCCGGTCACGCTCACGAAGGCGAGTCCGCCCGCGATTTCAGGGGCGCTGAAGGTCATCCGCCGGACGAGGAGTTTCGGGGCGGCGGTGCGCGGGGTGCGGAGGGCGGCGGCGACGTCGAGGGCGAACAGGCCGGTGCGGGCGCGGTCCTCGGCGCGGATGTACAGGGTCCGCGAGTCCGCCGACCATTCCCACCCGCTGGCGCTTCGATCCCACCCCTCCGTGAGGACGGTGTGGCGGCCGCTTCGGAGATCGAGGGCGACCAGGCGGACGCGGTCGGCGTAGAAGTCGTGTTCGCGCTGCATGCCGTAGGCGAGCCGGCGGCCGTCCGGCGACCAGCGGGCGCCGGTGCTGTCGGGGAACTCTTCCGACGAGACGAGGCGGACTTTGCCGGGTTTCGACCCGGGCCGGATCGTCGCGGGGACGCCGACCGTGTGGACGCCCCAGAGGACCGGGTCGTACGGCGGGAGGGAGCGGCAGGCCGAGAATGCGATCGCGGCGCCGTCGGGGGAGATTTCGTACTGGCCGGAGGGGTCTTCCGGGGACCAGCGGAGTACGGAGTCGGGGATCAGGTCGAGGACGGCGCGGGTGGCGAGGTCCATCGCGAAGAGGTGCTGGACCTTTCCGTCGGTCATCCACTGGTCCCAGTGGCGGTACCAGCGGTCCTCGGTGACATGGACGCGGCAGGGGTCTTCCTCGCGTTCCTTCGCGCGCCGGGCGGCGGCCTCCGGGGTGCGGGCGTCGGCGTAGACCGCGGCGACGAACGCGATCCGGCGGCCGTCGGGGAACCAGCGCGGGTCGGCGGCGCCGAGCGGGAGGTCGGTCAGGCGTTCGGGCTCCCCGCCGCCCATCGGCAGCAGGTAGACCTGCGGCCGGTCGGGGTGCTTCGGCCCCGAAGTTTTCTTTTCGTCCTTCTTCCCGCCGGGTTTCCGCACGAACAGCAGGCGCGTCCCGTCCGGGCTCCACGCCGGCGACCCGCTCGACGCCTCCGCGTGCGTCAGCGCCCGCGGCGCCGCGGCCCCCTGCACGTCGACCAGCCAGAGCCGCGTGGTCGCCTCGTTCGACTCCATCGACCATTCCGTCACCGGAACCACGCACCGCGTCCCGTCCGGGGAGGGCACCGGCGCCCCCACCCGCGGGATCGACCACAGGTCCTCCACCGTCATCGGACGTCGCGCCATCGCCGGGCCTCCCCTCGGGTCAGCCCCGCACGCTAAGCCCGCGCCCGCCCCCGCGCAAGCCCGGTGAATCCGGCATGAAATCCCGATGAAGCAGTTGGCGCGGCCGCCCGCCCGCCCCAGAATGTCCCCGTGCTGACCCTCCGCGCCCTCCTCCCTCATACCCGCATCGCCGGCGGCGTCCGCCGCTTCCTCGAACTCGGCAACCGCTTCGCCGACCGCGGCCACCAGTTCGCCGTCTTCAAGCCCGACGTCGCCCCCCCGCCCTGGTTCCCTACGCGCTTCTGGTTCCGCCCCCTCGACACCGTCCTCGCCCACCCGTACGACGTCACGATGTGCGGCGACACCGGCCTTCTCCACCTGCTGGGGCGGGCGCCGACGAAACTGCGCGTCCTGGTCGCGCTGGGGGACCGGTACGCGGAGAAGTACCGCGCCTATCTTCAGGAACACCCGGACACGCTCGTGATCGGAAACTCCTCCGCGTGGACGGAGTACCTCCCCGGCGTCACGGGGCTCGCCGTTCCCGGCGGCATCAACCTGGAGCAGTTCTGCCCGGGGGAACGGCGGCCCGGGCCGTACACGGTGACGGTGGTCGGGACGGTGGGAAAGAAGCGCGAGGCGGTGCCGGTGGTGCTGGAGGCGTTCCGGCGGCTCGGGTGGAAGGATGCGCGGCTGCGGATCGTCGGCGGGGAGACCGGGCGGCTTCCGTGGTGGCGATTCCGGACGCGGAGCCGGGTCGAGCTCGTGGACGGACAGGACCAGGCGGCGCTGGTCGGGTTCTACCGCGACTCGGACGTGTTCGTGACGATGGAACGGACGGCGGGGTGGTCGAATCCGGCGTGCGAAGCGATGGCGTGCGGGATTCCGGTGATCTGCACGCGCCACGGGACGGGGGATTTCGCGGACGCCTCGACGGCGCGGGTCGTTCCCGACGACGACGTGGACGCGCTGGTGCTGGCCCTGCGGGACGTCCGCGCGAATCCGGAGGAGGCCCGGGCGCGCGCCGGGGCGGGCCTGCGGCGGATCGGCGCCTTCGAGTGGGGACGCGTCGCGGACGGGCTGCTGCGCGTCTTCGAGGAATGCCTCGCGCGCGCCGGCGGGCCCCTCCTCGGGCACCGCACCTGACCGCTCAGCGCGGTTCGCGCGCCTTCTCGGCCTTCGCGTCCCCGGGGTCCTTTTTCTTTCCCGCCGCGCGCTCGAGCCGGTCCGCGACCGCGAGCCCGAGCCCGACCGCCTGGGGGACGGAGACCACGACCGCGTCGAACCCGCGGCGGTCGACCTCGCGGAGCGCCTCGTAGAGCCCGCGCGCCATGTCGGCCATCCCCACCGGGAGCATGATGGTCTCGATCCCGATCGGCGGCTTCGCGGGGAGGGTGTTGGTCAGGATCGCGACCTTGCGCCCCGAGGCGCGCAGCCGGTTCGCCTTCCGGACCAGCTCCTCGGGCTTCGCCAGCACGACCCCCGCCTTCGGGGAGTAGTGCTGCGTCACCTGGCCCGAGGTGCGGACCGAGGTCTCCTCGCGCACCACCGGGACCGACCTCCCGAGCAGTTTCTCGATCTCCTCGCGCGTCACCCCGCCCGGGCGCAGGATCGTCGGCTCGCCCGTGGAGACGTCCACGATCGTGCTCTCGATCCCCACCGCGCACGGCCCGCCGTCCAGGATCAGGTCGACCTTCCCCCCGATGTCGTCGTAGACGTGCTGCGCCGTCGTCGGGCTCACCTTCCCGTACCGGTTCGCGCTCGGCGCCGCAATCGCCCCGTCGAACGCCTTGAGCAGCGCCAGCGCGACCGGGTGCCCCGGGACGCGCAGGCCGACCGTGTCCTGACCCCCGGTCACCGTCGTCGGGATCCGGTCGGATTTCTTCAGGATCAGCGTCAGCGGCCCCGGCCAGAACCGCGCCGCCAGCCGGTGCGCCGCCTCGGGGAACTCCGCCGCATACTCCTGCACCGCGTTCGCATCCCCCACGTGCACGATCAGCGGATGCCCCTCCGGCCTCCCCTTCAGCTTGTACACGCGCTTCACCGCCTTCTCGTTCAGCGCGTCCGCACCGAGCCCGTAGACCGTCTCGGTCGGAAACGCCACCAGCCCCCCGCTCTCGAGGATCCGGACCGCGCGCGCAATCTCACCCTGGGTGATGTACATGCCCCGGTATCATACCTCCGGGAGCGCTTGCGTCCCCGCAAGCGTTCGCGTCATGATGGGCGGGTTCCCGCAAACAGGAGAGACCGATGGCCTCAAAGGCGCAGGACTGCCGGGCGATGGGGGAAGCGCGGATCGAGGTGGCGCGTGTGGCGAAGACGCCGATGGACTGGAAGCGTCTGTGGAAGAAGCCTGCGCACGAGTGGGCGATCCGGTGGGGGACCTGCTGGAAGGCGTGTTTTGAGTACCGGGTGACGGACTTCGCGGCGGAGGTCGGGATGTTCGTGGACGTGCTGGGGTTCCCGACGAACGCGTTCGGGCCGGACTACGCGATGTTCACGTCCCCGGAGAAGGACTTCTATTTCAGCGTGGTGAAGGCGAAGGCGGGGGAGAAGCCGACGCCGGCGGACGCGGTCCACCTGCAGTTCATGGTGGAGGACCTGTTCGGGCTGGCGAAGGAGTTCGAGGCGCGCGGGGTGGTGTTTGAGCAGGCGCCGACGTCGCACGAGGGGTCGCCGATCTACAGCGCGACGTTCCGGACGCCGAACGGGATTCCGGTCGACCTCTGGGGGATGGTGGACCCGAAGACGACGATCCGGCGGAAGCCCGAGGGGGCGAAGAAAGTGAAGGTCGGGGCGCGGTAGGCGGGGCGGGTCAGAGGTGGAGGACGGAGCGGTAGAGATCCTCGAGGCGGCGGATCCAGCGGCCGGCGGTGTACTTCGTCTCGACGAGGAGGCGGCCGGCGGCGCCCATGGTGGCGCGCGCGCGGGGATCGGCGATCAGTTTTCCCAGCGCGCGGGCCATCGTGTCCGGGTCCCCCGGCGTGACGAGGATCCCCGCGCCGGATTCCCCCAGCGCGTCGCGGCACCCGCTGACGTCGCTGGCGACGACCGGGCGGGAGACCGCCATCGCCTCCAGGAGGGCGAACGGGAGTCCCTCCCAGCGTGAGCTGAGGACGGCGATGTCCGCGGCGGCGGCCAGGTCGATCGGGTCGGTCCGGTGGCCCGGGAGGAGGACGCGGTTTTCCATCCGGAGCTCGCGGGCGAGCGCCCGGACCTCCTCCTTCTGCCGGCCCTCCCCCGCGAACAGGACATGGACGTCCGGCGCGAGCCGGTGCGCGGCGCGGACGAGCGTGAACGGATCCTTCGGCGCGTCGAGGCGGCCGATCATGGCGAGAAGGGGTGCGTGCTGGGGGATGTTGAGGGCGGCGCGGACCTCGGCGCGCGGTTTTGACGGTTCGCACTCCTCGATCTTGAGCGCGTTCGGGAGGACGACCAGCCGCTCCTCCGGGGCGAGCCCGGCTTCCAGCGCCTGGCGCTTCTCCTCCTCCGTCACGCAGACGAGGCGCGTCGTCCAGAGGCCGGCGACGCGTTCGAGGGCGCGGTACGCGGTCCGTTTCCAGGCCGGGAGGTCGTAGTGAAAATAAAAACCGTGGGGCGTGTACAGCGTCGGGAGACCGCTGGCGCTTCCCGCCAGCCGCGCCAGCAGGCCGGGCTTGGAGGTGTGGGCGTGGATGAGGGCGGGGCGGCGGCGGCGGAGGAGGCGGACGAGGCGGTAGAGGACGACGGCGTCGTGCGGGTGGGGTTCGCGGCGGATGGGGAAGGGTGTGACGCGGACGCCGGTGCGGGCGAGGTCGTCGAGGAACGCGGGGTCTTCGAGGGGGGAGGCGGCGACGCTGACGGAGAAGGCGGACTTGTCGATCAGTTCGCAGATCATGCGGACGTGTTTTGCGGCGCCGCCGATGCCGGGGCGGGTGACGAGGAGGATCGGGATCGCGCTCATGGGGTCAGGGAGCGAGCTCGCGGTAGAGGCGGGTGTAGGCGTCGATCATCCGGCGGAGGCCGTAGACCGTGTCGAGGCGGCGGCGGCCGGCGGCGCCGAGGGATCGGGCGCGGGCGGGGTCGGCTGCGAGGGAGGCGAGCGCGCGTCCGAGCGCGGCGGCGTCTCCCGGGGGGACGAGAAGCCCGGTTTCTCCCTCGACCACGATCTCCGGGATCGACCCCGCCGCGGAGCCGACGATCGGCAGCCCCTGCGCCATCGCTTCCAGGAGCACCAGCCCGAATCCCTCCCAGCGCGACGGGAGGGCGAAGATGTCGAAGGCGGCCATGACGGCGGCGACGTCGGTGCGGAAGCCGGCGAAATGGACGCGGGGGCCGAGCGGGGCGGCGCGGGCGCGGAGGGGGGCGTCGAGCGAGCCGCGGCCGACGAGGACGAGGCGGGCGGAGGGGAGGTGCGCCATCGCGTCGATCAGGTCGGACTGGCCTTTCTGCTCCTCGAGGCGTCCCATCGTGCCGATCACGAGGTCGTCCGGCCCGGCGCCGAACTCGCGGCGGATCGCGTCGCGCCGCGAGGGGTCCGCCGGCGGGGCGTCCATCCCGTAGGGGATCACGACGAGCCGGTCCTGCGGGAGCTTCCGCGCCGCCATGAATCCGTGGACCGCCCGGCTGATGCAGATCACCCGGTCCGCGGCGCGCGCCGCCATCCGCCCGATCAGCCCCGCGCCGAAATCCTTCAGGTACTGGTCCTCGTTGTGCTTCGAGGACACGAGCCGCGGCACGCCGGCGATCTTCGCGGCGGCTGCGCCGAAGACATCGGCCTTGAAGAGGTGCGTGTGGACGACATCGGACCCGGCGAACGCCGCGGCCAGCCGACGGAGAACCGTGGCGTCCGCCGCGTGCCGCAGGGCGAAGTCCGTGACCGCCACCCCCTGTTCCTCGAACCGCCCCCGCAGCCCGCCCGCCCCCTTGAGATACCCGACCCGGATCTCGAACTCGGGGCGCGGCAGCCCCGAGAGCAGCGCGAGGAGGTGATTTTCGGCTCCTCCGATGTCGAGCGTCGTGATGAGGTGGAAGAGTTTCACGGTGCGGGGCAGTGTCCGACGGGGGTGGCGGGGAGGGAAGGAATGTGAGCGCGGAAAATCGGCGCGGCGGGTCAGCTGCGGAGGGAGGCTGCGAAGCGGAGGATGTCCTGCGCGCGGCGGAGCCAGGTCCGGCTTTCGACGTCGGCGCGGGCGCGTTCGGCGAGCGCGGCGGCGGGGCCCGGGTGTTCGAGCGACCAGGTGATGGCGTCGGCGAGCGCGGCGGGGTCGTCGGGGGCGACCAGCCGGGCGTTGCCCGGGTGGGCGATGTCGCGGACGCTCGGAAGGTCGCTCGCGACCACGGGCGTGCCGCTCGCGAAGTACTCGAACAGCTTCAGGGGCGACGTGTGCTCCCGCGACTGCGTGTCCTTCGCCGTGTTGGGGAGGACCAGGACGTCGGCGGCGCGCGTCCGCAGCGGGACGTCGGACGGCGGAATCTGCCCGACGACCTCGAGGTTCGGGATCTCCCGCGCGCGCTCCCGCGCCTCCGCCAGCTCCCGGCCGCTTCCCCCGATCAGCATCACGCGGACACCGGGAATCCGGCGGGCCGCCTCGATCAGCGTCCCGACCCCTTTCCAGGTGAACAGCTGCCCGGTGTAGGCCGCGACGGGGCGCGCATCCCAGCCGAGGGTGCGGCGGGCCTCGGCGCGCGTCGGCAGGTTCCCGTAGCGGGCGAGATCGACGCCGTTCGGGGCGGTGAGGACGTGCCGCGCGCCGGCCTCGCGCACCTGCGCGGCGAGCGTCTCCGAGACGCACAGGACGCCGTCGACGAGGCGGAGGGCGGGGAAGAGCCGGGGGTTCGGGAGGGTATGGCACTCGTAGAGCAGCGGGAGGCCGCGGGCGCGGCAGAGCGGGGCGAGGGCCGCCGCGATGAAGATCTCGCGGGTGAAGACGAGGCCGTGCGGGAGCGCGGCGACGACCGGGACCGCGATCGCCGTGTACGTCCAGGTCTGGAGGAGAAACGCACCCTTCGCCGCGGCGCCGATCCCCGTGCGCTCGGCGGCCGGCAGCAGGTCGAGGGCGGGGAGCCGGCGGATCGCGAACGCGTCGCGCGCCACGCCGTAGTGGTCCCAGATGTCGGCCGTCTTCAGCGCGCCGGACTGCTTCCGCCACGGATGAAAAAGCGTGACCTCCGTCCCGGCGCGGGAAAACGCCTCGCACATCCGCATCGTCTGGAGCGTGTTGGCGCGTTCGGAGGGGAGGCGCGCGTTCGAGATGTAGTGGACGCGCGGCGGGGTCATGAGAGGTACGTCTCCTGCCAGAGCTGGAAGGCGAGGAGAATCCAGAGGCGGGGGAGGTGATAGGCGCGTTTCGCGACGTGGTCGTCGAAGAGCTCCGAGACGGTCCCGTGGCGGAACCAGCGCAGTTTCTCCGGAGAGAACATCTCCTTCGCGAGCGGGTTCAGCCGGCCGCGGAGCCATTCCGACGCCGGGGGAATGAACCCCCACTTGCTCCGGGTCCGGATTTCGGCGGGGAGGAGGTCCGCGAAGGCGTCGCGGAGAAGGGCCTTGTAGCGCCGCCCGCGCACCTTCTCCGCGAACGGGATCCCCGCGGCGAACTCGACGAGGTGATGGTCCAGGAACGGCGCGCGCGTCTCGACCGAGGCGAGCATGCTCATCTTGTCCATCCGCATATTCGACTCCTCGGCGATCCAGAGTTTCAGGTCGCCGTAGAGGAGGCGTTCCTGGAAACAGTCGGTGACGGGGCGGTCGACCACCCTGCGGACGACCTCCCGGACAAAATCCGGCCCCGGCAGGTCGTGCGCGATCAGCCTCGCCCTCATCTCCCGCGGAAAGGCCTCGTGCCAGGTCAGGTACCGCTCCGGCCCCGGGTCGAGCCGCGCCTTGCGGTCGAGCTTCCCGAGGTTCGCGTTGAGGCGGAGAAGCGGCGACGCCATCGCGCGCGCCCACCCCGGGACGCGGCGGTAGCTCGAGACGAGCGCGTCGGAGAGGTACCGGTCGTACCCCGCGAACAGCTCGTCCGCCCCGTCCCCGGAGAGCAGGACCGGGACGCCGCGCTCCCGCGCCAGCCGCGCCACGAGGAAGGTCGGGATCGAGGCGGCGTTGGCCAGCGGTTCGTCAAGCGCCCACGCCACCTGCCGGACAAGCGCGGGCAGGTCGATCGCCTGGTCGACGAGGACCTCCTCGTGGATCGTCCCGAACTGCTTCGCCGCGACCCGCGCCAGCGCCAGGTCGGCGTTGAATTTCTCCGAGGGCCCCTCCGAAAACCCCGCGCTGAACGTCCGCATCCCCCGGATTTCCGCGGACGCGAGCCCCGACACGATCGTGGAGTCGATCCCTCCCGACAGGTAGCACCCGACCGGCACGTCCGAGATCAGCCGTTTCTTCACCGCCGCCCGCACCCGCTCGCGGACCGCCTCTTCGCCCGGCACGACCGTCTCCGGCCGGACATCCCAGTACTCCCGGATCTCCGTCTTCGCCCCCGCCCTCAGCCAGTGCCCCGCCGGGAGTTTCCGGATCCCCCGGAACATCGTCCACGGCGCCGGGACGTACCCGAGGGCGAGGAAGAGCTCCAGCGCCTCGGGGTCGACTTCGCGGGGGATTCCCGGGTGCTCCAGGATCGCCTTGATCTCGCTTGCGAAAATGAAAACATCGGGGCGGTCGACATAGTAGAAGGGTTTCTTCCCGAGCCGGTCGCGGGCGCAGAAGACCGTCCCCTCGACGCGGTCCGCGATCGCGAAGGCGAACATCCCTTCCAGCCTGTCCAGCATCCCGGGCCCCCACCGCCGCCACCCGTGGAGCAGCGACTCGGTGTCGCTCGACGTGCGATAGGGGTATTCGGGCTCGAGTTCGCGGCGGAGGTCGCGGTGGTTGTAGATCTCGCCGTTGAAGACGATGGTGAAGCGTCCGTCGGGGGTGGACATCGGCTGGGCGCCGGTGGCGAGGTCGATGATGGAGAGGCGGAGGTGGCCGAGGGCGAGCGGCCCGGCGGTGTGGACGCCGCGGCCGTCGGGGCCGCGGTGCGGCATGCGGTCGAGCATCCGCCCCGCGAGGGCCGGGTCGGCGGTGGCGCCGTCACGCCGGAGGATGCCGCAGAGGCCGCACATGGGGTGAGGCTACCGCGCCGGCGCGGCGGGCGCCATCACCGCAGGGCTTCGCCGAAGACGTCCACGATCCGGCCCATCAGCGCGTCCAGCCCGTGCTCCCGACCGACGCGCTCCCGTGCGGCCGTCCCGAGCGCGGCGCGGTCGCCGGCGAGAGCGCGGGCCGCGGCCGCCGCCAGTCCCGCCGCATCCCCGGGCGCGAACCGGAACGGAGCGTCGACCACGCCGTGCGCGGCCTCGGAGCACGCGACCGCCGGCCGTCCGCTCGCCATCGCTTCCAGGATCACCTTGTCCAGCGCCCCCCGGCTGGCGCTGACGAACAGGTCGCACTCGCGGTAGAGCCGCGGGATTTCCGGGTACGGAACGCTCCCCAGGAACTGCGCGGGGACGCCGCGCTCGCGCGCCAGCGCTTCGAGTTTTCCCCGGAGCGGCCCGTCGCCGGCCACGACGAGTCGGGCGGCCGGCTCGGTGCGGCGGAGAAGGGCGATCCCCTCGATCAGCGTTTCGACATCCTTCACCGCATCGAGCCGCCCGACGGTCAGGATCCGTGCGCTGCCGGGGGGAGGCGACGGCGGGAACAGGGAGAGGTCGATCCCGTGGCCGACGACGCGGACCTTGCGCGACGGGAGGCGGCAGGAGCCGGGGGTGGCGGTGACGATCCGGCGGGCGAGGCGCGCGGCAAGTTTCAGGCGGGCGGTGACCGCGGTGTGGGTGTACCAGAGGACGACGGGGACGGGGGAGACGGGGGCGGCGGCGAGGACGTATTCCGGGTTCATGTGGGCGAAGATGAGATCGGCGCCGCCGTTCACGGCGTGGCGGAGGCCGAGGTAGAAACGGGCGAGGCGGGCGAGGCGGCCGCGGCCGGTTTCCTTGCCGAGCGAGGCGACTTCGACGTTGGCCGGGAGGTCGCAGGGGCGGACGCGGCCGGCGAGGACGTACAGTGTCTCGACGCGGCGGGAGAGGGCGCGGATCCAGGAAGGGACGAACCCGAGGAGGTCGGAGGAGGGGTCCACGACCTGGGTGAGGAAGAGGACCTTCACCGGGCGGTTCTCCGCCACATCTCGAGGAGGCCGGCCTCGGTTTTCGCGGGGCCGAAGGTGGCGAGGACGTGGTCGCGGCCGCGGCGGCCCATCCCGGCGGCGCGGTGGGGATCGTCGAGCAGCTCGGCGATGCGGGCGGCGAGGGCGACGGCGTCGCGGATCGGGACGACGAATCCGGTCACCCCCGGGATCACGATGTCGCCGGTGCCGGCGACGTCGGTCGCGACGATCGGCTTCTTCGCCGCCGCGGCCTCGACCATCACCAGCCCGGTTCCCTCGTAGATGCTCGAGAGGGCGAAGACATCCGCGGCGCGGAACAGGTCGCGGACGTCGGCGTGGGGGAGGGCGCCGGGGAGGAGGACGTTCGGCGGGGCGGCGGCGGAGAGCGCGGCGCGGCGCGGGCCGTCCCCGGCGATCACGACGAGGGTGTCGGGCGGGAGGAGGGCGGCCGCCTTGAGCAGCGTCGGGAAATCCTTCTGGTCCACCATCCGCCCCGCCGCCGCCACGAGCCGCCGGTACGGCGGGCGCAGAAACTCGGCGCGGAAATCCCGCTGCGCCCGGCCGGGAGTCCCCGCGACGTCGACCGCGACCGGGACGCAGAACACCCGGTCCGGCGCGAACCCCGCGGCGATGAACTTCTCCCGCTCCCGGGTCGTCCCCACCCGGACCGTCGTCGCCCGCTTCAGCAGCCACCGCGCGAACGCGGCCGCCGGGCGGTGACGGAACCGCTCCTGCATCCACCACTCGTTCGCCATGAAGTCGAAGTGCACCTGGACGTTGAGCGGGAGGCCGAGGCGGCGGGCGACGCGCCAGGCGGCGATCCCCGTCGCAAACGGGTCCTGGCAGGTGACGAGGTCGAACGCCTCGGCGCGCCCCAGCCGCGTGGCGAGCCGGACGGCGTCGATCGGGAACAGCACGCGCGAGAGCGAACGCGTCGGCTCGACGGTGAAGTTCGGGGCGTGACGGCGCGCCTCGTACCCCGTGCGCGGCGAATACACGACCATCGCGAGCCGGCCGAGCGAGCTCGCCAGATGCACATGGCGGGCGACGGCGTCCCCGGCGTTCGTGCCCGAGGTGAGAAGCGACCGATCGAGCGAGATCGACAGGACCCGGAGGGGGCGGCTCATCCCGCGACCTCCTCGAAGACCGCCGTCGTGGCACGGAGCAGCCGGCTCCAGTCGAAGTCCGCGGCCGCGCGCCGCGCCCCCTCCGCGAGCCGGGCGCGGAGCGCGTCGTCGGACGCCAGCCCGGCAAGCGTCGCGCCCAGCGCCTCCTCGTCCCCCCACGGGACCAGCAGCCCGTTCTCGCCGTCCCGCACCACCTCCGGGTTCCCGCCCTTCCGCGTCGCCACCGCCGGCAGCCCGGCCAGGAGGCATTCGAGCAGGACGTGCGAAAGCCCCTCGTACCCGGTGTAGAGCGCGAAGATGTCCGACGCCTTCATGTATGCCGGGACCTTCTCCTGCGCAACCTCCCCGGTGAAAATGACGCGCTGCGTCAATCCGGCGGCCTGCGCCTGCGCCTCCAGCCTCGCCCGCTCCGGCCCGTCGCCGACCACCAGCAGCCGCCACCCGGCCGGCATCCGCGGCAGCACCCGGATCAGCGCGTCCACGCCCTTCCACGGCGTCAGCCGCGCCACCGTCACCACGAACCGCCCCTCCAGGCCCAGAAGCGCCTGCGCGGCGGCGCGGGACTCGGGGAACGGATACTTCGCAGGGTCGACCGCGTTATGCACCACCCTGATCCTCCCCGGGTCGACCCCCCACCCGGCGACGATCCCCGCCAGATACCGGCTCGGCGTCACGATCCGGTCGGCGCGGCGCGAATAGAACGTCTGGAGGGCGCGCACCAGGGCGACCTTCGGCGCATGCGGGAGGTCCTGGAACTCGTCGATGTTCTCCTTCGTGTGCCCGTGGCGCACCGACCACTCCCAGGAAAAGTCGCCGACGATCTTCATCACCATCGGTTTTCGCAGCGCCAGGTTGACGACCGCCGGGGCGAGCCCGTGGTCGTTCACGTAGAGCAGGTCGGCCCGCGCGGCCCGGCGGACGACCTCCACCGAGAGGCGGGCGAGGCGAAGCGGGACCGGCTGTTTCCGCGAAATGCGCGTCACGGGGAACGGGTAGGGGTGGTCGTGCGGCTCCCCGAGCGTCACCACCTCCACCCCGTGCCCCGCGCGGACCAGGTCCGTCGCGAGATTCAGGAGGTAGCGCGGAGGACCGCCTGCCTCGGGGTGGAACGTGCCGGTGACGATCAGGATGCGCACGGGTGCGCCCTACCTTCCGGGCGCGGACCCTCCCCGTCAACGCTTCTCGGCGTCCGCGCGCCCCCCGCCGGCCCCATGGGCGGAACGCGGCTCAGGCCAGCTCCGCCGTGACCTCTTCGAACAGCCCGATCTTGTTCCCCTCGGTGTCGCGGAGGTGCGCGATGAACGCGCCCTCGCCGCCGATTTCGGACTTCTTCGTCGGCACGTCGACGCCGAACGCCTTCGCCGCGCGCAGCGTCTCGCCGATCGAGTCCACGCGGAGATAGACCGTCGCGTGGTCCCCGCCGATCGGGCCGTCGATCTTCACCAGCGCCCCGCCAGGCCGCACCCCCGTGTCGAACATCACGTACCGCGGCGAGAACTGCTTGAACGCCCAGCCGAACAGTGCGCGGTAGAACTTCTTCGCGCGGGCCATGTTCCTGACCGGGATCTCGACGTGGCAGACGGGCGCAGGCATATCCGGCCTCCGTGGGGAAAGGTCCATTCTCGCGCCCGGCGCCCGCCGGTCCAGAACTAAGGAGCGGCGGGCGGCGCGATCAGGCCGGCGGGAGCGACTTGTGCGAGCCGTCGCACCGTTCGCCGTTCGCGGAGTGCTTGCACATGCAGAGCGCGACGAAGGCCTTTTCCTTCATCTCGAACATCTTCGGGGAAAATCCGGTCCCCTTGTGGGAGCCGTCGCAGAACGGCTGTTTCGCCGAGTGCCCGCAGGAACACCAGGCGTAGGTCCCGGCGGCGAGCTCGGACTTGTACGGCGAACGTGCGGCGATCTTCGGTTCAGGCATGAGTCTCCCCTTGTGATGGCATGTGGACTGAGAACGCGCCGGAGCGGGCCGGCATTCCCCGCTTACCGTTTCCCGTAGAACTCCGCGATCTTCGCGACGACCCAGCCCTGCTGTTCCTCGGAGAGTTCGGGGTAGATGGGAAGGGCCAGCACCTCCTTCGCGGCCTTCTCCGATTCGGGGAGGTCGCCCTCGCGGCAGCCGAGATCGGCGAAGCAGGACTGCATGTGGAGGGGGAGCGGGTAGTAGACCTCGCTGCCGACCTCCGCGGCCTTGAGGTGGTCGCGGAGGGCATCGCGGCGCGGGGCGCGGATGACGTACTGGTGCCAGGTGTGATCGCGGTCCGGCGCGGTGAACGGGAGGGTGACGGTGCCGGTCAGCCCGTGTTTCGCGAAGAGCGCGGCGTACCGTGCGGCGCGTTCCTGCCGGGCGCGGATCCAGCCCTTCAGGTGCCGGATCTTGACGGAGAGGACGGCGGCCTGGATCGCGTCCATCCGCCCGTTGATCCCGACGATGTCGTGGTAGTAGCGCTGGTGGCCGCCGTGGACGCGGAGTTTGCGGATCAGGTCCCCGAGTTTCGGATCGGGGGTGACGACATGTCCGGCGTCCCCGAACGCGCCGAGGTTCTTGGTCGGGTAGAACGAGAAGCAGCTGATGGTCCCCATCGACCCGGCGGGGCGCCCCTGGTAGTGGGCGTCGATCGCCTGCGCGGCGTCCTCGATGATCGGGATTCCGTAGATCTCCCCGATCTTCAGGAACGCGTCCATGTCGGCGCACTGCCCGTAGAGGTGGACCGGCATGATTCCCCGGAGCGCCCTCCCGGTCTTCCTGTTCACGGGCGGCGCGCCGTCCTTTTTCACCACGTAGTCCCTGGCGATCAGCGCCGTCACCGCGTCCGGCGAGAGACAGTAAGTCTTCGGGTCGATGTCCGCGAAGACCGGCCGGATCCCCAGCCGCGCGATGCACCCGGCCGTCGCGAAAAACGTGAAACTCGGCACGATCACGTCATCCTCGCGCCCGAGCCCGAGCCCCATCGCCGCGATCAGGATCGCGTCCGAGCCGCTCGACATCGCGATCGAGTGCTTCACCCCCGTCAGCTCGGCCATCGCCGCCTCGAACTTCTCGACGGTCGCGCCGAGAATCAGCATCTGCGATTCCATGACCGGCGCGATCGCCGCCTGAATCTCGCTCTGGATGGACTTGTACTGGCCGACAAGGTCGAGCAGGGGAACTTTCACCAGGGTGTCTCCACAGAAAATGGGCTCAGCGGGGGTCGATGCCGCTCCGCATCCAGAGTTCAAGGGCGAACAGCAGCAGCAGCTTGCGCTCGTTGCGCTCCCGGCCGGCGCGCTGGTCCTCGACCAGCCGGCGGACGTGCGAGCCTTCGAAGAGGCCGCGCTCGAGGGAGCGCCGCTCGGTGAGCGAGTCGCAGGCGCGCTCGCCGAGCTCGCGCCAGGTCGCGGTCTCCCAGTCCTCCGGGCGCGACCAGCGCGCATTCCAGAACGCGTCTTCCGGGACGAGCGACTCGAAGACCCGGCGGAGCCCCTGCAGGGGATTCTGCCCGGCGAGCGAGTGCACCACCGGGACCAGCAGCTGGACCGCGCTCGGATCCGCCAGCGGCGAACGGGCCGGGAATCCACGGGCGCGACAGGCGGCCTGGATCGGGCTGATGAAGAGGTCGGGGAGGAAGCACGCGGCGTCCACATAGGCCGCCGCCGACGCCTCTCCCGGCGTTGCCGCGTGCTTCATCACCTCCGTCACCGCGTCGAGCGCCGGGATCCCGGGGCGCCCCGCGAGCGACGCACGCTCCGCCGTCGGCACCGTCATCCGCGCCTCGAATTCCGCCCGCAGCGCGACGGAAAGCCCGGCCGAAGACCCGCCCGACTCCTTCACCTGCCGCCAGGCGCCGAGCGTGGAGAGCGGCGGCGGCACCGGCCGGCGCCCCGCCAGCCAGTAGAGCTCTCCGCCCGCGGCCGTCAGCACCCCCGGCGAGGACGCCGAAGCGCTTCCCGCGAACAGCATCGCCTGCGCCATCCGGGAGATCGGGAGCCCCTCGATGTTCACGTCCGCGATGGCGTCGAGCAGCTCGGCGATGGACCCCGCAACCTCCTCCTCGTGGTGCGGGCATCCGAACCGCGCCACCGCAGCGGCGGTTCCGCTCCGGGTTTCGGCGGGGATCCAGGCGTGTTTGAGCGAAAACGTCGTGAATCGCCCGCGCTTCGCCAGCGACGCGAGCCCGGCGAGGACGGCGCTGTACGGGTCGCCCTCGAGGCAGACGGTCGGTCGGTCCAGGTCGCGCGTGTGGGCCTTGACGCTTTCGAACAGGTAGCTGAACGCGTGCTGGGCGACCTCGTCGGGATTCTGACCGGCGGGGTCGTAGTAGGTCGGTTCCCAGTACCGGCCTTCCTCGACGCGGCCGTTCCGGATTTCCAGCCAGCCGGCCGGGAGGATTTTCCGGACGTTCCGGAAGAGCGTGAGGGGCTGGGGGGGGATGTGGTAGGCGAGGAAGTGGTCGAGGGCGCGGGTTTCGAGAGCGGGGCGGGTGGCGGGCCAGGCGAGGACGGCGCGCAGGTCGGAGCCGACCGCCCAGCCCTCGTGTCCCTCGTAGACGAACAGGGGGCGGTGGCCGAGGGCGTCGCGGGCGACGAAGAGGGTGCTGTTGGCGCGGTCGAGGATGGCGAGGGCGTAGCCGCCGCGGAGGGACATGAGCATGTCGCGTCCCTTGGCCTGCCAGAGGTGGGCGATGAGTTCGGCGTTGGAGTCGGTGCGGAGGTCGCGGGTGCGGGAGGTGACGAATTTGCGGACGTCCGCGCGGTTGTAGAGGTCGCCGTCGAGGACGCACTGGACGCTGCCGTCCGGGGTTTCGCCGACGCTTTCGCAGGAGTTCGTCCGAAGGAACATCAGCCATGAAGAACCGCAAGAACAACGAACCACGCATCGAGACTCTCAGTCCGTCACTCAGCGGCCACGGCACTTCCACCGCTTCGGACGCGCTGGCCACGCCGTCGGCGTGCTGCGGCTGCGCGGCGACAAGCGCAAGGGCAGGCGCACATGAAGGCGTAGGCCCCGGAGCCCACGCCGCGGGTGTCGACTCTGGGCTTAAGGCCGCCAACCTCAAGCACCTCAAACGCATTGAGGGCCAAGTCCGCGGCATCGCCGCGATGATCCAGGAGGACCGCTACTGCGCCGACATCATCCAGCAGTGCGCGGCGGTGCAGGAGTCCCTGCGAGCCGTGGCGAAGAACCTGCTGCGGAACCACCTCGGGCATTGCGCGAGCCGCGCGATGCACGGTGACAAACAGCAGCAGGACGCGATGATCGAAGAACTGATCGAACTGGTCGGAAGGATTGCACGCTGAGCGCTACCCCGCGCCCCGCGACAACGCACAAAGGCGACAGACATGACCACGACGAATCTTGGCGATGACCGTGCGCACTCGCACGGCAGCGATACCTCGCACTCTTCCGGGCAATTGTACCCTCCACAACCCGCGATTGAGCGCTGCGATTTGCCTATCGAAGGCATGACGTGCGCCTCGTGCGCTTCGCGCATCGAGAAGCGCCTGGCGAAGCAGCCCGGCGTCACCTCCGCGAGCGTAAACTTCGCCACCAAGGTGGCGACGGTGAAGTACGACCCAGCCGCAGTCGGGCCGGAGAAGCTGGCGAAGGCGGTAGACGACATCGGTTACAAGGCCGTCGTACCCAAGGCACGGCACAACGCGGTGAATCCAGCGCACGGTCACGCCGGCCACGACCACGCGGCCATGCTCGCGGCGCAGACAACGGGGGAGCACGCCGGGCACACGATGAGCCGCGGTGCTGAGCGTGAGGATCACTCGGCCCACATGAACGTCGGCGAGACCGAGACGCGTCGACTGCTCACCAAGATGATCGTCGGCACGGTGCTCGCGCTGCCGGTGCTGGTCATCGCCATGTCGCACGGAGAGATCGAGGCGTTCAACGTATCGTGGATCAACTGGCTCCAGCTCGCCCTGACGACGCCTGTCATGTTCTGGTGCGGGTGGCAGTTCTTTCGCTCCGCATGGAAGGGTCTGCGGCACTTCAGCGCGAACATGGACACGCTCGTAGCGATGGGCACCGGCGCGGCGTACCTCTATTCGCTCGCCGCAACGATTTGGCCAGGATTCTTCGCTGGAGTGAGCGGAGCCGTGGCTCATACCGCACACGCCGAAGGCACCATGGGCGACATGGTCATGGTGCCCGTGTACTACGAGGCCGCCGCGGTCATCATCGTGCTGATCCTGCTGGGCAAGTACTTCGAGGCCCGGGCCACGGGCCGGACGAGTGCGGCCATCAAGCGTCTCATCGGCATGCAGGCTCGGACCGCTCGTATCGTGCGCAACGGCACCGAGCAGGACGTGCCAATCGAATCTGTCGTCGTTGGTGATCGTGTGCTGGTGCGTCCCGGTGAGAAGATCCCCGTGGACGGCAAAGTTGAGAGTGGACAGTCCGCCGTGGATGAGTCGATGCTCACCGGCGAGAGTGTCCCGGTGGAGAAGGCGGCCGGCGATAGCGTCTTCGGTGCGACGATGAACACGACCGGCGCGCTGCGACTGGTGGCGACCAAGGTGGGAGCGGACTCGGCGCTCCAGCAGATCGTGCGGCTCGTGCAGGAGGCCCAGGGGAGCAAGGCCCCAATCGCCCGCTTGGCCGACAGGATCAGTGGCGTGTTTGTCCCCATCGTCATCGCGATCGCCCTCGTGACGTTCGTAGCCTGGTGGTTCACCTCGCCGGTGGACTCGCGGCTCAGCATGGCGCTGGTCACGGCCGTCTCGGTGCTCATCATCGCCTGCCCGTGCGCGCTGGGGCTGGCAACACCGACGGCGATCATGGTCGGCACGGGCCGTGGCGCGGAGAAGGGCATTCTCATCAAGGGCGGCGAGGCCCTAGAGACCGCCCACAAGCTCACCGCCATCGTGCTCGACAAAACGGGAACCATCACGCACGGCAAGCCCGCCGTGACGGACATCATCCCGGCCCCTGCGGGCCTTCTCGATGAGCGCGAGGTGCTTCGACTGGCTGCATCGGCCGAGCAGCACAGCGAGCACCCGCTCGCCGCGGCGATCGTCCGCGAGGCCACAGTACGCGGACTGTCGCTCACCGAGCCACTCGGCTTCCAGGCTGTGGTTGGGCACGGCGTCGAAGCCCAGGTGGATAGGCACGCGGTGTTGGTCGGCAAGGCGGCGTTGCTGGCTCAGCGCAGCATCCAGTCCGCGCTGGCGGAGAAGGCCGCGGGTCTGGCGGCGCTGGGGCGCACGCCCATGTACGTTGCCGTCGACGGCCGCGAAGCGGGGATCATTGCGGTCGCGGACACGGTGCGGCCAGAGTCGAAGGACGCCATCGCCACGATGCACGCGCTGGGGCTCCGCGTGGTGATGATGACCGGCGACAATCAGCGGACGGCCGAAGCGGTCGCCTCCCAGGTCGGCGTGGACCTGGTGTTCGCGGAGGTACTGCCCAAGGACAAGGCGGACAAGGTCAAAGCCCTTCAGGCCGAGGGGCACGTCGTGGGAATGGTCGGCGACGGCATCAACGATGCCCCCGCGCTCGCGCAGGCCGATGTGGGCCTCGCGGTCGGAACCGGCACCGACGTTGCGATGGAGTCCGCGGACATCACGCTGATGCGGGGCGACCTGCGAACCGTGCCGGAGGCCATCGCCCTCTCGCACGCGACGATGCGCACCATAAAGCAGAACCTCTTCTGGGCGTTCATCTACAACGTCGTCGGCATTCCAATCGCGGCGGGCGTGCTGTTCCCGTTCACGGGTTGGCTGCTCTCGCCGATCATCGCGAGCGCGGCGATGGCGTTCAGCAGCGTCAGCGTGGTGCTCAACAGCCTGAGGTTGCGGACGCGATCAGCGAGGTGATTCGTTCGCGTGCCACATTCTTGAGTAGCGTTGCCGGTTCTCTTCCACCCACGTCCCCGCGAAGAGATGTGCCGCCTTCAAGAACACGGGCGCGTCCGGGTTTGACTTCGACTCCCTAACCGTCGGGTGGAAGTACGCCGGCGGGTAGAGTGCCACGTCGTCGTACTGCGTCACGACCCGGGCGATCAGTCCTGGCCCCGCCTGATCACCGACGTACCGGCGCTCGAAGAATGACTCTTCAATCATCGCCACCACGTGCCACATCGCCGGGTGGTTTGGCGGGAAGCCCATCGCGGCATTGGTGACGATGTCGAGTTGCTCGCACGCCGCCCACGCGACCACCTCGGGCGGGCACATCTCGTCCAGCGGCCGCACGGGCTTCACGTCGGTGTCGAGATAGACCCCTCCGAACCGGGCCAGGATCTCAAGCCGCAGGATATCCGACCGCATCACGCAGCCGGGCGTCCCGCCGACGTTGCCGCACGCGTCCCAGGCGTTGCGGTTCAGGATCGGCGGCAGGTTGTCGTCCGTCCACAGCCGCATCTCCCAGTGCGGGTTCATCTCGGCGAAGCGCCGCCGCCAGCGCCGCTGATTGAGGGGCATCTCGCCCTTGCCCAGCCAGATCTGGTGCAGGACACGCGGGATCGAGGTGGTGCGTGCGGCCATGCTCACGCCACCACCTCCGCGGGCTTGGGCTGCACGAATGCGAATGCCCCGCCGTGGGCCTTCGCGGCGTCCTCGGTCTGTTCGAAGAGCGCCCAGTGAAACGGCACCACGTCGCGGAAGTGTCCGTGGTCGCGGACGACGCGGGTGAGGAACCCCGGCCCGCTCTGGTCCCACACGCCGCGATAGACCAGCACCGAGTGCGGCAGGTCGCGGATGGCGTGCCAGAGCATCGGATGGTTCCGCGTCGCGCCGAGCACCGATGGCGAGAGCATGTGCGGGCGGCTCGCGCCGTGGCTGGCGATCGTGGAGCAGAAGGCACCGACGCCAGTGACGAGCTCATCGAGCGGTCGCAGCGGCAGGCGATCGGGATCGACAAACACTCCGCCCTCGCGGGCCAGCACCTCGTAGCGAAGCAGGTTCAGCCGTGCCGCCGAGGCTGCGGGCTCGCTGAGCCCGAAGGTCTGCTGCCACTGGTCGTAGTTCATGATCGGCGGCTTGGTGTCCAGCGTGAGCGTCACCACGTCCCACTCGGGATGCATGGTTTGCCACGCGTGCCGCCAGGCCGTGAGCCGCTGCTTGTCGGGAGTCCCGCTGAGGTCCGCCGTGTAGATGACCTTCGGAATCACGCCTTTGCCTCCTCTTCGATGCCGCTGCTGAGACTTGCTACGCCGCTCTGCTGCCACTTCGCCGGAGGCACACCCTCCATGCCACCCTCGATGAAGGACGATGCGCCTTCGCCCAGCGCCACTGACTGCTGGGCGCTGCCGGAGCCCGATCCGGAGCCGGGCGGGCCGGAGCCGCTGTCACTCCCGCTCGATGAGCCCGACGAACTGCCGGAACTCGACCCGGAACTGGACCCCGAGCTCGACATGGACGAGCCGCTGGACTTGCCGCTGCCGGAGCCGCTCCCGCTCGAGGAGCCGGACCCAGATCCAGAACTCGACCCTGAACCCGACGACGAGCCCGAGCCGCTCTGCTGCGTGGCGGGCATGTCGTTGTGAATCCACACCCCCCCAACGCCGCCCACCAGGAACACGTTGAGTCCGGGCACATGCACGGCCACTGTCGTCACGCGCTCGCCCGACCGATCAACTGACTCGACGAGTTCCTCGCTTAGGTCCTGGCGCACGAGCGCATCGCCGACCTGCACGAACTCCGCCGACGCGAAGCCGATCTCATCGTTGCGTTTGAGCAGCACCGGGTGCTCGGGCGTGAGGCGCAGGCGTCCGTTGATGGTGATGAAGCCCTCGTGCGTGCCGAGTTTCACGCTGCCGACGGTGCCGGTGACGGGCGTGAGCGCCGCTTCGGCCCAGGGACGGAGCCACTGGTACTGGGCTCGCCACGGCACGTCGCGGTCCAGGCCCGCCACGTCGAGCGCCGCGACACGATCGCCCGGCTGGAGCGCCTCGACCGGCTTGGTCGAGCCGTCCGCCAGCACCACGGGCGTGCCCGCGAGCACGCAGTTGGAACCGGGGCCGGAGCCACCGGGACCACTGCCGCCCGGGCCAGAACCACCCGGCCCCGAGCCGCCAGGCCCGGACCCGCCTGGACCCGACCCACCGGGGCCGCTGCCGCCGCCACTCGATCCACCGCCACCCGACGACCCGCCTCCCGATGAACCACCGGACGACCCGCCAGACGACATGCCCGAGGACATACCGGAACTGCCACCAGTGGACATGCCCGACGATGCCCCCGAACTCGCGCCCGACGACATACCGCTCGATGCACCCGAAGAACTCCCGCCGCCGGAACTGCTCATGCCCGATGAGCCCGTGCTCGACGGGGTCTGCGAACTCGTCGGCGTCTGCGACGAGTCGGTGGTCATCCCGCTGGATGACATCGCCCCGCTGCTCGACGGCGTGTGCGTCGTCCCCGGCGTGTTGCTCGTGAACGCGCCGGTGGTGTAGAACGTGAGCGTGGGCGTGCCGCCCGGCCCGGTCGTGTAGATCACGTCGCCGGTCGTCGAGTAGCTCGGCGGCATGCTCGGCGTGCTGGTCGGCGTCGAGTACGTGCTCTCGGGCGTCGAGCCCGACGGCGTCGAGTAGTTGCTCGACCCGCCGCCTTGCGGAGCACGCCCCGTCGCCCAGACGGGGATGTAGAGGTAGTACCGAGTGGGGCCGTCGCTCATCGTGCGGCCTCCTGTTGCGGGGCGCTCGCCTTGGGATTGGGCTCGTACCACCCGTCGGTGCGGATGGGCTTGCCGCACTCGGAAGCGGCTGCCGTCACCGCGTCCTCAAAGGCCATCTTCTCGAAGACCTCCAGGGCGCTTCCGGGCGAGCAGTTGACGACGCGGAATCGGTGCTTCTCGAAGTGCGGCTTGAGGGCCTCGAATCTCTTCGACAGCGAGTCATACAGCACGTTGTTGTGCCGGATCGCGTTCTGCGCTCGGTGCTCGTCGAAGGCGTATTTGCGCTCCGCGTCCATCTTGAAGTCGCAGCCGAGCAGGTACACCGTCGAGAAGCCGAGGTAGTGGAGCAGGCGCAGGGCGACGAGCATGACCGAGCGCTTGCCGGTGATGCCCAGCGAGTCGGGGTTCTTCGCGTCGTTGCCCCATGAGATCGTGTCCCCGGTGAGGAATCGCACGTGGTCGAAGTGATCGCTGCGTCGGAAGAACAGCACGCCGGGCATCTGGTGGACCTTGAAGGCGCTGTTGCGGAGCGTGCCGTCGGGGTTCATCACCTTCAGCCGCTTGTCCCACATGCAGGTCGGCACGAACTTCAGGATGCCCGGGTCCTTCCAGCCCACATCGATGAAGCGGCCGGGGTCGTCCACGCAGGTCCAGAGCGTCGGACGCCGCACGGACCAGGCGTTGTTGACGGCCATCGTGACGATGCCGCGGGCGTCCAGCAGCGACAGGTCGATCTGCTTGAGGGAGGGCCCGGAGAGCATCAGGAACGCGGACCGGCCTCGGTAGAACCCGCTCAGCGACACCGACTCGAACGTCGGCGGAGCGGTGTAGAGGCGCAGGCCATCACGGGCGGGCTTACGCGCCTTGAGCCCGGCCTGCAGCGCCGCGATGTCGGACTGGTTCTCACGCACCGCAGCACCCCCCATCACTCTTGAACCGCCCGACGATGTAGCGGGACCCCGCCTGGGGCCTGCCAGCGACGCCGACGCGGGCGATGCGCTCCAGCCACCAGTCCAGCGGACGCACCGTCGGGTGCAGACCCTCGCCGGCGACGGTGGTCGTGCTCGGCCGCGTGCAGATCGAGAAGATGAACCGCCCACGCGGCACCGCGACGCGGCGCATCTCCGCGAGCGTGAGATCCACGTCCTCGGGCAGGAGGTGCTCGAGGGCGTCGAAGCTCGTCACCACATCGGCGATGCCCGCCTGCAGGGCGGTCGCGTGCATGGGGCGCACGAGGTCCGCTTCGGGGAAGGCAAAGTCGACGCCCAGCCCGTCGATGCCAAGACGCCGCAACTCGCGCACAAGGTCGTTGCGGCCGCAACCGAAGTCCACCACGAACCTCGGCTTGCTCTCCTGGATGAGCGGGATCGCCGCCCGGCCGTGGTTGGTCGACCCGTAGGTCGAGCCGGGCTTGCTGGCCAGCGCGAGGTACTTGGCCCGTTCTTTGGCACGCTTGGCCTCCAGCGGCGTTGGGGTGGTCGGAGTGGTTGTCATTCGGCACCTCCGATGTAGAGGTTGAACTTGCGGTCCTCGTCGGCGGGGTCGGCGATCTCGATGAGGCTCATGGCCTCGAAGACCCACACGGGCTTGCCCCGGCTGTTGCGCTCACAGGTCATCTGCACGCACACGCCCTCGGGGATCGGCACGAGCTTGGGCTTGAGCGACCGCGCGGGCGGGCACTTGGGCAGCACGCCCGGGAGCTCGCACACCGGGCCCAGCCCGAGCAGGCCACCGAACCCGGAGCCGGGCTCGGAGTCGTCCATGTGGTGCGCCTCGAAGCGGTTGATCGCCAGGCGCGTGGGGTCCTCGCCGCCGCTGGGGGCCTGCGAGGTCAGGCCGTTCTCGACCGGCACGTACCGCAGATAGTCCGGGCTGCCGGGGTTGCCGTCGATCTGGGCCTCGACCCACGGGTAGCGCCAGCGGTTGCGCTCGGTGGGGATCGGCTGGGCCGCGCCCAGGATCGCGGTGATGCGTCCGGGCGAGGGGCGGCCGAGCTCGATCACCGCCCACTTCTCGCCGGTGCCAACCTCCTTCCACAGGATCGGGATGCCGCCCATGGGCGTGCTCGCCAGGACCGTCTCGTCTGCCGCGAGCTCGCAGGTGGTGTCGGTCTCGTTGGTGATGTAGACCCGGGCGGTCGTCACGCCGGTGAGCACGCAGGGGCCGAGGGCATTGGGTTTGATGGGCTGGAGCGCCACCGCGAGGGCGAGCGTGTCGGACTCCTCGTTCGCCATGTCGCCCGTCAGGGGCGTGCGACTGTGGAAGGTCCGCTCCTGGTCGTCCTCACCGGGCTCGACCAGCACACCGGTGATCGCCAGCGCGTGGTGCGGCTCGATCAGTTCGTCCGAGTCGTTGCGGACCAGCACCACGCCGATGCCACGCTGCGCGGATTCGACGAGAGGACCGGCGACGGCTTGGCCCCGCCCCTGTCGCGTGCGCAGATCGACCGCCGCATCGACGAACGCGTTATACGCGCCCGCGGGGATGCGGAGCGGCTGGCCGGAGCGAACTTTGTGGAGGTCGTCCGACATGCTTTAGATTCCGAGTGCTCCGAAGTTGGCCTGGTCGTACACGCGCTCGACGTACGCGGCGATGGGTTTCTTGATGATCGCGCCAGACCCCGAGTCCTCGGCGTCGGCGTAGCGGACCCACAGGTACTCCCACCCCTTCTTGTTGATCCCGGTGACGGGACCGACGGTCAGGTTGGTCTGGTTTGGGCTCGCCGCGAACCGAAACGTGATCTCCCAGTCGTCATCCGGGCCGTCGCCGCGTTTGGAGCCTGTCGCACCGAGAAACAGCACCTCGCCAGCCGCGAACCCGCGGAACGAGCCGGCGTTGGTCTTGCCCGTGCAGGAGAAGATCGCGCCCTTGTACGAGGCGGTGACCTGCGCGTCCGTGAAGTAGTGCGTCTCGGAGAACTGGTAGACCGGGACGGTGATGTCGACGCCCTCGACGCCGTCGGAGGTGACGCCGATCGCGCCGCCGAAGTCGGGCGCGGTGGTGCCTGGTGCGGGCCGGCGCTGCACGGTCTGCAGGCTCTGGGTGATGTGCTGCGTCCCGCCGCCGGTCTCGAACGTGAACGAGGACTCGCTCGGGGTGCTCGTGCCGGTGGAGGCGTTCTGACTGTAGCGGACGGTGACGTCCCACAGCTGCGGTCCGATGGGCTCGATCTGGATGGTCTGGCGCGGGAGCGTGTCGTAGGTCGCCGGAGAGGCCGCTTGCGCTGCGGTGCGGGCCGCGAGGTCGTCGGCGGTGCCGCGCACGATGTAGCCGAGCTCCGCAGACGACTGCGAGGCTTGGTTCGCCTTGGTGGAGCGGCGGCTCTCGAACTTCTCAAACACCTCGACGGGCACGAGCGATGAACTCCTTTCTGTGTGAAGGGGTCAGGCAAACCGCAGTCCGTTGTCGACGCTGGCATCCAGCAGACGCTTGGTGTTGCGGGCGGTCTGCTCGGTGGCGCTGGCGGTGCGCTCGGCGGCGTCGCCACCCGTGCCCAAGCCCGAGACAGCAGCGGCGCTGAACGTCCCAGTGACACTGATGCCCTTGCCGATGGCCGCACCGAGGCCCGACAGACGCTCCTCGAAGTCCGCGAGGAGGTCCCGTTGGGGACGCCCAGGTCCCTTCTCGGCATCGGCGGCCTCGCGCTTCTTCCGGGCCTCCTCGATCGCGGCCGCGAGCTTCTGCTTGGCGGCGTCGAGCGCCGCTTGTGACTCGGCGAGCCCCGCTTCCGTATCCTTGCGCAGGGCCTCCTGCGCGTTCTCGAAGTCCAGGCCGATCGCGGCCAGCGTCGCTTCGTGCATCGCCGCCGCATCGCGGCGCTGCTGTTCGCGCTGCCCCTCGCGGGCCGTCACGGACTGCTGAGCGGCGTTCTCCAGCTCGACCAGTCGGGACTCGAGCTGCTGGTCCACCGCCTTCTTGGCGGCTTCAACATCGAGCCCGTCATCGAACAGCCCCTGGATCTCCAGCATCCGCTTGGCGACCCACGACGACGCCTCCTCCCAGATCATCTGGAAGCCGGTGGCGAAGACCGCCGAGTACCTGACCGACCACGACCTTGAGGACATCGCCGAGCGCTACGCCCTCGAATGGGACGAAGCGACCGACGGCCCGCTCCCGCAGATCGACGAGCCCTGAAGCGGGTGCCCATGCCCGATCGCCAGCCCGCCCCGGCCCCCGGCCGGGGCGTTTATGCGGTGACGCACCGCCGGAAGCGCAAAGAAACGATCGTTGCGCAGCAGGCTCGACAAAGAAACGATCGTTTCCTAGACTCAGCCGCTCGGAAAGGAGCGTTTCACAGCGATGCCCAGAACGACCGGCACCTACCGCACATCCGCCGCCGCCGGGGAGTCCTTCCGGGCGTTCATTCCCCACCCCTTGCCCCCGGCCGACCCGGCCCTCCAGACCGCCGGGGACATCGACCGGCTGCACGCCGACGCGCTCACGGGCCTGGCCCGCCTGGAGGTCGCGGGCCGGATGGTCCCCAGCACCGGCTGGTTCCTCTACGGCTTCGTCCGCAAGGAGGCGGTCATCACCTCGCAGATCGAAGGCACGCAGGCGACGCTGCGCGAGGTGGTCACGTTCGAGGCGACCAAGGAGGCCCAGAGGCCGCACGATGTCGAGGAGGTCTGCAACTACGTCGAGGCGATCAAGTACGCACGCTCCGAACTGGCCAAGCCCAGCGGGTTGCCGCTCAGCGTTCGGCTTCTCTGCGAGAGCCACAGACGACTCATGAAGGGCGTGCGCGGCGCGGACAAAGCTCCGGGCGAGATCCGCCGCACACAGAACTGGATCGGCGGGACACGCCCGGGCAACGCCAGGTTCGTGCCGCCCCCGGCGGAAGACGTCCCCGAGGCGATGACGCGGCTGGAGCGCTGGATCCACAGCGACGATGCCCTCCCGCCCCTCATCAAGTGCGGCCTCGCGCACGTGCAGTTCGAGACCATCCACCCCTTCCTCGACGGCAACGGACGCATCGGCCGCCTGCTGATCGCGCTGCTCCTGGAGCACTGGAAGCTCATGCCCAGCCCGCTGCTGTACCTGAGCCTGGCGTTCAAGCGGCACCAGAGCGAGTACTACGCCCGCCTCTCCGCGGTCAGGACCGAGGGCGACTGGGAAGGGTGGACGGCGTTCTTCCTGTCCTGCGTCCGCGAGGCGGCCGACGACGGGGTCGAGGTTGCTGGCGGGCTGTTCGAACTGCTCGGCAAGGACCGTCGCCGCCTGGCCTCCGACAAGCGGTCGACGGTGGCGGCGCTCCAACTGCTCGACCTGCTCCCCGACCACCCGGTCGTCACCACCGCACGCGTGGCGAAGCTGCTGAAGATCACCGCGCCCACGGCGCGGAAGGCCGTCGAGATCGCCGCCGACGCGGGCATCCTCCGCGAGGTCAGCGGCAAGCAGCGTGATCGGGTGTTCGCGTACCACAAGTACCTCCAGATCCTGACCGGCGACGAGAAGTGATCAGACGGTCGCGGCGCTCAGCCGCTCCGCCTTCCGCCCCGTGAACTTCTCCCACCGCTGCACGATGACGTCGCAGTAGAGCGGGTCGAGTTCCATCAGGTACGCTCGCCGCCCCGTCATCTCCGCGCCGATGAGCGTGCTCCCGCTGCCGCCGAAGAGGTCGAGCACGTTCTCTCCGGGACGCGATGAGAACTCGATCGCGCGTCGGGCCAGTTCCACCGGCTTCTCCGTCAGGTGGACCATGCTCTGCGGATTGACCTTCTTGATGCTCCACGTGTCCGGCACGTTGTTGGGGCCGAAGAAGCGGTGCGCCGCGCCTTCCTTCCAGCCGTAGAAGCACCACTCGTGGTTGCCCATGAAGTCCTTGCGCGTCAGGACCGGGTGCTCCTTGATCCAGATCACCGCCTGGCTGAAGTACAACTCCATCGCATTGAGCACCGGCGGGTAGTTGGCGCAGTTCGCGTAGCCGCCCCAGATGTAGAACCCGCCGCCGGGGATGAGCACGCGGGCGATGTTCCCGAACCACGCCGCCAGCAGGCGGTCGAACTCCTGGTCGGACACGAAGTCGTTGGCCAGGGGGCGGTCCTTGGCCCGGAGCTTCTTGTGCGTCGGCTTGGACTTCTCGGGGTAGCGGTGCAGGTCCGCCGACTGCTGGTCGCCGGCGCTCGTGTCCTTGCGCTGCGTGGAGGTGAACGACGACAGCCCGGCCGCGATCGCGTTGTTGCTCCGCGGCTCGACCTTCACGTTGTACGGCGGATCGGTGTTGACGAGGTGGATCGGTTGGCCATCCAGCAGTCGATCCAGCTCCTCCGGCTTGGACGAGTCGCCGCACATCAGGCGGTGGTTGCCCAGCACCCAGATATCGCCGGGGACCGTCGTCGCAGCGTCGGGCGGCGCGGGCACGTCGTCAGGGTCGACGAGCCCCTCGTTGCCGGCGGGAGCCATGATCGCCGCGAGGTCCTCGGCGCTGAAGCCCAGCAGCGCGAGATCGAAGTCGACCGACCGCAGGTCCGCCAGTTCCAGCGGCAGCAGCTCCATGTCCCACGAAGACAATTCGTGCAACTTGTTGTCTGCGATCCGCAGCGCCCGCACCTGGTCGGCGGTGAGCTCGCGGGCGATGTGCACGGGCACCTCCGCGAGCCCTAGCTTCTCGGCGGCTTTGAGCCGCGTGTGCCCGGCGATCACCACGCCCTCGCTGTCAACGACGATCGGGACGCGGAACCCGAACTCCGCGATGCTCTTGGCCACCGCGTCGATCGCGCCCTCGTTCTTGCGGGGGTTCTTCTCGTACGGCTTCACGTTGGCCAGCGGCCTTCCGATAGGAGCCGTGAGTCACGTATGCCCGGACGAGTGCGTCGTCGGACACCATGTTCTCGATGACCTTGCGGACCCCGCGCTCGATCCGCTTGGCGGTCAGCTTCTCCTCGGGGATCTCTCCGCGAGATTCTGCGTTCCTGTCGGCGATGTCGATCGCTTCAAGGACCGCTTCCGGATCAAGCACGATGTTGTCGTCGGCCATCGCGGCCACGTCATGCATGGCGATCACGGCGGGTGCCCTACCTGGCCATCGGCCCGGGTCGGGCACCCGGTGCGGGACGAACACCACCGCACGTCCGCCAGTGCTGACGTGCCGCATCAGCGCCTCCGCGTCGTCATCGGCAAGTCGCGCCGCGAAAACGACCTCGCGTGTGGTGTCGCGCAGCTGCATCCGGCCGAGCCGCCAGAATCGCCCCGGAACCACCGGCTTCGGCGTGGAGACGGCGAGTGCCGATGCGAGCGTGACTGCCAAGCCGTCTAAGTCAACCGACCAGCCACGGCACATCTCCTCGGTGACCTCGACCTTGAGCGACTCCGGGCAGGAGATGAAGTACCGCGGCTTCTCGGTGTCGTCCGACGGCGCGACGACCGTCACCGATTCGACGTGGCCGTCGTCGCAGTGGGGACACGGCGCGGTGAGCCCCGTCTGAGCGGGACGCACCAAGTGTGACCTCAGCAGGTCGTCGAGCGCCCCTGTCGGCCAGCGCGACACTTCTGAGTGGTCGAAGAGTAACCCCGGCATATCCGCCGCGACGAGCAGCATCCGGAAGAGATCAGCCTTGGTCATCGGTCACCTCCCAACGGCGCAGGCAACGCGCGCCGATGACGCGAACCTCGTCGGGCTTGCTCTTGAGGTTGCTGGAGTGTGGGACCGAGACCTCGAACGTCAGCGTTGGCTGGCGACCAACACCGTTGTGGACGAGACGGAGCGAGAACGTCGCCTGGACGATGCGCAGCCCTTCGACTGGCAGGTTCTCGCGGCGCAGCCAGCGGTCCATCTTGCGGTAGATGTCGTTGCGGTCGCCGCGCGGATCGGCCTTGATCTCGATGTGTCCGCCTCCGCCGCGCGGCACGATGCGCAGCCGCGTGATACGGGCGTCCTCGACGCGATCGGCAGGATCGGTGGGAAGCGGGAAATCGTTCTGGAGCAGATGGTCGAGGCGATACGACGGCTTGAGCGGGTCCGCCGGCGGGATGTCCTTCTTGAGCACGGCCTTGCAAAACGCCACCTGCAGCGTCGTCCACATCTTCCCGCCACCGGGCGCGACGATCTCGAGGACTCCCTCATCGCCGCTGTAGACGAACACGTTCTCGAAGGCGTACCGATCCCAGCGCACGATCGGCTGGCTGTCGTTGCCGTCGAAGACCAGGTGCTTGTCGGGGTAGTCGTCGAGGTACGCGAAGAAATAGTCCGCGCCGTCAGCGCGGCGGTAGTGCTCCACCATGCACTGTTTGCCGCGCAGCTGGGCCGGCGCATACACCGATGAAAGTGCTTCACCGAGCGGGCCGCACAACGACTCGGGATCGTCGAGCTGGCGCTTGGGCAGGCCGTTGCGGCGGTTCCAGAGGCGGCCTCCGGTCAAAGCATCGGCGCGGGCGAACATCGCCGCGTCATTGAAGACCTCCGGCGCGTACAGGTACGACCACATCGCCTTGTCGGCCTTGCTGCGCTGCGCGGAGAAGTCCTCGGCCCGGTCGGGGTGGCGAGCGAGGATGCCCTCCGCAAGCACGGCCACGCCGCGGTGATCGGCGAGTTCGTTGACGTCGCGGATGATCATCTGCACTTCGCGCTGCTTGGCGTCCGAAAGCGCGAGCCAGCCCGCGAACACCGGCTCGATACGGTGCTCGCTGAGCTGGTCCCACGGGACGTCGGCGAGCTCGCCGCGCCGCTGACCCGCTCGTGGGCGGCGGCGAGCCGGGCGGTCGCGGCGGCGGTCCCGCTCCTGTCCGCCACCAGTTCCCGCAGTTCCTGCTCCAATCGGCCGAGCGAGGCGTGGATCGACGCCCGCTCCGTCCTGAGCGCCGCGAGTTCCTGGTCAACGTTCACCTGGGCCTCGGCGAGAATGCGATCCAGCAGCTCGCGGTCGCCGCCGAGGGTGCGGATCTCGTCGACCACGAGCTTCTCGATCTCCAGCCCTGGCAGCGACGACGCCTCGCAGGTGTGCGCCCCGTTCTTGATGGCTTCCAGACAGCGGTAGTAGCGGTACTGCTTGTTCCGCTTGCCGTAGAAGGTGTGGATCATGGCGCAGTCGCACTTCTTGCAGCGCAGGAGCCCACGCAGGAGTGCCCCGTACTTGTTGCGCATCTCGATACCACCGGTCCGACCGTTCTCGAGGAGTTGCTGGCGGACGCGCTCGAACAACGCGGGATCGACGATCGCCTCGTGCTCGCCGTCGTAGGTGTTGCCCCGGTGGACGATCTTGCCCGTCAGAAGCGGGTTGGTCAGAAGAACGTGGAGGGTGCCCGTGTTGAAGGGCTGGCCGCCGACGCTGACCCCCTTCTTGGTCACCCGGCGCTTGTTCTTCCACTCCCGGTGCCTGAGTTCGGTGACGGCACGCTGGAGCGACCCCTTGTCGAGGTAGATCTTGAAGATCTCGCGGACCTTGGCTGCCTCGCGGGGATTGGCGACCAAGCGGGGACTGCCGCTGGACCGGTCGACGTCGTAGCCGAGGATGGGCACGCCGCCCGCCCATTTGCCCCGGCGCTTCTGGGCGGCAATCTTGTCGCGGATCCGCTCGCCGATGATCTCACGCTCGAACTGGGCGAACGAGAGCAGGATGTGGAGCGTCAGCCGCCCCATCGAGCTCGTGGTGTTGAACTGCTGTGTCACCGAGACGAACGAGACGCCCTTGCGGTCGAACGTTTGCATGATGCGGGCGAAGTCCATGAGCGAACGGCTCAGTCGGTCCACCTTGTAGACCACGACGCAGTCAACCTTGCCGGCCTCGATGTCCTTCAGGAGCTGCTCCAGCGCTGGCCGTTCCATGCTGCCGCCGGAGAACCCGCCGTCGTCGTAGCGGTCCGGAAGGCAGATCCACCCTTCGTTCCGCTGGCTGGCGATGTACGCCTCCGCCGCCTCCCGCTGGGCGTCGAGGGAGTTGAACTCGAGTTCGAGCCCCTCCTCGCTGCTCTTGCGGGTGTAGATCGCGCACCGGATCGGCCCGGGCGCTCCCGCGCCCCGTTCCCGCGATGGCGGCACGCTGGGCGTTCGGCCTCGCTTGGTCATCGCCCACCCCGCAATCCGAAGAAGCGGTACCCGTTGATGTGCTGGCCCGTCACCTTCTTGGCGATCACCGAGAGCGTGCCGTACCGCTCGCCGTCGAACTCGAAGCCTTCACCGTCCGCGAGCACCATCACCCGGATCGTCCGCCCCTTGTACTGGCGGACGATCGCGGAGCCGGGCGGCGGCAGCCGGGGATCGCGCCGGTCGCGCGGGTCGAGCGACCGCACGCAGGTGCGGATCTCGCCGGGCTGCGGCGGCGAGGTGTACGAGCGGGGAGCCATCGTCCGGATCTCGGCGTCGTCGGCGAGTTCCGCCGCCCGCCGCTTGGCTCGCTCGCTCAGGTCGCCCTCCGCGTTGGCCTGGATGCGCCACGCGATCTTGCGGATCAGATAGGCGCGGTGGCGCGTACGGCAGGCGTGACCGTGGAGTTCCTCGTAGCGGTCCACCAAGTCGCTGGTGGTCATCCGCTGAAGCTCGCCGAGTTGTCGTTCAATCGCATCGGGCATGGGGGTTCCTCTTCGCATGGTCCGGAGCCCTAACCCCGGGGCCGTGCGGAGACACTGAGGTCCGCATGCTGCGGAAGTTCAAGTCGATCGGCGTCAGATTTCGCCAGGTCGCTCGCCTCCCGGGTGGAACGCGAACGTTCCGCATGGATGGCCCGCGCAAGGCCGCGGGCGAAGATGCTCGCCACTTCCGCGTCGCGCTCCGCAGGCGTCATGGACTCGGGCCGGGTGTTTGAGATCACGGTGAGCTCCGTGCCGGAGAGAATGGCCGCGACGATCACAGCCGCATCACCGCATGCCTTTATGCAAAAGTCGCGCGCCGCGTGGCGCGATAGCCAGCGGATCACGGTTGCAACCGCATCCATTCCGCCTTCGCGAGCACGAACCTCATATAACCCGGGCACCCGGCGACGAGAGACGCGGAGAGACTTTGGGCCAAAATCGCGCCCGTGAGGCCCAAGTGGGCCAGAGCCGGTTATGGACACGCCGCGCGGCAGAGACTCGTCCAATGGGCGGACGGGTTGGCGAACCCTTCGGAACATGGGCCAAAACGCGAAAACGCCGCCGAGGTCTCTCGGCGGCGTTCCCTGAAAACCAAAGGGCCGGTCGCTTTCGCAACCGGCCCGGCAATAGCGGGGGTAGGATTTGAACCTACGACCTCCGGGTTATGAGCCCGACGAGCTACCAGGCTGCTCTACCCCGCAATCGTGGGGCGATGTTAGGGAGCCGGGCCGGGATGGTCAATGCACGCGACGAATCGTCGGGTGAAATTGGGTGTTCGCGGGGTCCCTTGGGGTGCCCTGGCGCTGGAGCGTCCGGCGGGCACTGGGCGTGTTCGGGGTGCGGGGTGGGGTGCGGGTCGGGTTTGGGCGTCCTCGGCCTGCGGGTCAGGCGAAGAGATCGTGGATGACCTGTCCGTGGACATCGGTCAACCGGAACTCGCGACCCTGAAACCGGTAGGTGAGCTGCTCGTGGTTCATGCCCATCGCGTGCATGATGGTTGCCTGGAGGTCGTGGATGTGGACGGGGTCGCGTGTGATGCGGTAGCCGAGTTCGTCGGTTTCGCCGTGGACGTGGCCTTTCTTCAGCCCGGCGCCGGCCATCCAGATGGTGAAGCAGTGGGGGTGGTGGTCGCGTCCCAAGAACTTTGAGCCGGCGCGTTCCTCGTTCATCGCGGTGCGTCCGAACTCTCCGGACCAGACGACGAGGGTGTCCTCGAGCATGCCGCGCCGTTTGAGATCGAGGACGAGTGCCGCGGCGGCTTGATCGGTCTGCCGACACTTTGCGGGGAGTTGCGTGACGATGTCGTCGCCGGGGTGAGTGCCGTGGACGTCCCAGCCGTGGTCGAAGAGCTGGACGTATCGGACGCCTCTTTCGAGCAGGCGGCGTGCGAGGACACAGTTTCGGGCGAAGCTGGGCGTTGATGGGTCGGCGCCGTACAGCTGCATGACTTCGGGCGGCTCGCTGGAGAGGTCGGTGACTTCGGGGACGGACATCTGCATGCGGAAGGCGAGTTCGTACTGTTCCACGCGGCTGAGCGTCTCGGGGTCGCCGTGCGCGGCCTGACGCACGCGGTTCATCGCGCCGAGGACGTCGAGTGCCTGGCGCCGGGTCGCTCGGGAGACGCCCGGGGGATTGCCGGCGTAGAGAATCGGATCCCCCTCGGAGCGGCACTGGCAGCCCTGGTACACGGTCGGAAGGAAGCCGCTTCCCCACACGCTCTTGCCGGATGAGGGATTGGCGCCGCCGGAGAGGAGCACGACGAATCCGGGGAGGTTCTGGTTCTCGCTGCCGAGTCCGTAGACCGTCCAAGCGCCCATGGATGGGCGGCCGAGGCGGGGCGACCCGGTGTAGAGGAAGAGCTCGGCGGGGGCGTGATTGAACTGGTCCGTGTACATGGATCTGACGACGACGACGTCGTCGGCGATGGCGCGGAAGTGGGGGAGGAGATTGGAGACCCACATGCCGCTCTTGCCGACCCTTTCGAACTTGTAGGGTGAGCCGAGGATCTTCGGGTGGCCCTTGATGAACGCGAACCGCTCCTTTTCAAGGAGAGACTCGGGGCAGAGCTGGCCGTCGAGGTCGTTGAGGCGGGGCTTGTAGTCGAAGAGGTCCTGCTGGGGAGGGGAGCCGGCCATGTGGAGGTAGACGATGCGTTTGGCGCGCGGGATGAAGTGTGCAGGCCGGGGCGCGAGCGCCGGAGTCGCGGGGTGCGGAGCGGCGGCGTGGGCGGAGCCGCGGGCGAGTGAGGCGAGCGCGAGAAGTCCGACCCCGTTCTTCATCTGGGAGAAGAAATGGCGGCGGGTGACGTCGCGGACTCCGGCGAGATGCGAGCCGGGGACGTGCGGATCGGCATCGGGGAGGGGAAGGTCCGTCGGGGTCGTCATCGTCATTCCTTTGTCAGCGCTTCGTCGAGATTGAGGATCACGGAGCAGAGCACGGTCCAGGGCGCGGCTTCCCTGGCGTCGAGTCCCTCGGGGAGCGGGCCGATCGGATCGGTCGCGGCCGGGAGCGCGTCCTCCGGGGCGGCATCGAATCGCGAGCGAAGCTCGCGGAGGGCATCGAGCAGCATGCCCTGTTCATCCGGCGACGGCGGGCGGGCGAGGACGCGACGCATCGCGAGCGACAGGCGTGCCGCGTCGTCGCCGGGGGAGGCGAGCGCGACGCGTGCGAGCGCCTGGGCGCACTCGACGAACTGCGGGTCGTTGAGCGTGACCATCGCCTGGAGCGGCGTGTTTGTGCGCAGGCGTCTGGACACGCAGACCTCCCGGCTTGGCGCATCGAACGTGGTCATCGCGGGATGGGGGACGGTCCGGCGGATGAAGGTGTAGAGACTGCGGCGGTGCTTGTCCTCGCCGGGGCTGGTTGCCCATTGATCGCCACTGTAGATCATGATCCAGAGGCCCGGTGGCTGGTACGGGAAGACGGATGGTCCGTACATCCTGCGGGAGAGAAGGCCGGAGGCAGCCAGTGCCTGATCGCGGATGGTCTCTGCGTCGAGACGGGTGCGCGGGCCGCGGGCGAGGAGCCGGTTGGCGGGATCGCGCTCGAGCAGTTGGGGCGAGACGTCAGAGGACTGCATGTAGGTCGAGGAGGTCACGATCTCGCGGAGCAGTCGCTTGAGACTCCAGTTGCCTTCCATGAACCGGATGGCAAGGTGGTCCAGGAGCGGCTGGTTGCTGGGCCATGCGCCCTGGGTGCCAAGGTCCTCGACGGTTTCGACGATGCCGATGCCCCACACCTGTTCCCAGACGCGGTTGGCGAGAGTGCGGCCCGTGAGCGGGTTGTCGGGATCGAAGAGCCACGCGGCGAGTTCGGCGCGGTTGGCGGGATGGGACTCGCTGACGCGTGCGAAGCGGTCGGGAACGCCGGGGGAGACTTCGTCGGCGGGATTGAGATAGCTTCCTCCGGTGAAGACGCGGGTGACGCGGCGCTGGTCGCCGGCGAGTTCGCGCATGATGGGGAGCTCGGGGACCGCGGACTGGACCGTGCCCAGGGAGCCGCGGGCTTCTGCGAGCTTGGGCTCGAGTTCCGGCGCGATGGCGGGCTCTGACGCGGCGGCGGCTTCGAGTCGGGCGATCTCGGCCTTGAGGGCCTCGATCCGTTCCTGCTGCTCCTTGCTCGGGAGGGGAAGGACGGGGGATTCCACGGGGTAGCGATCGGCGTCCTCGGTGTTGTTGAAGATCGCGAAGACGCGGAAGTAGTCGGTGTGCGTGATCGGCTCGAACTTGTGCGTGTGGCACTGGGCGCACGCCATGGTCAGGCCTTGCCAGATCTCCATGGTGGTGTTGACGCGGTCGATGACCGCGGCGGTGCGGAACTCCTCGTCGTCGGTGCCGCCCTCGTCGTTGGTCATGGTGTTGCGATGGAAGGCGGTGGCGACGAGATCGGACTCGGACGCGTCGGGCAGCATGTCTCCGGCGAGCTGGAGCGCGGCGAAGCGATCCATCGGCATGTCGTCGTTGAGAGCGCGGACGACCCAGTCGCGATAGGGCCACATGGTGCGGCGTTCGTCTTTCTCGTATCCCTTGGTGTCGGCGTAGCGGGCCAGGTCGAGCCACCATCGGGCCCATTTCTCGCCGTAGTGGGGCGACGCGAGAAGCTCGTCGACGAGCTGTTCGTAGGCATCCGGCCGGGGGTCGGAGACGAAGGCGTCGACCCGCACGGGATCGGGCGGGAGGCCTGTGAGGTCGAGCGAGACGCGACGCGCGAGCGTGCGGCGGTCGGCGCTCGCGGACGCGGGCAGGCCGGCGTCGTCGAGCGCGGCGAGCACGAGCGCGTCGAGGTCGCGCCGCACCCAGTCGGGCGAAGAGACGGCCGGCGGGGGTTGGGAAACGGGAGGGAGAAAGGACCAATGCTCCCCCCATGAGACGCCCTCGTTGATCCACGCGCGCAGGATCCCGACCTGCTGATCGCTCAGGCCCCGCTCGCTGACCTCGGGGGGAGGCATTCGTTCGGAGGGATCGTCGGAAAGGACGTGCCTGATGAGGGAGCTGGCGTCGGCGTTGCCGGGGCGGACGACTTCGAGGGCGCCCTCGTGGGTGTCCAGACGCAGGCCGGCCTGACGCGTCTTCTCGTCGGGACCGTGGCAGGCAAAGCAGTTCGAGGCGAGGATCGGGCGTACATCTCGTGCGAACTCGATGGTCCGCCCGGGTGTCGGTCCGTCGGATGCGGAGGCGTGACCGAGGGCGCAGACGGCTGACAGGAGGGAGAGGGCGGGACGGTGTCGGACCATGCGCCGAGTCTACAGGATCGGATCGGCCGGTCCAACTCCGACGGAATGCAGTATGCTCAGGGCATGGATCACATGAAGCGGCAATCAACGGCGGGCGGTGGCGTCGATCGACGCGGGTTCCTTCGAGCGGGTCTCCACGCGGGGGTCGGTCTGGCGGCCGCGGGAGCGTTCGCGCCGCGGGTTTGCGGGTCGGACAAGTCAGGGCTGAGGGCGCCGGTGCTCGGCTCGGGCGAGCATATGTATGAGTGCGTCCACGACTGGCTGTCGCCCCCGGATGGCCTGATGTGGGGAGACACGCACGGGCTGGCGCAGGACAGGTCGGGGCTGATCTACGTCGCTCACACGGTCAACGCTGAGAGCACCCGTTCGGAGGCGGTTGTCGTGTTCACTCCCGAAGGGAAGTTCCATGGCGCGTGGGGCTCGGCGTTCCGCGGTGGGGCGCACGGCCTTGACGTGAGGGCCGAGGGCGCGGACGGCTCCGAGGCGGAGTTCCTGTACCACTGCGACACGCAGCGTCGGCTGGTTGTGAAGACCGATCTCAAGGGAGAGGTCGTGTGGGAGTCCGGGTGCCCGCTGCAGTCGGGCAAGTACGAGTCGCCCGAGAAGTGGTGCCCGACAAACGTTGCATTCCTTCCCGATGGTCGGCTGCTGGTTGGTGACGGGTACGGCTCGTCCTATGTCCATCGATACGGCGCGGATGGGGCGTACGAGTCGACGCTGATCGGGCCGGGGCATGAGCGTGGCCAGGTGTCGTGCCCGCACGGGCTTTGGGTGGATGATCGCGTTGTCGTTCGGGGGCGGGGGCCGACGCTGCTCGTGGCGGACCGAGGGAACAGGCGCATCCAGCGATTCACGCTCGAGGGCGAGCACGTCGAGTTTCTGTCGGACGGCGTGCGGATGCCGTGCCACTTCAAGACGCGGAACGACCTGCTGCTCGTGCCGGACCTGGAGAGCGTTGTGACGCTCATGGGTATGGACGGGAAGGCGGTTGTGCACCTCGGGGACGGGCATCCGTCGGCGCTGCGCGGCCGGCCACGCGCCGACTTCGTGCCGGGCAGGTTCATACACCCGCACACCGCGATCTTCCTGCAGAGCGGCGATATCCTGGTCGCGGAGTGGGTGCCGATCGGCCGGATCACGCTGCTGAGGCGGGTGGGTGCATGACCGAACAGCTGCTCCAGTTTGCCGGACGGTTGCACCCGATCGTCGTTCACTTTCCGATTGCGATGGTGCTGGCGGCGGCGATGATCGAGGTGACGCGAGCCGCGCTGCGGCGCCCGGGGCCGGCGCGGACCTCGATCAACATGCTGGCGATCGGCGTGGCGGCTTCCGGCGCGGCGATCGGGAGCGGGTGGCTCAACGCGGACTTTGAGCACGGCTCGGGCAACACGACGCTCGAGCTGCACCGGTGGGTCGCGATCGGTGGGGGCGGGGGCGCGCTGCTGGCCCTGCTCATCGGGATTGCGGCGAGGGGGAACAGGGGCGGCGTCGCGGCGTTCCGCGCATCGCTTGTGATCGCGTCCGGCGCGATCGGATTCGCGGGGCATCTGGGCGGAACACTGGTCTACGGCGAGGGCTATCTCTTCGCGCCGTTCGCGTCCAGGGGTTCTCCCGACGGGAACGCGGCGCCGGCGGCGGAGCCGTCGGAGGAGCCGTCGGAGGCGCTGACCGCGGGGACGGTCTCTTTCGAGCGTGATGTGCTCCCCGTGCTTGAGTCGAGGTGCGTGGAGTGCCACGGTCCGACACGGGCGAAGGGCGGGCTGCGGCTGGATTCGCTTGAGCACGCGCTCGGCGTTGACGAGTGGGTGATCGCTCCGGGTGCTCCTGATGCGAGCGACATGATCGTTCGGATCACGGCTGCTGAGGATGAGGACGGCGCGATGCCGCCGAAGGGTGAGCGTTTGAGTTCGGCGCAGATCCATGCGGTGCGGGTGTGGATCGAGTCGCTGGCGAGTGAGGGCCAGCGCACGGAGCGGCAGGCGGTGGACGTGCCGGCTTCCGGCGAAGATGAGTACGAAGGGGGAGCGCCGAAGGACGGCACGGATCGGCAGGAGCACCCGGAAGAGGCGGCGGCGATCGACGCGCTTCGGGCGATCGGGGCGCACGTGCTTCCGGTCGCGGCGGGTTCCGAGTTGCTCGACGTCAATCTCTCGCTGGCTGGGCCTGGATGCGATGACGAGGCGTTGCAGATGCTGCGGCCGATTGCGCATCGCGTGCGTTGGCTCCGCGCGACGGGCCCGCTGGTGACGGATGCCGCGATGGATGTTGTCGCCGAGTGCAAGGCGCTGGAACGGCTCGACCTCTCGGCGAGCGGTCTGACTGATGAGGGCTTCTCGAAGGTCGTCGGGCTGCCGGCGCTTCGCGTGCTGACGATGACGGGGACGCGCGTGACGGACGCGGCGCTGACGGGCGGAGCGTGGTCCCCGTCGCTGGCACGCGTGTATGCGTGGGGCACGAGCGTGACCTCGGAGGGGGCGGCACGGCTGGCGTCGGAGCGGCCCGGTGTGGTGTTGGTGCTGGATGGGGCGGAGGGCGGGGCGTGGCCCGCGGCGGACGAGCACCAGCGTGAACCGGGAAGGGAGCCGTGATCGGGCGACGCCGAGCGTGAGACGCGGCGTTATGCTGCTGCCATGAAGACTCGACTCTTGCCGTCGCTCGCGGGGGCCGTGCTGATCGCCTGTGGAACGGGCGCGGTCGGAAGCGGCCGAGGCCTCGTGCAACAGGAACCCGTCCGAACGGTCATTCTCGTGCGTCACGCGGAGAAGGTCGATGAGTCGGCCGATCCGGAACTCAGCGAGACGGGGTCTGCGAGGGCATCGGAGCTGATGCGCGTGCTGGCGGACGCCTCGGTGGATGCGATCCTCGTCTCACCGCTGCGGCGGACGCGGGACACGGCGATGCCGCTGGCGGAGGCGATCGGGGTGATGCCGCGCGTGGTCAAGCAGGGAGCGACCGGGAACGAAGAGGTGCTGGCGGGCGTGCGAGCGACGCCGGACGGCTCGACGGTTCTCATCGTCGGTCACAGCAACACGCTCGGGCCGATCATGGAGGGGCTCGGCGCGGAGCCGATCGACTCGTTTGAGGCGTACGACAACCTTGTGGTCGCGACGCTGGTGGGGGAGCGAGCCGTGTCGGTGACTCGTCTCAGGTACGGAGCGACGAGTCCGTGAGGCGCGAGAGTCCGTGACACGGCGCGGGGCGTGACCTGGTCAGGAGGCGCGGCGGCTCAGACCGTTGCCGCGACGCGTTCGGATTCCTTGAAGCGAGATGCCTCGGGCAGCGTTTCGGCGGCGGCTTCGAGCTCGGCGCGTTCGGTCGGCGCGAGCAGGCGCAGCGTGCCGAGCGCGGTGTGTGTGTCGAGGATCGACCTGGCCTGCATCGCCTTGTAGACGGCATCGGCGTCGACGATCCGCTTTCCCATGATCTCTTCCAGCATCGCCTGCGTGTAGGTGGGACGAACGGCGGCGGTGGACTTGGTCCCGTATTGGTTCAGATTCGACGCGAAGATGCCCGCGGCGCTCACGGGCAGGAAGTCCTCGTAGCGAAGGCCCTCGAACCTGGCGAGGCCCAGGCGCACGAGCTCGGGAAGTCTCGGGGTCTCGATCGAGCCCTTCCGAGCGCGTCCGGCCTCGGTCGGCTCGTACCTTGCGTACACGAGTCCCTGTGCGACGAGCTCGGGAAGCGTCTTCGGGAACGGGGCGAACGGCTCGGCGTAGAGTCGCTGGTATGCCTCGTGGTCGCGATGGGCCAGAGCGGGGTCCTTCTCTCGGGCGGCGTCCGCTTCTGCAAGACACGCGTCGTAGAGCTTTCGGCCCGCGGGGGTGGTCGCGAAGAAGCGCTGCTCGATCTCGCCGAACCTTGCGGTGTGCGTCGATTCAACAACGGTGCCGTCGGGATTCGTGAAGGTGACGGGCTCGACCAGCGCCTTGTACGCGTCCTGGCGGAGCAGCACCGGGGTGCCCGCGGGCGGCCCTTCGGTCGAGTCTTTGAAGCCGGAATGGTCGAGTCGGGCAAGATCAAGGTCGGGCGAACGAAGGCGGGATGCGAGGGCCGCGACGAGTCTGCGGATGTCGTCGGGTGTCGGTGCGGCGCGGGTGAAGGCGTCGACCTCGTCGCGAGAGAGATGCTTGAACGAGAGACAGAGGAAGTCCGCGTCGGCGGAGGTCAGCAGTGCCGTGAGTGCCGAGCGTGCGCGTTCGCGGAAGCGGTCCTCGTCGAGCACGCCCATGCAGAACTTCATCGCGCTCGTGAACAGGTCCATGCACAGCGTGTTCGGCGTCAGGTGGTTGAGGTGGTGCGACTCGAAGCACGCGATGTCCGCGGCGATCTTGAAGCCCGCCGCGCTCAGTTCCTTGTACAGATCCAGGTCGCGGGCGCGGCCCGTCCACTTGAAGATCCGGTCGGTGCCCTCGCGGATGAGCGCGTCGGCATCGTGCTCCGAGAGCCCGCCCTGGCGTTCGCTCTTCTCGATGAGCTCCTTGGCCCGCGGCGACATGATCGATCGCTGCGCGAGCAAGGCTTCGATCCGCGCCCTGGTCTCCGGGGCGAAGTAGCTGGTCATGAGAAGCGAGGTGAAGACGCGATGCTCCGGACCGGTGACGGACCTGAAGGCGGTTGCGATGCTGGGCTGGCTCTTGGCGCCGACACTCGTCATGTCGTAGAAGTTGTGCGGCTCCATGGCGAAGCACGCGAAGAACCGCGCGATCCAGCGGTACTCGTCGGGTCGGCCGATGCGGATCGCGCCGTGCCGCTCGCCGCTGGTTCTCTCCAGCTGCGCGTCGGTGATCGAGAAACCGGCGTGCATCCGCGACAGGAGGTCGCACACGATCCGGTTGCAGATCGCGTTGACGAGGAGCGACTTGTCGTAGAGGGGAACCTCGCGGCCGAACATGCGCGACAGCTCGGAGAAGAGACGATTCTGCATCACGAGCCGGTTCACAAACGCCGCCATCTCAACGCTCTCCACTTGTGGGAAGGGGTGCAGGCAAGACCCGGACCAAGATGGTAGGAGGTGATTGGCCGAGCGGAGGCGCCCGTGCGAAGGCGAGGTTTCGTTCGGCGGTGATCCGATCGGACTGCCGGAGGGATCGCCATGGTCGGGAGGCGACCTGAGGGTTCCCGACCGGCGCCGGCGGCTACCATCGCCCTCCATGCCACTGAGCACACTTGAAAGAGAGATCGCCAGCGCGGTTGCCGAGCGGCGCGCGGCGTTGCTCGAGGACCTGCGACTGCACGTGGAGATGCCCACCGGCGGCAACAACGCCACGGCGCTGGACGCCTCGCGTCGCATGCTGCTTGAGCGGCTGGCCTCGCTTGGGGCAGCGACGACGATTGTGCCCGGCGACGCGAAGCCGGATTGGCTTCTCGGGGCATCGGGTGGTCCGATCCCTCCGACGGGGATCGCGTCGCGTCCGTCGAGAGACGCGGGCCTGACGCGGATCCTCATCGCGGGGCACCTTGACACGGTGCACGATCCGGCGGGGCCCTTCCTCAAGCTGTCGCCGAGCGCGGACGGAAAGACGGCGATCGGGCCGGGGTGCGTCGACATGAAGGGGGGGATCGTGATCGCGGTTGCGGCGCTCGAGGTGCTGCACGAGCTTGGCGTCGATGTGAGCTGGTCGTTCCTGCTGAACTCGGACGAGGAGACGGGGAGCTACCACTCGGAGCGAGCGATTCGCGACGCGGCGCGGGCGCACGATCTGGCGCTGGCGCTGGAGCCGGCGCTCCCGGACGGCTCGCTCGTCGTGGAGCGGGCCGGCTCCGGTCAGTTCAAGGTCGAGACGTTCGGAAGATCCGCGCACGTCGGGCGCGACTTCACATCGGGCATCTCGGCGGTGACGGCGCTTGCGGAGACGCTCGTGGCGCTCGCGAAGCTGCCGGAGCCCTCGCGCGGCATGATCGTGAATGTCGGGCCGATCAAGGGTGGTGAGGTGACGAACGCGGTGCCGGACCATGCGCAGGCGTGGGGGAACGTGCGATTCCCGAATCCCGAGGGGTGTGAGGAACTGGCGCGGAAGGTCGATGCGCTGGCGACGCCGGCTTCCGCGTCGGCGGGGACGCTGCCTCGCGTTGTCATCAGGCGCTCGTTCAATCGTCCGGCCAAGCCGCTGACTCCGGGCGTTCGGTTCCTCGCCGAGTCGGCGCGCTCGGCGGCGGAAGACCTCGGGCAGAAACTGCCGTTCGGGAAAACGGCGGGTGTGTGTGACGGGAACATCCTTCAGGATGAGGGAATGCCCTGTATCGACACGCTCGGTGTCCGTGGGGGTGGTCTGCACACGCCGGACGAGTGGATCGACCTTTCCAGTCTTGTTGAGCGTTGCTCGCTCCTTGCAATCCTCATCACCCGTCTTGCTCGGGCGGATCGGGCTTGCTTGGGCACCCGTTCCTGACCGATCCAACAATCCCCGGTCCGGACATGGGGCGACCCCTTCCGGATGACCGTCCGGTCCGAGAAGCCGAGCGTTTCGTGCGTCGGCAGCCAATCCAAACCCCGACGAGGGCTCCATGACCGTTCCTTCCCCAACCGTTTCCAGCAGCACCCCCCAGACAGCGGCGCAGAAGATCGCGGCCCAGACGGTCGTCAGGACCGCCGGACGCCAGTTGCAGGAATCGCCGGCGGTCCGCGCGGCGGTGGATGCGATCGTGGCCGAGGTCAGGGCCAAATCGGCGTTGGTGACCGACGCGCGAGGGCCTGTGCCGGAGCTGGCGCAGTCTTACGAGCAGTTGATGGCGCGGGCGGCGGCGGTGCGGGGTCGATCGCTGCTGTATCCGTACATCTCGTCGGGCGCGGGCAACGGGGCGCTGGTCGAGCTGATGGACGGGTCGGTGAAGTGGGACATGATCTGCGGGATCGGCGTTCACTTCTTCGGGCACGCGGAACCGGACCTGGTGCGGGCCGCGGTCGAGGCGGGCGTCGAGGACACGCTGAAGCACGGCAATCTTCAGACGTCGAATGCGGCGTTCGAGTTCGCGGAGACGCTGCTGATCGAGGCGCAGAAGCACTCTCGCCTCAAGCACTGCTTCGTCTCCACGTCGGGCGCGATGGCGAACGAGAACGCGATCAAGGTCTGCTACCAGAAGCACGCGCCCGGCGCGACGCGAGTGATCGCGTTCCAGGACTGCTTCATGGGTCGCACGGTGACGATGTCGCAGCTGGGCGACTCGGCGGCGGGACGCGTGGGCATCCCTCTGTCGACGCAGGTGGACTACATGCCGTTCTACAACCCGGTGATCGCCGATCGCATGGGTGAGACCAGGTTCATCGACATGTGTGTCGATCACCTCCGCCAGTACATCGAGCGGTATCCGGGTCAGCACGCGTGCTTCATCTTCGAGCTGGTGCAGGGCGAGGGCGGCTTCAATGTTGCGCCGCGCGACTTCCACAAGGCGCTGATGGAGGTGTGCAAGGCCCACAACATCGCGGTGTGGGACGACGAGATCCAGTCGTTCGGGCGCACGCCCCGCATGTTCGCGTACGAGCATCTCAACCTTGGCGAGTACGTGGACGTGCTCTGCGTGGGCAAGATGACGCAGGCGTGCGCGACGCTCTACACGGACGCTTACAACCCCAAGCCGGGCCTGCTCTCGGGCACGTTCACGGGCGCGACGGCGGACTTCAGGGTCGGCAGGCGGGTCGTGGAGAAACTGCGGGACGGAAGCTACTACGGTCCCGACGGACTGATCGAGCGCCACCACGCGGAGTTCCGGCGTCACATGCAGACGATGATCGCGAAGCATCCGGAGTGGTTCCCGGCGAACCCGAAGGTCAAGGACCTCGTCTCCGGGTGCGGCGGCATGATGCGGTTCACGCCGTTCGGCGGCGACAAGGACAAGGTGATGAAGGCGTGCCGCGCGTGCTTCGACGAGCACGTGCTTCTCTTCTATTGCGGCCACGGCCCGTACCACGTCCGGATGCTGCCTCCGCTGGGTGTGATGAAGATGGAGGATTGGCCGCGCGTCTTAGAGTGCCTTGAGCGGGGCCTGGCGCGGGCCGCGTCGTCCTGAGCGTCTCTTTCAGCGTGCGTCCTGTAGCCTGGTCGATCATCTCACCGAAAGCCAACCCGTGTTCATCATCCGACGCGCGATCCCGAACGACGTTCCGACCCTGCTGAAGCTGGCGAGGATGGTGTACTTCATCAACCTGCCGCCGGACAACACGATCATCGGCGAGAAGGTGCAGTGGTCGAGGCAGTCGTTCCTGCTGGCGTCGGAGCTTGTGACGGGCGCGGGCAAGGTGAACGCGGGGAAGCGTGTGGATCCGAGCGCGGGTCACCACGGGGTGATCTCTGCCGGGCTTCGCGCCATCACGGGCAAGGCGCCGCTCTTCATGTTCGTGCTGGAGGATGCCGACAGCGGCACGCCGCTGGGCACGTGCCAGGTGGTTTCGCGGATGGGCGGTCCGGGACAGCCGAATCTCTCGTACCAGTTGACGCGCAAGGAGATGTTCTCGACGGACCTGCAGGTCGGCACGACGCACGTCGTGGCGAAGCTCCACCTTGACGAGTCGGCGCCGACGGAGGTGGGGGGGCTGATCCTTCAGCCGTCGATGCGATCGCACCGCCAGCGACTCGGCCGGTTCCTGTCGTACATCCGATTCCACTTCATCGGTCTGTATCCGGAGCTGTTCGCGGATCGCGTGCTCGCGGAGATGATGGCGCCGATCTCTCACGACGGACAGAACCCGTTCTGGGAGTACTTCGGGCGTCGCTTCATCAATCTCTCGTACCCGGAGGCCGATCGCTTCTGCCAGCACAGCAAGGAGTTCATGCTCTCGCTGCTGCCGCGCGAGGAGATCTACCTCACCCTCCTTCCCGCCGAAGCGCGCAACGCCGTCGGCCAGGTCAGCCCCGAGACCGTCCCCGCGCGCCGGATGCTGGAGAAGCTCGGGTTCAAGTACCACAACCGCATCGACCCCTTTGACGGCGGGCCGCACCTGGAGGCCAAGACCTCCGACATCGAGATCGTGAAGAAGACCACGCGCGCCGCGCTCGCCGACAGCATCGACGCCTCGGACTGTCCTCTCAGCGGGTACGCGAGCGTCCTGACGAGCGACGGCGACTTCCGCGCGGTCGAGACGCCGATGGCACTGGACAAGCAGGGGCGCGTGCGCATCACTCGGGAGGCGATCACGGCGCTCAAGGCCGACATCCGGAGCACCATCGGGATCACGCCCATCGATGATCTCAAGAAGGCGACCGGGCCGCTGATCCCATCCAAGGCGCAGGCACCCGGCAAGAGGCCGCGTCCGCGCTCCAAGGCCAAGGCCTGAGGACTCCCGGCCCACCAGCATCAGGCGAAGGGAATCGCATGAAGCACCCGTCACTCTCACGCGAGCCGTCCAATCTCATCAACGGGCGATGGGTCCCCATCCCCGGCGATTCTGTCCGGTCGTTCAACCCCGCTCGCCCCGCGCAGGTCGTGTTCAGCTCCGGTTCGAGCGTGGCGCACCTGCACGAGGCGATCGCTGGCGCGCGAGCCGCACTCCCCGCGTGGTCCCGCTGGTCCCGCGAGCGCCGCTTTGCCGTCCTGCAGCGCTTCAAGGGCCTGGTCTCGGAGCGTGCGCAGCGGATTGCTGACCTGATCTGCGACGAGACGGGCAAGGCGATGTGGGACAGCAAGGGCGAGGTCTCGGCGCTCACGAACAAGGTGGACATCACGCTGGATGCGACGCCGACCGGTGCGCTCTCGCGTGTGACCGGCGTTGAGTTCGCGATGACGCCGACGAAGCAGGGCAGGTCGTGGTTCCGACCGCACGGCGTCATGGGCGTGCTCGGCCCGTTCAACTTTCCGGCGCACCTGCCGAACGGGCACATGGTTCCGGCGCTCGCGCTCGGGAACACGGTCGTGCTCAAGCCGTCGGACAAGGCGCCGGCGACGGGGCAGATGCTGGTCGAGCTGTTCCAGGAGGCGCTGGACGCGGAAGGGGCTCCGCCGGGTGTGGTGAATCTGGTGCAGGGCGGCGCCGACGTTGCCGCGGCACTCTCGTCGCACGACGGCATCGACGGGATCCTGTTCACCGGGTCCTGGCCCGTGGGGCGTCGGATCATGGAGGCGAACCTCGACCGCCCCGGCCGGATTCTGGCGCTGGAGATGGGCGGCAACAACGCCGCCGTGATCATGCCCGATGGCGATCTCAGGCAGGCCCTCGTCGAGTGTGTCCGATCCGGCTTCGTGACCACCGGCCAGCGCTGCACGTGCACCCGGCGCGTGATTGTGCACGAATCGATCGCGTCGAGGTTCATCCCCGCTTTCTGCAAGGCGGCATCGAACCTGATTGTCGGCGATCCGCGCGCGGCGCACCCCGTCTTCATGGGCCCGATCATCAATGGTCCTTCACGCGACGCCGTCTTCGCCTTCCAGAGGTCACTCCAGAAGGCCGGCGCCGAGATCCTCGTTCCGTCGACGCCCATCGACACGCCGGAGCGAGGTTTCTACCTGACGCCGGGCGTCGCCCGCGTTGATCGTTTCACCCTCGGAGGCGAGCCCGAACTTCACGCAGGCCGCGATGCCGGGTGCGACACCGAGGTCTTCGGCCCCCTCGTCCGCATCAGTGTCGTGAAGTCGCTCGATGAAGCGATCGAGCAGGCGAACACCACACGCTACGGCCTCGCGGCGTCCATCTTCACGAAGGACAACGCCGCCGCGGACCGATTCCTCAATGAGGCCCGCGCCGGCTGCATCAACGTGAACGCGGGCACAGCCGGCGCTTCGAGCAAGCTGCCGTTCGGCGGGCTTGGGCTGTCGGGCAACCATCGCCCGGCGGGCTCGTTCAGCGTGGATTACTGCGCGTACCCCGTCGCGGGCATGATCGAGTCCGGTCCGGATGCGCCGCTGCCGACGGGCATGACCGTTGATGACAAGTGGCTGGCGTGAGCACGGCCGCTCGATCGTTTCTGGACTTCATCCCATGTGGACATCCTCGATGTTCTCCGTTTCATCGACGCCTTGAATGGCGGGTGCTGATCGCGGAATACATCTCGCAAAGGCCTGTGACACATGGACTTGTGCGCATCGTGCTGCAAGGGCGGCACGCCGCTTGACATTTCTCACTGACAGACAGTTGTCAGTGGCGCGGCCCTCCACACTGGTCCTTGCTTTGACGAGCCGCCGATGTGGTTGTATCGTGTTCACCAGTCAGGCCCGCGTCCGACGCCGCCCCTGATCGACGAATCCGGATCGTGTTGATCCGAATCGTGCCCCGCGTCGGGACCCGTTGCGCCCGCACCCCTCACCCGCCCGGCTGATCCGAAAGTCAAGACCAAAGAGTCGACGGCTTCTTCGCGATCTGACGCTCGGTCCAGGGACACAAGCGGCCCCGCACGGCAGCAAAGGAGCGTGCCGCATGGCTCGCAGTTCGTCTACGTCCGCGCAGATCGAATCCAAGTCCGAGTCCAAGGCCGACCGCAGCGAAGGTAAGTCCCGCAGCGAGTCGAAGGCCGAACTCAAGCCCACAACAACAAAGCCCAAGGCACCGGAGCCGATCACGATCGACCGTGAGAAGGCCGCGGCACTCGATCGCGCCCTCCAGCAGATCGACCGCAACTTCGGCAAGGGCTCGATCATGCGCCTGGATGAAGAGGCCTATCTCAACATCCCCGGCATCTCCACCGGCGCACTCTCGCTCGACCTGGCGCTCGGCGGCAAGGGCATCCCCCGCGGCCGCATCGTCGAGATCTTCGGCCCGGAATCCTCCGGTAAGACCACCCTCGCCCTCACCGTCGCGGCCAACGCGCAGAAGAAGGGCGGCGTCGCCGCCTTCATCGACGCGGAGCACGCCCTCGACCCGTCGTGGGCACGCAAGATCGGCGTCAACATCGACAACCTCCTCGTCTCTCAGCCCGACACCGGCGAGCAGGCCCTGGAGATCTGTGAGCTGCTGGTGCGGTCCAACGCCGTGGATGTGATCGTCGTCGACTCCGTCGCGGCTCTCATCCCCAAGGCCGAGATCGAGGGCGAGATGGGCGACAGCCACGTCGGCCTCCAGGCACGCCTCATGTCCCAGGCGATGCGCAAGCTCACCGGCGTGATCGCACGCTCCAACTGCACCGTCATCTTCATCAACCAGATCCGCGAGAAGATCGGCGTCATGTTCGGTTCGCCCGAAACAACCCCCGGCGGCCGCGCCCTCAAGTTCTACTCCTCCGTCCGCATCGACATCCGGCGCATCAGCGCGATCAAGGATGGCGACGTCAACGTCGGCAACCGCGTCCGCGCCCGCGTCGTCAAGAACAAGGTCGCGCCCCCCTTCCGCGAGTCCGAGTTCGACATCATGTTCAGCGAGGGCATCTCCGTCACCGGCGACGTGCTCGACCTGGCGATCGAGGCCGAGATCGTCCAGAAGTCCGGCGCGTGGTTCAGCCGGGGCGAGGTGCGCCTCGGCCAGGGCCGCGAGAACTCCAAGCAGTTCCTGAAGGACAACCCCGACCTGCTCGACGAGATCCGTCGCGCCCTGCTCGCGGCCAAGGTCCCGCCCCGCGTGACCACGCCCGTCGGCAACGAGGCCGTCGAGGAATCCGAGGCCGAACTGGAGGTGTGATGCCGTGGTGGCACGGCTCGAAGGAGCCGTCGCGAGCATCAAGAGAGACGAGAGGGGCTCGGCCGAAAGGCCGGGCCCCGACTTTGTAACTGTTGGAATGGACGATTCATGAACGACGAGTTGACACAGCGTCTCCAGAAGGCACTCCCGCCCTTCGATGGGAATGTTCTGCACTTCATGCCGTCGATTGCTTCGCGTTCACAGTTGGCACACGTCGTTGCGATTGCCATTCGTGTGCTGCATCGACGTCACGGCGACACCGACATTCTTGTGCTTGAAGACTGGATCGAGCATGACGATTGGATCTCGACGGAGCGCCCCTGCTCATGGGCCGAGCTCGACAAGTGGGCAAGCACACCGGCAACGTTGGCCTCGTCCTGCTCGGATGATTGGCGGGTTCACACGCTTGTGTACGCCGCCGACTTCACGGCGTGCCTGCGATACTGGGTGGATACGGACGACGACGTGAGGCACGGATTCGACGTGTGTGGCGATGTTCAGTCGCTTCACGAGATCGAAGCCGCTCTGATCGCCGAGGGTTTCGACAAGCCAGTGATCGCGAATGCGAGTGAGTACTTCATCGATCGAATGGCATAGATCGCGAATCTACGCTTTGTCATGCCCCTCCGCCCCGCCACTCCCGCCGACGTGCCGCTTGTGCTTCCGATGGTGGGGGCGCTCCTCGACGAGCACGCCGCTCGCGATCCAGACCGCTTCGCCACGCTCCCCGATGTCCTCGACCGCTACGCCCGCTGGCTCCCCATTCGCGCCGCCGACCCGCGTTCGGTCTTCCTCGTCGCCGAAGAGCCCGACATCCCTGACCCCATGAAACCCGGACTCACGAAGCCGGGCCTCGCCGCCTTCCTCGTCGCGTCCATCGAGTCCGCGATCCCCATCTACGCCACGGCCGAGTTCGGCTGGATCCACGACTTGTACGTCGTTCCCGCCGCCCGGCGCCGGGGCATCGCCCGCGCGCTGACGCGCGAGGCGGTTGCCCGGTTCCGGTCTCTTGGCGTGACGCAGGTGCGGCTGGAGACGGCGTCGTTCAACGATGCGGCGAGGGCGACGTTTGAGGCGGAGGGGTTTCGAGTCTCCTCCATCGAGATGCTGAGGCCGGTGCTTTGAGGGCGTGTCGGTCGGGACAGACGCCCGGTCCTGGGGAAGCGGCTCGGAGCGAGGATCATGTGGACGGGGGCCTTGGCGGGGTCTTTGGAGCAGAGAACGTGGGGCAAAGACCCCGGTTGGTTCCGGCGTTGGTGGGGAGGGAACCCGCGGCGGCATGGGCCGCGTATCGGTTTCTCGCGAAAGCCGGTGGGGCCGAGTCCTGCGTCGAACCCTGGGGCCGGTTGACAAGAGGCCGCGCCGTCAGGTATCAAGGGTTCCCTCAAGGTGTGGTGAATCGTTCCGGGTGGCCGCCGCCGGACGGTTTGTTCGGGAATCTGACGGCGGATGTCGGGAGGTCGGAGTCGTCCGGAGTGGTGTGGGAGGCATATAAACATGCCCCCCTTCGGACGGGGTTCAGTGTTCATCGCGGCGGCGCGGTCCACGGAGGCAGCGTCGGCCGCGGCCAGCAGTGACAGGAGCAGCAGGGTGCACATTCTCTCGAAGATCTTTGTGGTGTTCGCGGCGGTCCTGAGCATCCTTCTCGCGGGCCTGACCATGGCGTACGCGGTGAACGCGGACAAGATCGTGGCGGACTACGGCGCGGAGTCGGCGCGGCGCAAGGCCGCGGAATCGACCAAGGCGGCGGAGGTCTCGAACTTCTCCGCGGAGCGTGCGCGTCTGCAGACGCAGCTGAGCGACGTGCAGAACGCGCTGGCGGCCAAGGAGTCCGAGATCCGCGAGCTGCAGACGGCCAATGCCCGCGAGATCGCGGCGAAGCGCGAGGCGATGACGCAGCGCGACGAGGTGTCGAACAAGACGAAGATCCTCGAGGAGACGGCGCGGACGCAGTCCAAGCTGATCGAGGGTTACCGGGTCGAGGTGACGTCGCTCCGCGACAGCGAGATCCAGTTCCGGCAGCGTGAGCTCCAGCTCGAGGACCGCATCAACGATCTCGAGTCCCGTCGCGAGGTTCTGGAGCAGACGCTCCGCTCGCTTCAGGAGCAGCTGACGGAGGTCAAGACGGCTCTGGCGCAGGCGCAGGGCGGCGTGACGCCGACCTCGTCCGGCAGCGTGTCGGCGCCGTTCGTGGACGCCGGCCCGCTGATCACGGCGCAGGTCGAGAGCGTGGAGCGTGACCCGTCTTCGGGCGCTCTCCTGGCTCGGATCAACGCGGGCAGCAACGATCGCATCCGCAACAACATGCAGATGTACATCGGTCGAAACGGGGAGTTCCTCGGGCACCTGATCATCACGCAGACCGACCTCAACTACGCCGTTGGGCGGATCGATCTGCTCGGTCGCGACAAGATCGAGGTCCGCACGGGCGACTCGGTGCTGAGCCGCGTGAAGTGATGCGGACGCCCGCGAGAGGCCGCGATATCCAAACCAGCGCTCACCGAGTGCCTCGGAGAATCGACCGATGAACCAGATTGGAATGCAGATGCCGGGCGGGAAGCACCGGCGCGGCGCGGGAGTGGATGTCTACACCGCCCTGCTGTTCGTGGCCGTGGTGTGCCTGCTCGCGGCGTGCGGCTTCGTCTACGTCCAGGGCAGCAAGGTCGGTCCGAGCGGCAGCCCCTTCAAGCTGCACGGCGACGGCCAGATCCAGCTGAAGACCAACTGAGGCGCGTGAGCGATTCCTCTCAGGTGAGCGATTGCGGGAGGACGGCGGATCGGCCTGTGGCGAACAGGCGTCGGTGCGCGGGCGGCTGGTGCGATGCGGCGGCGAGAGCCCGGGCGTGTCGCTCGCAGACGACGGGCACAAGTGGGGGCTGGATGCTTGACAGCGTGTTTCGGATGCCTACATTGATCATCCTGTTCCGAGTGGCCGCGAGGCGGCTCGGGACGGCAACAGGTTTGGGGCGGTAGCTCAATTGGTTAGAGTACCGGACTGTCGATCCGGTGGTTGCGGGTTCGAGTCCCGTCCGCCTCGCTTGAAACCTCCGCGTTGGCAGCCGATGACACGGGTTGTCCAGGAGCGCACAAATCCCGACGTTTACGCGAGTTGCGGCGGCCTTCCGAGGCCGCCGCGGTGCGTTTTGCGTCGCTGGCGTTGTTGGCGGGCGATGACTCGGAATGACCCAGATTGCCCGCCGCGCGCTGCTGCGGGCGCTGCGATTCATGATCGCGATCTGGCGCGATTCGCAGCGCGGGTTCCGTTCCAGTTCCCGCCCCGTTGGCCGACGTTGGCCCGTGGGGGGAGCGCGTCGCCAACCCCGTCCGTCGGGCCACCTCACGTCCGTGCGTACCCGTGGAGGCAACGGCGGCCTCGTTGGCGGCGCTGGCCAACGGGAGCGCCGGTAGCGCGGCGAGTGCCTTCGACGAGTCCGCCAAGGCGACGTGAGCGTACCGGTCCATCGTGAGCGTGATGGTCGAGTGGCGTGCCAGCGTCTGGGCGACCTTCGGCGTCACGCCCAAGCGGGCGAGCCGCGTGATGAACGTGTGCCGCAGGGCGTGGAAGTCGATGACGCGCCCGGCGTCGTCCTTGGCCGCGATGCCCGCGGCCGTGAGGTCCGCCGCAATGACCTGCGCCATCTCGTGCGGCAAGCCCGGCCAAACGTGCTCTCCCCTCGGCGTGGCGTTGAGCGTGGTCCGGAGCGCCTCCGCGATGTCCGGTCGCAAAGGCTGAACGTCCCGTCGACGTCGCTTCGAGTACGACGCCTCGACCGTCACGGTCGGCGGATCGGCGTCGAGATCGAACGACCGGGTGGTCAGCGACTTGATCTCGCCGACGCGGAAGCCCGTCGAGGCGGCCAGCAGGTAGAGCGTGTCGCGCCGAGGGATGGTGAACGTCCGCGTGCCGAGACGAATCTCGCCCTTCTTCGGGCCGACCTTCCGCTTGTAGCGCTTCGTGATGGTCACCGACTCGTTCGCGCCGGCGGCCGCGAGCAGCCGGGCGAGTTCGTCGTCATCGAGCGCCCGCCGCTCGCGCCGACGGTCGGTGCTCACGTTTAGCATCTTCACGCCGACGAGCGGGTCACGGGCCAGGCGGTGGTTCGTCATGAGCCAGCGCGTGAACCCCTTCACCGCGCGGAGGTGGTGGTTCATGGTCGCGGGGCCTCGGCCACCGGCCCGCAGGCGCTCCACGTGCAGGCTTAGCGTCGCGGCGTCGATGTCCGCGATGGTCTTCCAGCCCGCGTTCTCGCCCGCCTGCTCGATGCGGGCCTCGGTCAGGTCCACGTGCTCTTCCGTGCTGCCCTTAGCGGCGAGGTAGACGCGGTACTCCGCGACGTGGTCGGCCAGCGGGCGGCGCGAGTGGTCGGCCATGCGTTCCGCGGCCGCATCGATAGTCCCATCGCGTCGTGCCCGTGCCGCGTCCTCGAGTTGGCGGGCCAGCCTCTCGCTGAGAGCCTTGTCGGTGTAGCCGCGCCGAGTACGGCGGTTCCCGAACTCATCGGTCCAGGCAACCATCCAACGGACGCTCTTCTTCGTGCGATCTGCAGCAGTCTTGTAGACGGTGGGCATGCGGACTCCGGTGGATTGGCCCGTCGGGGCCGACGGGCATGTCACAGTCAGGGCTGGCCGGTGGCACGGGTCAAGTCGCCCCCCGGCGGCAAAGCCAGAGGGAGATACATGCGGGGATGTGCGGGACTACAGGGCGCTGCGGGCCTTGGCGTGGGCCCGCTCGGCGTCGCTGAGCCGCCCCTCCGCGGCCGCGAGGGCGGCCTTTGCCCGCTCGATCTCGGCGTTCAGCCTGGCCTCCTGCTCCTTGCGGTCGCGCGAGATGGGCAGGTACTGCAGATCGCGCTCCAGCCGCTGCACCTCCTCGCGGAGGCTGTTGCGCTTGTTGGTCGCGGCGATGACCACGGTGTGGGCCTGGTTGACCTTGGCCTCCAGCGACCTCCGCTCGATCATCGCAGCGACCTCCTTCGGCAGGCGGGAGACAGGGATGAGCCCCTCCTCGTAGACGGAAAGCACACGCGTCGCTGCGGACTCCGCATCACCGAGTTCGCGCCGCGCGGCATCGGCTTCGCGGGCGACGGCTTCTGCCTCGGCGTCGAGCTTGTCGATGGCGGCCTGTGCCTTCGCCCCGACCGCATCGGAGTGGGCCTTCGCCTGACTCGCCACACGCCGGAGATGCGCGACGGTGTCCGCGGTGGCCATGTCGGTGCGGATGTCCGCGATGCGGGCCAGGATGGCGTCCGCGGCCGCGAGCTCCATCCCGGCGTCGTTGGCGAGCTCCGCGAGGCGCTCCGGCGGCTCCTCGGACCACGCCGCGTTGATGAACGCGGTGCGGGCCTGCTGCTTCTTGTTCTGGGCGATCTGTGCGAGGGACATCATGACTTCGTCCTTTCCGTAAGGGGGATCACGACAGCGCCGTGCAGGAACAGCTCCCGCGCGGCCTTGACGATCAGGGCTTGGTGCTGGCTGATGAGCTGCTCGGCGAGCGGGGTGGCCCACTCGCGGCGCTCGGACCATCGGTTTGACCAGTCCTCCGGGCCGTCCATGCGGAGTTCGGCGGCGAGCGAGAGCTCGGTGGCGGCCCGAAGATCGGTCAGCAGGTGGTCGAACGGCTCGATCTGGCCGACGGCCTCCAACTGGACGAGCTTGTTCCTCAAGTGGAGCGGGAGCGCCGGCTCCAGTTCGCACTCGGCGAGAGCCGCCGCCAGCGGCCCGATGGCTGACACGATTTCCCTGCTCGCCGGAGTGAGCTCCTGGGATGGCCAGCAGGAGCAGCCATCCTGGAACACCTTCGCCACGACCTTGTGATTGGTGAGCACGTAGGCGGCGACCGCGCGGCCCGCCTCGTGCAGACTGAGTTTCCATCGATTCATGAGATTGCCTCCTCGAGCGCGCGCTCGCACGCCCGCTTTGCTGCTCCAGATGTCCCGTACACGCCAACGACCATCCACTTCCCCCTCAGGCACGCCATCGCGAGGAAGAGCCGACGCTGACGGCCACAGCGGTGAGGCATGACCGGAAAGCCCACGATCCGCTCGAGTTCGAAGACTCGGGCGACGTACTCGCCATCGAGACGGCAGTCGATGTGCCGCCCCTCGTCGAAGGCCTTCGTCCAGTAGGAAGTCCAGCGCATCACGCGGCACCTCCAGCGGGTGTGGAGGCGGACGTGTCTACACCGTCTACACAAACAGAATCCCTGTTTGCAGCATCACCAGCGGAGGTTCTGTAGACGGAGTCGCCGGAAGCGCCGGGCAGGACGAACCTCCTGGCCTTGGGCGCACCGGGCCCGCACTGCGGCAGGTACACCCACTGTCCGTGGCCCGCATCCACCAGCCGCGAGAGCGCGGCCTCGGCGTCCTTCACGGTCTTGAACTTCCTGCTCGACTGCACGAGTTCACGCCCGCTCACGCTGCCGCCCTTGCGGCGGACGATGTCGAGCAGCTGCCGGGCCTCGCGGTCGTCATCGCCCTCGGCGAGGCGCAGGTAAGTCCTCTCGGCCTCGCGGCGGAACCAGTTCGCCAGGAGCACGCCCCGACGCAGGGACTCGCTGTCGATCACGGTGGTGGGCACTTCTTCACCACCGGCAACTCTGCCGAGGTGGACGACAAGGGCCAGACGCGCGGCCGCGCACTCGATCTTCGCCATCATCGCGCGAGCCCGCTCGTCCTGGCCCGCCATGTCCGCGTTCAGGGAGTTGTAGAAGCTGGCCCACAGGTGACTGGCCTGCTCGTCCAGTGAGATGGCTCGAGGCACCGGGGTCCCGAACTGATCCTCGTCGAGCTCAAGCCCGTACAGCGTCTCGACCATCGCGTTGTACTTCCGCTCGACCATCGGCGAGATGCCGCCGGGCTGCCAGCGACGGGTCGGGATCGGCGGCATCGAGAGCAGGAGCCGGGCAACCAGTCCCGAGTCGAAGTCGGTGCCCGTGAGCGCCGCGGCGAACACCGATGGCTGGATCATCCCCGCAATGCACACGGCGGCCCGTTCGACGAGCAGTGGCGGTGCGGTGCGACGATCAACTCGGAGCGAGCTGGCCCGGTGCAGCGGTAGCCAGCGCGAGGCCTCGCCCGCGGCGCGACCGTTGGCCGCGTACCGGCCGAACGAGCCGAACCACGCGGCCAGTTCGTCGCACGCGAGCAGAAGTCCGCGCGGGCTCGCGGCGAGCATCGCGGCCAATCCCTCGAGCGTGGTGTCATTGGTGAGGTGCCGCTCGCATACCGGCGCTTCCGGGGCCGTGGGTGGCGTCGCGTTCAGGTTGCCCTTGCCAGACCCCCGCTCCCACCCCCGCATGGCCTTCTCGTGCTGAGCCACCTCGACAGCGTGCTGTTTCAGCGCTTCGCGGTGCTCGCGAAGCGCTTCGGCATCGCGGCGCTCGGCGGGGCGGGTGACGAGTTCGAGGGCCGGTGACTTGCCGGAGCCGGACGGCGCGACGACCACCGCCCAAATGATGGCCGGCTCGTGCCAGGAGGCGTGCAGCGCGATGGTTCGGCTGTTCCCGACCGCCGAGGCCATCGCCGCCAACGCGAGCGGGCCGAGCATCGCCTCACTCACCTGCAGCGACAGTGCGCCGGCCCGCACGAGGTCGGCCGCGGCCTTCGGCAGCGCGTCCGTCGGGAAGGGCACGAACTCCGGTACCGACGGACGCTCCGGCGTCGCCGGTGCTGGAGGTGTATATGTCTGAGCCTCTTCGATCAGCCGAGCGATATCCGCATCACCGGCACCGCCGTCGGCGACCCACGACCGCACGTCCTTGTGCCCGTCCGGTGGGAACGTGAATCGCACCGAGGCGCAGACGCCGACGAGCGCGGCGCACAGCGAGTCGATGCTCTTCCGGCCAGCGGTGTCGTTGTCGCCGATGAGCACGACATGGCGGTCCCGAAGCAGGACAGCGAGCTCATCCCCACCGCGCCCTGCCATCGGCGCGCCCACCGCCGTGAAGGCGAACGTGTGCAGGCACGCCGTGTCGCTCGCCCCCTCGGCCACGAGGATCGGGTCACGCAGGCTCGTGCCCGCATAGGCGGGCAGACCGTCGGCCGGGAAGATCAGGCCGCGCTTGCCGCCCTTCGCAGCGGTGTAGCGAGGCTGGCGCTCCGCCGGGTCGTCCCAGCGCGTGAGCCCGGCAACCTTCTCGCCCTGGGCGTTCCGCTCGGGATAGCGCCACCCGCCAGCGACACGCTCGCCGCCGATGGCGAGCCAGCCGTGGGCGGCCGTGCCCGGCGGCATGTTGTTCGCGTCGAGCCCATCGCTCATCGACGAGCCCCCCGCGTCGCCCGAGACTCGGCAGCGCCCACAGCGGCGGCAGCCTTGCGGTCGAGGTGCTCGCGGAGATCGGAGAGACGCCAGCGCACAACCCGATCGCCCAGACGGATGGGCGCGGGGATCTCGCCCCTCTGGGCCATTCGCCAAATCGTGCGAGCATTGACGCCGAGCAGTTCCGCCACCTCGCGGACGTTGATCACCGCGACGTCCGTTTTCCGAACCTGAAGTTCATCCATGAATGCACCCAGAGTGCCGCCGCGAACGGGATCAACCGGCTCGCAGGCGCAGGACAACGGGAACCCCGGCGCACCATGCGGCGGGGCGGGCTGGTGTTGGATCGCGGCAGGTTGGCTGGATTGGGCTGGGTGGCTGGTTCGGTTGTGTGCGTAGCCGGGTGAGGCGCTACCTCACGCATCTACGCGAAAGCCACGCGGCGTGGCGAAGACTCGGGAGGACTTTCCGAGGCGTTGACGGCATCGGTGCTCTCTATATCTGCGCGACCCCCGAGAAGTGTCGCGCGGATTCGTGTTCCTGTCGTCGTGCGTCATGGTCTGCGTCCCCCCGGTACCTCTCTGACGTTCTCGGCGATCTGTCGCGCGGAAGCGGGCGATTCGTGCCGAAGGTGCATTCCGCCATAGAGCACCTAACCCGTTCGCGGGCGGTTTCCCGAAGATGTGGGTCATTTTCGTGCAGATTCCTGTCATGGCCCGTCCGCGAGCGTCCCCCTGCATGCCTTTATGCGATTTCGGCGAGAGCTGTGTCGCGAAAGACACGGTCAGTCCCCCGGCTACATACGCCGTCCAGCGGTTCCCTGTCCGCCACGCCCGCGCCGACTCCGGCTGGGGTGGCAGGGTCAGTGCGGATCACCGCATGCCCCACTATGTGTTCCCTATGCAGCCGAAAGGCCATCTGACCGTAAAATCTGGCGACCGAGCGCCCCGAGGCGTGCGGAGTCCCCACTGGTCATCTCGTGTCGCCCAAGTCCACTCCACGAACCGGATTCCCAGTTTCGCAAAGTCCGGGAGGCAGGGTCGCGATCACCGATCTCACGGCCCTGGTGCTGAGGTGCGGAGTCAATCGGCCTCGTTCTCGGTGCTGAGTTCAGCCTGCCGGAGGACGAGTTGAGTGGCATCCTCGGACAGATCCGGCGGATACCCGTACTTCGCCAGCATGCGGCGCACGTTCCGGCGCAGCGTCGCCCGAACCGACTCCCGCTCGGTCCAGTCGAGCTTGGGCATCTTCTTGACCATCTCGGCGAGCTCGCGTGCCATCAGGCGCAGCGTGTCGGACTTCATGATCGACTTGGCTGACCCGTTCTCTGCGAGTGCGTCGTAGAACGCCGTCTCCTCGTCGCTGAGGCCGAATGCTTGACCGTGCCGCTGGGCATCCCGCAGGTGTTTGGCCAGGTCGAGCAGCCGGGAGATCATCTCGGCGGTGGTGATGGCCTTGTTCGTGTACCGCAGCATCGCATCTTCGAGCGCCTCGCGGAACTTCTTGCTCTGCACGAGATTGGACCGCTCAGTGACGCGGATCTGGTCGGTCAGCAGCTTTCTGAGCGTCTCAAGGGCTAGGTTCTTCTGCTCGAGCGCCGCCACCCGGGAAAGGAACTCGTCGGAGAGAATGTCCAGCCGGGCCTCGTCAAGACCAGCGGCCGCGAACAGGTCGATGACCTGATCCGCGTCCACCGCTCCGCCGATCACCTGCCTGACCGCGGCATCGATGTCCCCGCGCCGACCGACACTCCCACCTCGCACATCGTCCGCGAGCCGCTTGCGGATCATCGCCACAATGCGCTGGAAGAACGCCAGATGCTCGACCACATCCTCTGTCTCCGGCCGCGGCACGGCTAGCGCGAACGCCGACGACAACTCCTTCACGAGCGTCCGGAACCGTTTCCATCCGTCCTGCTGCCCGAACACATGATCAATGGCTCGCAGGTAGACCGGCAACACGCCCTGCGGCGCAGTCGCCAGCGCCGCGGCGTAGTTGCAGCCGTGGAAGAACGACTTGAGCTTCTCGAACGCCGTCAGCATCGCCGGCACGGCCTCGTCCTGCACCTGGCGCACGGCCTCGCCCGTGCCGCCAGCCTGCGTGTACGTCGCCAACGCATCGGCGAGCTGGTCCGCCAAGCCCAGAAGATCCACGATCAACCCGCCGGGCTTTTCGCCATACACACGGTTTACCCGTGCAATCGCCTGCATCAGGTTGTGCCCGGCCAGCGGCTTGTCGAGGTACATGGTGTGCGCCGGAGGGCAGTCAAAGCCCGTCAGCCACATGTCGCACACGATCACCAGCCGCAGGTCGTCGGAGGGGTCCTTGAACCGCTCGGCCAGACGCTTGCGTGCCGCCTTTGTGCGCACGTGCTGCCGCAGCGGCTCGGGGTCGTCCGCGGTGCCCGTCACGACCACCTTCATCGCGCCCCGCTCATCGTCGGCATCGTGCCACGCGGGCCGCAGGGCCTTGATTGCCTCATACAGCCGCGCGGCGATGTCGCGGCTCATGGTCACGACCATCGCCTTGCCTTCCATCGCCGACCGCCGCTTCTCCCAGTGCTCGACGATGAACGTCGCCAGCCGGTTCACCCGCTCCTGCGCGCCGACCAGCGCTTCCAGCGGCACCCGGATCGGTTCCTCGACCTCGACGCCCCGCTTGTCCGCGGCCACGGCCCGGTCAATCTCTGCCTCGGCCGCCGCCGCACCCGCCTCATCGACCGTGAGCTTCACGATCCGCGACTCGTAGTACAGCGGCTTCGTCGCCCCATCCTCCACGGCCTGACGGATGTCGTACACATCCGCGTACTCGCCAAAGACGTGGATCGTGTTCTTGTCGTCGCGCTCCAGCGGCGTGCCGGTGAAGCCCACGAACGTGGCGCTCGGCAGCGCCTCACGCATCCAGCGTGCCCCGCCCTCGACGAAGCCGTACTGGCTCCGGTGCGCTTCGTCGGCCATCACGACGATGTTGTTCCGCGTCGAAATCTCGCCGTGCGCCTCGGCGAACTTGTGGATCGTCGTGAAGACCACGCCGCCCGCCGCTCGGTCCAGCACCTGCCGCAACTGATCGCGGCTCTCGGCCTGCACGGGGTCCTGCCGCAGGAGCGCCCGCCCGGCGGCGAACGTGCCGAACAACTGGTCGTCCAGGTCGTTCCGATCCGTGACCATCACGATCGTCGGGTTGGCCATCGCCGGCTCGCGGACCAACGCGCCCGCCAGCATCAGCATGGTCAGGCTCTTGCCCGAGCCCTGCGTGTGCCACACCACGCCGCCGCGGCCGTCACCGTTAGGCTTGAGATGCGAGACCACGCTCGCCCGTGCCTTGCGGATCGCACGGAACTGGTGATACCCGGCGATCTTCTTCGCGACCTCGCCCCTCGCATCCTCCTCGAACGTCACGCATGTTCGCAGATAGTCAAGTAGCAGCGCCGGCGCAAACAGCCCGCGGATGAGCGCCTCCAGGCTCGGCTTGCCACCCTCGGACGGCCGCCACGGCATGAACCGGCTCCGCCCGCTGGTGATCGACCCGACCCGCGTCAGCAACCCATCCGAAACCGCCAGCAGAAGGTTCGGCACGAAGAAGTCGGGCGCACCACGATCGGCGGACATGTACCGATCCAGCTGGTCGATTGCCACGCCCAGGTCCGCCTCGGTGTCGGTCGGGTCCTTTAGTTCGATCACCGCGATCGGCAGGCCATTCAGGAACACGGTCAGGTCCGGGCGGATCGCCTTGCCTGCCGGACCGACGACGGTCAACTGCCGCACGACCAGGAGGTCATTCTTCTCTGGCTGCTCGAAGTTGACGAGCCGGGCACGCCCGCCGCGCGTCTCGCCCGTGGTAGCATCGCGGTACTCCACCTCCACGCCGTCGGTCAGTAGGTTGTGGAACCAGCGGTTGTTCTGAATCAGCGTCGGGTGCGGCGGGCGCGTCAGCGTGCGGGCCACCTGCTCGCACTGTTCATTCGGCAGTTCCGGGTTGAGCCGATGCACCGCCGCGATCAGACGGTTGGCCAGCACCAACTGCGAGGCGTTCGCCCGCTCGCCCGCGTCGTCGATCTCCACGCCGCGCTTGACGGCGTAGTTCAGCGAGCCGAAGTAGACGGCGGCCACATCTTCGACGAGATTCTCGGTCGGGCTGGGACTGGTCATGCACCAGCCTCCGGTGCAGCAACGCCTGGTGTCTCATCTTCGGCTTCGCCATCGCGGTCGGCTATGAACTCATTCAGTGCGGCCTTGTACGCCTCGCGGTCCGCGTGGAACAGCACGCGGCTGGCCTGCAACTCAAGGGTTCCCAGTCGGATCGGACCGGCTTTCTCGTCAAAGTCTTGGTTGAAGTCGCCGTGGTCCTCGTAATAGACACGTGCGCCGGGTGTTTGACTCAGGGCGTCGCGGTGGATGCGGTAGAGGAACGACACGATTGTGTCGGCCGCCTGCGCGGCGAGCGTGGCCTGTCGCACGTCCATCCGCGCTGCGTGCGCATCGCGCCCGTGCGAAGCCATGCCGTGCTGGTTTCGGAGTTCGCACAGCCCCTGAATCGTCTGGAGCAGGCCGCGGAGCGTCTTCTCGACCGATTCTCTCGCCCGTGCGGGATCGGGGTGATCTCGCGGCAACAGCGAAAGTCGATTCGTCGTCTCCTTCACGATCCGCGGACAGTCCCAGTTCGGATCGGCGGGCTGGCCGATGTCGGCCAAGACAGTCTTGCATACCGATTCGACGAGCGTCTTGGAGAGGTCAAAGGCGAAGTCTGGAACACTCTCCAGCGCGTTCTCGATCGCGCGGATCTGCTGCTCGATCGATTCGGCCACAGGGCCAGAGAGGATTGCAGTTCGGCAGCCCGCCATCTGGAACTTGCCGTTGGTGGCCGGAGCATCAGACAACGGCCACCTCCACCGGCACCTGGCCGTTCAGCAGTTGGGGAAGTAGGTAGTCACGGAGCGAGACTGACCGACCCGTCTCGCGCTGTGTCGCTGTCACCGACTCGTACAACGGGTCTGCCAATGCGCGGAACGCTTCAACCACTTCCAAAGGCGGGACAACGACCAGCATCGGCCGGAAGTTCGATTTGCTGATCTCCGGGAATGTCGTACCGCTCGCTCGGGCCTTGATTGCGTCCAGCGACTCGAAGCACCAGTTCAGCACGAAGCATGATGGAAGCGGCCCATCGCAGACCATCGCGATGAAGCCTTGATTGATGGCCGTCGGGACCGCCGCGAGCGCCAAATAGCCGACGGGAGCCCGCGACGAAAGCAACACCGTTCCGGCGGGGAGCAAGCCGGAACTGATGCAAGCGAGCCCGGCATCGGTGATGCGACGCTCCGTGTCCAGGAGGATGGGATGTGCGAGGCGCGACATGTCCTTCGGCGTGGCCCAGCAATGGACGCCGCCGTCCCAGTAGTCAGCGTTCTTCGTACTTGGGGTCCCCCCTCCCTTGACGCTGACCACATCACCAATCGGTTGCACCTCCCACCCCTCAGGCACCGGGCCGAGGTCGGAGTCGGTGAAGGTGGTCGGGAGAGCGTCGAAAACGGCCTGCGGCATGGAGGGGAATGACGTCGCACCGGCGGCCTTGGACTTGACGGGCTCGAAGTCGACGAACCACGCGCGGAAGATCGCCCGCGCCAGCCGCTCCAGCGCCCGCGCCGTCCGCCGATTCTGCTCGATCTTGTCGTCCAAAGAGCCGAGGACGGCGGCGATAGCACGCTGTTCCTCTGGAGGCGGCAAGAGAACATCCATCGCCTGCACCACTTCTGTGCGCAAGCGACCAGTGCCGTGTGAGGCCTGGTCAACTGCGGCGAGCAGTCGCCATTTGTTCCCCACGAGCCAGTACGCGATGAACCGAGTGTCCGCATCGCCAGCGCCACGAATGCCCTTGACGTCTTGATTGAACGTCATCGGTCGCATGGCAAGACCAACCGGTACATCGTTGTGCAAGGTCATGCCGCGCACGAGCATCAAGATGTCACCGGGCGCCACGAGACGTGCTCCGTCCGTGATCGCCGCGTCCGTTACGTGGTCTTCCGAGTCAAAGAGGTAGAAGCTCTTGAGCGACTTCGCCGAGATCCAGGGTATCGCTCCTCCCCAGAATGCAGGGTTGCTCTTTGATGGCGTGCCACCCGACATCCAAGTAGTGGAGGCCCCGAGAGTGGTTCGCCGCCAGTGTGCTGGGGTGCAGGTGTCGCTGTTCACGGCGTTGCCCCCAAGACAAAGCGCACTCGCTCCCTCCTCAGCATCTCGAAGGGCGTCACGCACGTCAGCCCAACGCCCAGAGCCACGCTCGGGATCTTCACGACGTGCACGGAGTTGTTGTGCCGCTCATGCGTGACCACGATGTGCCTGCCCGCATGGGCTTGCGCGACAAGGTAGTAGTCAGCGATCTGGAGGAACGTGTTCTTGGCGGCCGGGCTGTAGTTCGACTGGTTGTTCACCCAGGTCGCGACGGTCGAGAGCGAGGGGATCGTGGTGGCATCGGGACGCACGAAGAACCCGTCGGGCAAGTTTTGCGCCCACCTCGCGAGTTCGTCCTGTCCAGCGGTCAACTCGTCCCCGACCTTCTCGATGCTTGCAACGGTGCCTGACTGATGGGCGCGGCGCAGCCAATCCCAGAATCCCGGGCAGAAATCGAACCCATAGTGCAGGTTCTTCGCGGCGATGAACACGTTGGCGTCGAGGAGGTAGGCCATCAGACAGCCCCCCCACGCAGGAAAGCGGACATGCCGAGGCGATCGCCGAGGGATTCGAGGGTCTTGACGTTGCGGCAGCCGAGCAGGCGGAAAGCCTCGGTGAACGTCGAGCGGCCTTCCCAGGTACTGGCCAGCACGGCTTTGGCGAAGCGCTCGCTGACGCGGACGCTGGTCGTCGCGTAGTAATCGCCGCCGCCACCGGCGGCCTTGCGCTTGGCGAGCTCAGCCCTGAGGCGTTGCAGTTCGGCATCAAACGCAGCCTGGAAAGCGTCGCGGGTGAGTCCGCCCGCGTCAAGCATCCGGCGGAGGACAACGAGCGTGCTCACTTTGTACTGCCTGCTGAGACGCTGCATCTCCGGCCGCAGATCGGCCCGGCGGCTGTACGCCTGGCGGAAGCCATCAAGCGGGACGAGCATCTCCGCGGCGACGGCGTTGCACCATCGCTCGACGCTCGGTCCGCCCGCACGCTGCGGAAACGACGTCGCGGGGGTGACATCCGAGACGCCCGACTCGCCGAGCCAGAGGTGGGCCAGTTCGTGGGCGAGGGTGAACATCTGGCCCGACTTGGTGTCGGTGGCGTTGATGAAGATCAGCGGGGCGCGGTCATCGCTCAGCGCGAAGCCGCGGAACTCGGCGGTGTCGAGCGGGCGGTGGGAGTTGTGCCCGACGATGCCGCTGACCATTACAAGGATGCCTGCCTGGTCGGCGGCGTCGATCATCATGCGCAGGGCATCGACGAACGTGGACGCTTCGGCGCGGGCGTCGAGGTCAAACCCGACGGCTTGGCGGATGCGTGCGGCGGTGGTGACGACGTCGCTCTGAGCGCTGGCGGAGCCGATGAAGTCGAGCGGCGGCTCGCCCAGCACGAGGGCATTCTGGCGGTACCAATCCTGGCGCTGCTGGCAGAGATAGATCGTGTCGAGCAGGTCCGGCGAGGGGTGTTGGACCCGTTCGCTGCCGACGGTGCGGAAGTCCGGGATCGGGATCGTCTCGACCGGCGGCTCCGGTAGGAAGAAGAAGCCGAACGGCGTGCGAGTGGCCTTGGCGAAGTCCTCCAGTTGCTTGAACGTGGGGGCCTTCTCACCGGTCAACCAATCTGGGAATGCCGAGAATTTCTCGGCCAGCGCAGACTCCGGCTTGCCTGCGCGCTCGCAGGCCCAGCGAAGGAGTTCAGGCTTGACCGGCACTCTCGTCACGACGATCTCCACGGCGAGCAGGGCTTACGCCCCGTTGCCACCCCCCACACGACGAAGATTCTCACGGATGACTTGGGTCAGACGCTCAGACTCGGCGAAATGCTCCTCCAGTTCGGCGAGCAGGCGAGGGTATTTCTCGGTGAACGGCTCGCCGTCGGCTTCCTGCTCTTCCGCACCGACATATCGGCCGGGGGTGAGCACGAAGCCGTGCTTCTTGATCTCGTCGATCGTGGCGGCCTTGGCGAAGCCGGGCACCGGCTTGAAAGCCCACGGGCCGTGTTCGCGGTCGGACCACCACTCGGGCTTGGGTTCACCGCGCCACTGGCGGAAGGCGTAGACGATGCGGCCGATATCGGTCGTGGGGAGTGGGTCACCCATGCCGTCGGCAAGGCGGGTTTCGCCATCGTCGCAGCCGGTAAGGCGGCGCAGCGTGCGGGTCTCCATCGTGCCGAGCTTGCGGGCGTCGATGAACAGGGTCTCTTTGGCGCGGCCGCCGGGGCGATTGGGGCAACCCTTCTTGATGTTGCGGCCGGACTTGTCGCGGGTGAGGAACCACAGGCAGACGGGGATGCCGGTGGTGAAGAAGAGCTGCGCGGGCAGCGCGACGATGCAATCGACCAGGTCGGCCTCGACGATGCGCTTGCGGATGTCGCCCTCGCCGCCGGAGTTGCTCGAGAGCGAGCCGTTGGCCATGACGAACCCCGCGACGCCTCCGCCGCGGCCGTTGGGGACGGCGAGATGATGGATGAAGTGCTGAATCCAGGCGTAGTTGGCGTTGCCCACCGGTGGCGCGCCGTACTGCCAGCGAACATCATCGCGGAGCAGTTGGCCTGACCAATCGGAGACATTGAATGGCGGGTTGGCGAGGATGAAATCGGCCCGGAGATCAGGGTGGAGATTGCGGAGGAAGGTGTCGGCGGGCTGGGAGCCGAGGTTGGCCTCGATGCCACGGATGGCGAGGTTCATGTGGGCCAACCGCCAGGTGGTGGGGTTGGACTCCTGGCCGAAGATGGAGATGTCGGTGCGCTTGCCGCCGTGCGCTTCGACGAAGCGCTCGGACTGCACGAACATGCCGGCGGAGCCGCAGCAGGGGTCGAAGACACGACCCTGATACGGCTCGATCATCTCGACCAGCGTGCGGACCACACAGCGGGGCGTGTAGAACTCGCCGCCGAGCTTGCCTTCGGCAGCGGCGAACTTGCCGAGGAAGTACTCATAGACGCGGCCGAGCGTGTCGCGGGCCTTGCCACGGTCGCCCTTGAAGCCGATGTCGGCGATGAGGTCGATCAGACCCTTGAGCTTGACGGGCTCAATGCCTCGACGGGCGTAGTCGCGCGGGAGCTTCGACTTGAGCGCCGGGTTGTCGCGCTCGACAGCGAGGATCGCGTCGTCGATCAGTGTGGCGACGTCGGGGCGAGTGGCCTGGTTCTGCAGATTGGGCCAACGAGCCTCGGGCGGCACCCAGAACACGCGCTCAGCGGTGTATTCGTCACGCGTCTCCAACAGCGACTCGAGCTGCTTGCCCTTGATCCCGTCGGCCTCGAGCTCCGTCTTGAGCTCGGTGCGGCGGGCTTCGAACGAGTCCGAGATGTACTTCAGAAACAGGAGTCCGAGCACGACGTGCTTGTATTCGGCCGCGTCGATCTGGCCGCGCAGCGCGTCCGCAGACTTCCACAGAGTGTCCGCGTAGGCGAGATCGGTGTTTGGAGCGGGTGCGTCGGGCATCGGGGTTTCACTTCTTGGTCAGGCGGGCCGCCTTCGCGGAGGACTCCTGGAGCCAACTATCGATGGACATCTTGTGGAAGCGCCAGTGGCGACCGACCTTGTGGCCGGGCACGCTGCCGCGCTGGACGAGTTTGTAGAGGGACGACTGCGACATCTGTAGATACACCGCCAGATCGGAGATCGTCATGACCTCCGGCGTGGTCGGCGGATGGCGATGGAGAGTGCGTGCGCGGGCCATCGGCGGAGTGTAGCAGTTGCTGGCAGCTGGTGGACGGCCGGATCGCCCCGTAAAGGCGGCGTTGCGGGGGCCAGTGGGGTGATGGGCGGCAGCGCAACGAGAAACGCCCCGGCCGTCCGGGGCATCGGCGGGTGAGACTGCTGATCCCCGCCTTTCAGGTGTCGCGGACGTTCGGGAGCGGGCCGTCGACCGCTTCGTCCCATTCGAGGGCGTAGCGTGCGGCGATGTCATCGAGGTCATGCTCGGTCAGGTAGTCGGCGGTCTTCCGATCCTGGCACGCGGCGACGGCGCGGGCCAGGTCTGTCCACTCCTCGATGGTGAGCATCTGGTTCTGGCGTGCGCCGAGCAGGTAAAGCGCGGCCTGCAGGACGGCTTCGAGTTGCGCTTCGCGGTTTTGGGCGGGCGTCGCGGTCATGGCTCAGGCTCCCTTCCCGGCGACGAAGACGCCGCGCTCGTGCTTCTTGAATCGTGCAGCCGTTCCCTTGGCGGCGATTTCGCGGATGATCGCGGCGTACAGCGTGGCCTCGGGCGTCTTGCCGCCGGGGCTCGTCCACAGGCCCTTCGCCTCCATCGCGGCGATCATCTCCTTGGCCCGCATCGGCACCTCGCTCGCGGCAAGCACCTGCGCCGCCGCGTCGAGGGCGCTCATGCGCTTGGCGGGGGCGGCCGCCGTCTCCTTGGCGGGCGGCGCGGCCTTCGCCGCCTTGCGGGCCTTTCGCGCGTCGCCCATCTCGCGGTGGACCTTGCCCATGTTCTTGATCGTGCCCTTGCGTGCCATGTCGGACTCCTTCTGTCGGGTGCGGAATCCCGCCGCACGCTGCGGCGGGGAAGCGTGGCGGCCGCGGTTTCCCGCGACGCCGCGTGGGGTCATTCGGCGTCGGCCAGGAAGGCCTCGACGTGCTCGCGGTCCATCCCGCTCATGAACCCGACGAGGTCGATCAGCTCGCTGCGGACCTTCCCGAGGTCGCCGGTGCGGCCCCAGTTGCGTGGGTCGGCCTTGGCCTGCTCGGCGTGCTTGTCGAGTTCCATCTGCAGGACGTCCATCAGGCGGGCGATGTCGTTCTGCCTCGCGGCGTAGGTCTCGGCGGCAGTCGGTTCGGGCTTGGTCGTGCGCTTCGTCATGGTCGTGCTCCTCGGGGTTGTGGTTCTCTGGTAAACAGCGAAGCCCGCATCACGCGGGCTTCAGGTCGTCGGGTCGGTTGTGCGAGTCGTGCTCGGCCGGGCTTTGGGTTGCCCGACCGCATTCAGGTAGTCGATCAGGTCGCCCATGTCCCAGGTGTCGTAATCCACCGGGTCGTGCTCGATCGGCGCATCGTCGCGGTCATGGTCGATCTCGAACAGGCGGAAGCCGCCCGGCGCTCCGGCCTTCGGCCCCCAGTGCCCGTCGGCATGGCGGGCCCGCCCGGGGGCGACCGTGTCGATGCACCAGCAGCGGCCGTCGGGCGTCTGGATCTCGATGCTCCGCACCGCGAACCCGCGGCGGGCCAGCGTCCTGGCCATCTCGATCGTCGTCTTCGTCGTGGCGTTCATGTTCGTGGCCTCCGTCGCGGGCGGCGAATCCGCCCGCGTTTTGACACATGAAGATTGCATGGAGGCCAACCATCGCTACGGGCGATGCGAAGCGCCCCATCCGCCTTTTACGGAGCAATCCCATGGCAGCACACATGAAGCCGACGGTCGGGAAGAAGTT